>CAJYIY010000042.1 GCA_913775305.1 uncultured Erwinia sp. | reverse complement strand
AACGGCGATAATCTGGTGTTCGGTGAATCTTGCTTTACGCATGGCGATCTCCTTCTGGGGACATATTCAGTATGTCGGAAGACCTCTAAAAGTGAATGGTTCTTTTTACAGGGATATTTACAGTCAGGCGAGTATGACCTAGAGATTTGAGCTCTTTGTCATAAAGCGCATAGAAAGGATTCTCAAGCGTTTGTGCTGTCAATCTTTTTAGAAATTTTTCTGCAAAGTCTGATGCACAGCCCTCAGCATTGAAGGTGAATTTTGGATAGTCTTCAAAATCCAAGAATACATATTGCTTTGGAATTGCTGATCGCTTACGAGAGAGAAAGTCTCTGAGCACCTTTTTGATGTCGCTATGCTCTTTGGAACCTTCTTCTGCATAATTGCCGAGCATACCAACGTTAATACCCACAACAAGTGGTTTATGACTTTGCTTGAACTGGGTGAATCTTTGATCAAGAGCTTGAATGGCTGTCTGGCTTGGATTGAAGCTGTGAGTCGCATCCAAATGGAAGTCATGAGTCACTTTGTGCTTTTGGCTGTACTGCGTCAAGATCTCAGACTTGCCATCACCACTACTTCCGCATAGGAAGATGACTTGATTGGACTTAGCAGATAGGAGTGCTTTTTTAAAATCCGCTTCTATATCTGTCGTGATGTATATGTATCTCTTGAATCCAACGAGGTGATCTTGATAGTGCTCTCTCTCGGTACTGACCGCATACGGTGAAGACTTTGAGAGAATGCTGAGAGCTTGTGCAAATTTCAACGGTCATTATTCCTTGAAATAATCAATAGGTTAAATATTACTAAAAAATGCACTGTATTACTGTGATTTCAATACGAATATAGAGTGTCATCATAATGGACAAAAATCGATGAAAGAGACTGTAATTTAAATTGTGTGTCTGCCTGTTTTTGATATGTTCCTCCGTTGACCTGCTCCCCGGTTGATCTTCGCATAGTCAAACGGCGTAATCCCTTTCTCCCGGTTCGCATCCAGAAAATCAGCCCACCACTGCAACATCAACTTGCGCTCATCCAGATGTTCCGCTTTATGGATATACGCCGCCCGCACCGAATTGCGTTCCATATGGCTCATCTGCCTTTCAACCGCATCCTTCGACCATAGCCCTGACTCAATTAACGAACTACAGGCCATTGTACGAAAGCCGTGACCGCAAACCTCAGCTTTAGTGTCGTAACCCATAACCCGTAGGGCACTGTTAACCGTGTTTTCACTCATGGGTTTACGCGGGTCGTGATCGCCAATGAAAATCAGCTCGTGCTCCCCACAAAACTGTTTTATCTGTTTCAGGATCGCCAATGCCTGCTTAGAAAGCGGAACCAGATGCGGTGTGCGCATTTTTGAACCGCGATGAGAATGTTTCACTCCTAGAATAGGCTCTCGTTCCGGCGGGATTGTCCACATTGACGTTTTAAAATCTATCTCTGACCAGCGAGCAAAACGCAGCTCACTGGAGCGAATAAAGATAAGCAAAGTAAGTTCTGTTGCCCAGCAGGTTAGCGGCCTGCCGGTATAGCCATCTATTTTCTCAAGTAACTCAGGGATGCGCTTTAACTCCAGTGCCGGACGATGTTGCCTGTTTCCAGAAGCAACTGCCCCAGCCATCTCCTGAGCGGGGTTATAATCAATCAATCCACTCTGCACAGCATAACGCATGATTGCTGTGGTTCGCTGTTGAAGACGGGCAGCAACCTCAAGACGTCCAGACATCTCCACGGCTTTAATAGGTGCTAATAAATCGCGAGTCTTTAATTCCGTGATATTACGCTCCCCGAGCTCTGCGAAGAGATTATCTTCCAGGCTTTTTAGCACACGATGGGCATGATCTTCAGACCACTTTTTATTGGTGCTATGCCACTCAATCGCCACCTCTTTAAAAGTATGGGCTTTTCTCTGCTCAACCTTATCACTTTTCTTTTTGTCTCTTGGATCGACGCCATTCGCCAACAGCTTACGCGCTTCGTCGCGGCGTGATCTAGCATCCGCCAATGTGATTTCAGGATATACCCCAAGTGCCAGCATCTTTTGCTTGCCGTCAAAACGGTACTGCAAACGCCAGTACTTAGAACCATTGGGATGGACGAGAAGATGCATACCGTTGCCATCGGTCAGCTTATATTGCTTATCTGTTGGCTTGGCTGTTCTGACTTTGATATCTGTTAGAGCCATGCTCATCCCCTCCCTGTTGGTACAAGCATTATCGAACCGGAAATACCATCACCTGTACCAACATCTGTTGGTAGATGTACGTTGAAGTCGGTTGACCTTGAGAGAGTTAATATAGCGGGAATAATGAGTAAATACTGGATTTCAGGCACAAAAAAAGACGTCCGTTGACGTCTATTGATGTTCCGATGGTGCCGAAGGCCGGAATCGAACCGGCACGCCTTGCGGCGGTTGATTTTGAATCAACTGCGTCTACCGATTTCGCCACTTCGGCACTGAAGGGTATGCGGAAAACGTGGCGATTATACCGTTACCCCCTGTTTACGCAACTCAAATTCTCATTCACTGCCATCAAGTGCTGAAAAATCCAGCGAGACCGGGGCGTTCTTCCCACCATTAAGCCGGATGTTCCCCCTTCTTTGGCATTCACTGCTGTACGCCAGGCGCTGGTGGAACTCGGCTGCATTTTGGCAGTCGGAACAGCCGATTGCCGCATTTCAGTTTGCTGGCGGCCAGGATGATGACAGAACGTTAACAGGGCATAATCATGATTAAATTTACCCGTCTGGTAATGGCGCTTTCCCTTTCCGGTACCCTCTTTTCCGCAGCAGCCGATACGACCGGCTGGCAGGATCGGCTCAGCGCCACCGTCAATGCGCTGGAGCAACGTTCGCAGAGCGACAGCGGCAGCACCCAGGAGTCTGCCGCACCAAACGGGACCTCGCTGGCGGCGCTGGCCGGGCTGCTGAGCGGCGGCAGTCAGTCGCTGAGTGCCCACACCATGACCAACGCCGCCGGTATTTTGCAGTACTGCATAAAGAACAATCTGGTTGATAACAACGTTTCCTCACTAAAGGAGCAGCTGTTCAGTAAGCTGGGCCTGGAGGATACGCAGAAGCAGCAGCAGTCCACCGATTTTCAGCAGGGGCTGATGGGGTTGCTGAACACCGGTAACAATCAGCAGGTGAACCTGAAGGCGCTGGGTGAAACGCCGCTTGGCAAAAAGGTAAAAACCCGGGCCTGCGATTTTGTATTGAAGCAGGGGTGGAAGTTTATCGCGTAATGAACCACGCTTGTATGGCGGTGAGGCTGTCCCCTCTCCGTTCCCTTAAGGGCTGCGTGATGCAGCCCTTTTTTACGGATACCGATCACATCCGGCATGAATAGTCAAAGACAACCACCCCGACAGTCGTCAGGATGATTTTCCCTACCTGAAAAATAATAAGGTTAACGCCATGTCTGATTACCGACTTAGTCAGTTCTCGGGTCATCTGGGCAATATCGCTTTGCATCACTGGCCGGTGCCGCAGCCACGTTTTCTGGTGCTGCTGGTGCACGGTTACGGTGAGCATCTGGCCCGCTATCATCACGTTGCCGGGAAATTAAATGTGCTGGGCGGCTATGTGTTTGGTCCCGACCATCTCGGCCACGGGCTGTCGCAGGGCGAGCGCGTACTGATTGAGGATTTTGAAGCCGTAGTGGACGATGTTCATCTGGCGGTAGCATCGGTGCGTCAACAGTTTCCCGACCTGCCGCTGGTGATCATTGGTCACTCGATGGGCGGGATGATCGCCACGCGCTACGTGCAGCGTTTCGCCGATGATGTTCGCGCACTGGTGCTCTCCGGCCCACTGCTGGGGGAAAGCACGCAGATTAGCGATATGTATCAGCTGGCAGAGATCCCCGACACGCCGCTGGATATTCACACGCTGTCCCGCGATCCGGAAGTGGGTGAACGCTATCAGGCCGATCCGCTGGTGTGGCACGGGCCGTTTAAGCGCGCTACGCTGGGGGCGTTGTGTGACATGCTCAGCACAATCCATCACGGGCCGGGCTTCGGCAGCCTGCCCACGCTGTGGCTGCACGGTGAGGAAGATAAGCTGGTGCTGCCTGGCGAAAGCCAGCAGACGCTGAATAAGCTGCGCGGCAGTGATTTTGACCGCGAACTGTACCGCGGTGCGCAGCATGAGATTTTTAATGAAACCAATAAGGATGAGGTGCTGCGCCGCGTCAGCAGATTTATCGTGCGCGCACTGGGCTGAGCCGCTGCGGGGAGGCAGCTCCCCGTTATCCCTTTGCGCTGGTGCAGATCATCTGGCTTGACGTAAGCCCGCACGGGTTGAGGCAGTCAACATATCCGTAGCAGACTGCCGTACAACTGCCGAAGCCTGCCTGCTATGCTTGAAGAATAATCCCCGCCTTCAACCCGATGGATATCTGACGATGACCGAACCGCTGCTGATTGCCCGAACGCCTGAACACCTGCTGCATCTGCTGCCCGCCTTTGCGAACCGCCATGGCCTGATCACCGGGGCAACCGGCACCGGGAAAACCGTAACGCTGCAAAAAATTGCCGAAAGCTTCTCTGCCATCGGCGTGCCGGTCTTTTTAGCGGACGTGAAAGGCGACCTCACCGGCGTGGCGAAAGAAGGGGTCAGTTCTGAAAAGCTGAGTGCGCGGCTCGCCAGCATTGGCGTAACCGACTGGGAGCCGCAGAGCAATCCGGCTGTGCTCTGGGATATCTTTGGCGAGCGCGGCCATCCGGTCCGGGCCACGGTCAGCGATCTCGGCCCGCTGCTGCTGGCGCGTCTGCTGGACCTCAACGAGGTGCAAAGCGGCGTGCTGCAAATCATCTTCCGCGTGGCAGATGACCAGGGCCTGCTGCTGCTCGATTTTAAAGATCTGCGGGCGATGACAAGGTACATCGGCGATAACGCCAAAGCCTTCCAGGGCCAGTACGGCAATATCAACAGCGCCTCGGTCGGGGCGATACAGCGCGGGCTGCTGACGCTGGAGCAGCAGGGAGCGGAATATTTTTTCGGCGAACCGATGCTGGATATCCGCGACTGGATGCGCACCGACGAGGCCGGTCGCGGCATCATCAATATTCTGGCCGCCGAAAAGCTTTATACGATGCCGAAGCTGTACGCCACCACTCTGTTGTGGATGCTGTCTGAGCTTTATGAACAGCTGCCGGAAGCGGGCGATGTGGATAAACCTAAGCTGGTGTTCTTCTTCGATGAGGCGCATCTGCTGTTCAGCAACGCCCCCCAGGTGCTGCTGGATAAAATCGAGCAGGTAATCCGCCTGATACGGTCAAAGGGGGTAGGCGTCTGGTTTGTGTCGCAGAACCCGGCGGATATTCCTGACAGGGTACTTGGACAGCTCGGAAACCGCGTACAGCACGCGCTGCGCGCATTCACGCCGAGGGATCAGAAAGCGGTCAAAGCCGCGGCGGAAACCCTGCGCGCCAGTCCCGATGTCGACACCGTCACCGCCATTCAGGAACTGGGCACCGGCGAAGCGCTGATCTCGTTCCTGGATGAGAAAGGCAGCCCGTCGGTGGTGCAGCGCGCGATGGTCATCGCGCCCGGATCGCGAATGGGTCCGATCGCCGACGATGAACGCAACGGTCTGATCAATAACTCGCCGCTTTACGGCAAGTATGATGAGGTGCTGGACCGCGAATCCGCGTGGGAAAAACTGCAGCAGGGTGCGCAGGAAGCCAGCGATCGGGCCGGCGCGCCGTCCACTAAAGGCAACAATGTGGCGGTAGATGGCGGCATCCTCGGCGAGCTGAAGAATATTTTGTTCGGCAGTACCGGGCCTCGCGGCGGCAGGCGCGACGGCGTGATACAGAGCGTGGCGAAAAGCGCCGCGCGGCAGATCACCAATCAGATCCTTCGCGGCGTGCTGGGCAGTATCAAGGGTGGCAGGAAGAAGTAGGCATCTTATGGATAAAGAATATGAACTGAGGCAGGCAAAGCGTCTGCCGTTACTGCTGTTGGCCGGCGCGGCACTGCTGTTTCTCGCCACGCTAATCTGGCCGCTGTACTACCCGCCAGGCCTGTGGGTAGGTGGGCTGAAGGCGGTGGCCGAGGCCTCAATGGTGGGCGCACTGGCGGACTGGTTCGCGGTCAGTGCTCTGTTTCGCCGGGTGCCGATCCCGCTGGTTGGCCGCCACACGGCAATTGTCCCACGCAACAAGGATCGCATTGCCGATAACCTCGCGCTGTTCGTACAGGATAAGTTCCTTAATACCGGGTCGCTGCTGGAACTGATCCGCCGCCACGATCCGGCGCACATCTTCGCGGCGTGGCTGAGTAAAGAGGAAAATGCTGCACGTCTCAGCGGTTATATGCTGAAAATGGTGCGCGGCTTCCTCGATATGGCCGACGATCGGCGCATTCAACAGTTTATGCGTCAGGCAATCCACAAGGCGATCGATAAAGTGGACCTCAGCCAGTCATCCGCGCTGATCCTCGAAAGCCTGACCAAAAACAATCGCCACCAGCAGCTGCTGGACGACGCCCTCGCTCAGGTGCTGCAGCTGATCAACCGGCCCGCAACCCACGAATTCATTGCCCTGCAGGTGGTGCGCTGGCTGAAGCGCGAGCATCCGCTGAAAGAGAAAGTGTTGCCCAGCGAGTGGCTGGGGGAAAAGAGCGCCGATCTGGCGGCGAGCGCGGTGCAATCGATACTGTACGAGATTGAAAACGATCCTACCCACGCGCTGCGCCAGGGTTTTAACGGCGCGGTGCAGCGGCTGATCGTGCGGCTGAAAAGCGATCCGGAGATGGCGCAGAAGGCCGAAGAGGTGAAGCGTTATCTGAAAGAGGACGAGGCGCTGAACGGCTATATCGCCCAGCTGTGGGGCGATCTGCGCGGCTGGCTGAAGGACGATCTCAGCCGCGAGGACTCCCGCCTGCACGGGAAGGTCAGCGCCGCCGGACAGTGGTTTGGCGAAACGCTGATGCAGGATGAAATTCTGAGAAAATCGCTGAACCAGCATCTGGAAGAGGCGGCCGCTGGCGTGGCACCGGAGTTCTCCGCCTTTCTCAGCCGCCATATCAGCGACACGGTAAAAAGCTGGGATGCCGCCGATATGTCGCATCAGGTGGAGCTGAATATCGGCCGCGATTTACAGCGTATCCGTATCAACGGCACGGTGGTGGGCGGCGCGATTGGGCTGCTGCTCTACCTGCTGTCACTGCTCCCGATGCTGATCCAGACAGCGCAGTAGCCGCCTCGTACCGCCTCCGGCGCATCGGTGAAACGGCAAGCGTGGCAGGACCACGCTTTTATGCGCCGTTCAGCGGTTTCGGACGACGCTACCGTCGCTTCAGCAGCAGGAAGACGCTGAGCGCAAAGAACGCCGCGCTTGGCAGCAGCGCACCCAGCAGCGGTGGAATATGGTAGACCAGGCTCAGCGGTCCAAAAATCTGATCCAGCACGTAGAACAGGAAGCCGAAGCTGATCCCCACCACCACGCGGAAGCCCATCGACACGCTACGCAGTGGACCAAATATAAACGACAGCGCCATCAGCATCATCACCGCCACCGACAGCGGCTGGAAGATTTTGCTCCACATATTCAGCTGATAGCGACCGGGCGTCTGCCCGCTCTGCTCAAGATATTTGGTGTAGTTATACAGGCCGCGAATCGACAGCGCCTCCGGGTCCAGCGCGACCACGCCCAGCTTGTCGGGGGTGAGCGAGGTTTTCCATTCGCCGCTCAACGTCTGGCTGCCTTTCACCTGTTCCGGATCGGTCAGGTCAGACTGGTCAACCTGTGACAGCTCCCACACCTTGTTCCCGGCATTGTATTTTGCCGAAGCCGCGTAGCGCACCGACTGCAGGCGACGGTCGTGATTAAAGCTGTAAATGCTGATGCCAGCCAGCTGGTTATCATCGCGAATCCGTTCGATAAAGATAAAGTTATCGCCGTCTTTCGCCCACAGCCCGCCCTGGGTCGAGAGCAGCGAACCCCCTACCAGCTGCTGAGCGCGGTAGTTACGCGCCATCTGCTCACCCTGCGGCGCCACAAACTCGCCGATGGCCATGGTCAGCAGCACCAGTGGGATCGCCGTTTTCATCACCGAGGCAGCAATTTGCAGGCGGGTAAAGCCGGATGCCTGCATCACTACCAGTTCACTGCGCTGAGCCAGCGTACCAAGCCCCAGCAGCGCGCCGAGCAGTGCCGCCATCGGGAAGAAGATTTCGATATCTTTTGGTATGCTCAGCACGGTATAAAGCCAGGCTCCGGCGGCAGTGTATTCACCCTGCCCGGTTTTACGCAGCTGGTCGACAAACTTGATGATGCCGGAGAGTGACACCAGCATAAACAGCGTTGCCATGATGGTGTTAAATATCGTTTTACCGATATAGCGGTCAAGAACGCCAAACATCAGACTGTGCCTCTCTTGTTAAACCGCGCGCGCAGACGACGCATCGGCACCGTATCCCACAAATTCAGCAGCACCGCTAATCCCAGATAGCCAAGGTTGACCACCCACATCCAGATAGCCGGGTCAATGCGACCCTTGCCGCCGCTGGAGCGCAGGGAGCTTTGCAGCAGGAAGAACACCAGATAGAGCAGCATCGCAGGCAGCATCGACAGCACGCGTCCCTGACGCGGGTTCACCACGCTGAGCGGCACCACCATCAGCGCCATCGCCAGCACCGAGAAAATCAGCGTCAGTCGCCAGTGCAGCTCGCTGCGGAAATCGGCTTTATCCGACCGCCACAGGGACGAAAGCGACGCCTGCGCGGAATCGTTCGGATCCAGCGTTACCGTCTGATGCCCGACGATCGCCTGATAGTTTTTGAAATCGGTGATGCGGAAATCACGCAGCATCGCCGTCCCCTCAAACCGGGTACCGTTATCCAGCGTCACCACCTGAGAACCGTCGGCGCGCTGTGTCATCTGGCCGCGATCGGCGACCAGCACTGACGGGCGAGCGTTGCCTTTTGGCCGCAGCTGCGCCAGGAAAACATTGTCAAAGTGGTTGCCCTTGACGTTTTCAATAAACAGCACCGACTGACCATCAGAGGACTGCTGGAACTGGCCCGCGGCCAGCGCTGCCGCACCGGGGTTAGCTTTGGCGTTCTGCATCACTTCGCTCTGATGGCGCGATGACCAGGGGCCAAGCCAGCCAACGTTCACCGCAGCCAGCAGCGCGGTAAACAGCATCAGCACCATCGCCGCTTTGACCAGCACGTTTTTGCCCAACCCACAGGCGTGCATCACCGTGATTTCACTCTCGGTATATAACCGGCCGAGCGTCATCAGGATGGCTAAAAACAGGCTCAGTGGCAGGATAAGCTGTGCCATTTCCGGCACGCCAAGGCCCAATAATGTCAGTACTAAATTTGTTGGGATTTCGCCATCAACCGCGGCTCCTAAAATCCTGACTAACTTCTGACAAAAGAAGATAAGCAGCAGGATGAACAGGATAGCCAGCTGGCTTTTAAGCATTTCCCGAACCAGATATCTAATGATGATCACGCTGAATACGCCTGTGAAAACTTGTCTTTTTGCAGGAAAATCGCTAGTTTCATCGCTTACACGCCATTTTTTCTCATCAATGGCCATGCCATAGCTAAAATAGTATGGCAATTAATCGCGTTCTGGTGATGAAAAAGCAAAAATTATCACCGAAACTCAATCTGACGTTCGTAACTAAACGACGTTTACGCAACGGCACTTTCGTTACGGAAGCGACATATACTAGCCGCAGCAAGCGCCGTTGTCTTTAAGATTCAGGAGAGTGCATGGAGTTCAGTGTAAAAAGCGGTAGCCCGGAAAAACAGCGCAGTGCCTGTATTGTGGTGGGCGTATTTGAACCGCGCCGGCTGTCACCGATTGCTGAACAGCTGGATAAAATCAGCGATGGCTACATCAGCGCCCTGCTGCGCCGTGGTGAACTGGAAGGGAAAGTGGGGCAGACGCTGCTGCTGCACCACGTGCCAAACATTCTCTCTGAGCGTATTTTGCTGATTGGCTGCGGCAAGGAGCGTGAACTGGACGAGCGCCAGTACAAGCAGGTCATTCAGAAAACCATCAACACCCTGAACGATACCGGATCGATGGAAGCCGTCTGTTTCCTGACCGAGCTGCACGTTAAGGGCCGTAACACCTACTGGAAAGTGCGCCAGGCGGTTGAAACCTCCAAAGAGACGCTTTACAGCTTCGATCAGTTGAAAAGCAACAAGGTTGAGCCACGTCGTCCACTGCGCAAGCTGGTATTTAATGTGCCCACCCGTCGCGAGCTGACCAGTGGTGAGCGCGCTATCCAGCACGGCCTGGCGATTGCCGCCGGGGTGAAGGCAGCGAAAGACCTCGGCAATATGCCACCGAATATCTGTAACGCCGCCTACCTTGCCTCACAGGCGCGTCAGCTGGCGGACGCCTACAGCAAGAACATCACCACCCGCGTCATCGGCGAACAGCAGATGAAAGAGCTGGGGATGAATGCCTACCTCGCCGTTGGTGCCGGTTCGCAGAATGAATCGCTGATGTCGGTGATTGAGTACAAAGGCAACCCGGATGCGGAAGCGCGCCCGATTGTGCTGGTCGGTAAAGGCGTCACCTTCGATACCGGCGGTATCTCGCTGAAGCCGGGCGAAGCAATGGACGAAATGAAGTACGATATGTGCGGTGCTGCGTCGGTGTACGGAGTGATGCGGATGGTCGCCGAACTGAATCTGCCGCTCAACGTGGTAGGCGTGCTGGCGGGCTGTGAAAATATGCCCGGTGGCCGCGCCTATCGTCCGGGCGACGTGCTGACCACCATGTCCGGTCAGACCGTCGAAGTGCTGAATACCGATGCCGAAGGCCGCCTGGTGCTGTGCGATGCGCTGACCTACGTGGAGCGTTTCGAGCCGGAAGTGGTGATCGACGTGGCCACGCTGACCGGCGCCTGCGTGATTGCGCTGGGCCACCATATCAGCGGCCTGCTGTCGAACCACAATCCGCTGGCGCACGAGCTGATCAGCGCGTCGGAACAGGCGGGTGACCGCGCATGGCGTCTGCCAATGGCCGACGAATATCAGGAGCAGCTGGATTCCAATTTTGCCGATATGGCGAACATTGGTGGCCGTCCCGGCGGGGCGATTACCGCCGCCTGCTTCCTGGCGCGCTTTGCCCGGAAGTACAACTGGGCGCATCTCGACGTTGCCGGTACCGCATGGCGATCCGGTAAGGCGAAAGGCGCAACCGGTCGTCCGGTCGCGTTGCTGTCTCAGTTCCTGCTTAACCGCGCCGGTCTGAACGGCGACGATTAACAGCATCGTGCGGGGGGCGGACCACCTCCCGCCGTGGCGGATGTCCCTTCGCCTGCTGCTGATAACCTGACCCTGCAATGGCGGACTTCGATCCGCCGTTGCTGTTTTCCCCCCAACCAGGCCAGATACATGAAAAACGCAACGTTCTATCTGCTGGAAACCGATACGCCGGTCGGTGGGCTGAGCGCCCAGGAAGCGCTGGTCTGCGATCTGGCGGGGGCCCGCTGGCGTGAAGGCAAACGCGTGTTGATAGCCTGCGAAGACGAAGCGCAGGCCATCCGGCTGGATGAAGCGCTGTGGCAGCGCCCTGCCAGCGCCTTTGTACCGCATAATCTGGCGGGTGAAGGCCCGAAATACGGTGCGCCGGTAGAGCTGGCATGGCCGCAGCGTCGTGGCAACGCCCCGCGCGACCTGTTGATCAGCCTGCTGCCGCAGTTTGCAGATTTTGCCACCGCTTTCTATGAAGTGATAGACTTCGTACCCTATGAAGAATCTTTGAAACAGCTGGCGCGCGATCGCTACAAAGTGTATCGCAGCGTTGGATTCCACTTGAATACGGCAACGCCGCCCTTGCCACCAACGACATAGCAGAAATGGAAAAGACATATAACCCGCAAGATATCGAGCAGCCGCTTTACGAGCACTGGGAAAAGCAGGGCTACTTCAAACCGAATGGTGATACCCACCAGGAAAGCTTCTGCATCATGATCCCGCCGCCGAACGTCACCGGTAGCTTGCATATGGGCCACGCCTTCCAGCAGACCATCATGGATACCATGATCCGCTACCAGCGTATGCAGGGGAAAAACACCCTGTGGCAGGCGGGGACCGACCATGCCGGTATCGCCACCCAGATGGTGGTTGAGCGTAAAATCGCTGCAGAAGAAGGCAAAACCCGCCAGGACTATGGCCGCGATGCGTTTATCGAAAAAATCTGGCAGTGGAAAGCTGAATCCGGCGGTACTATCACCCGCCAGATGCGTCGCCTCGGCAACTCAGTTGACTGGGAACGCGAGCGCTTCACCATGGATGAAGGTCTGTCCAACGCGGTGAAAGAGGTCTTCGTTCGCCTGCATAAAGAGAATCTGATTTACCGCGGCAAACGCCTGGTCAACTGGGATCCAAAACTGCGCACCGCCATCTCCGATCTGGAAGTGGAAAACCGCGAATCCAAAGGCTCAATGTGGCACCTGCGCTACCCGCTGGCAGACGGGGTGAAAACCGCCGACGGTAAAGACTATCTGGTGGTCGCCACTACCCGCCCGGAAACCATTCTCGGTGACACCGGCGTGGCCGTTAACCCGGAAGATCCGCGCTATAAAGACCTGATCGGCAAGTTCCTCGTCCTGCCGCTGGTTAACCGCCGCATTCCGATCGTCGGCGACGAGCACGCCGATATGGAGAAAGGCACCGGCTGCGTGAAGATCACCCCGGCGCACGACTTTAACGACTACGAAGTGGGCCGTCGTCACAAGTTACCGATGATCAACATCCTGACCTTTGACGGCGATATCCGCGAATCCGCTCAGGTGTTTGATACCAACGGCGAAGAGTGCCAGGACTACAGCACCGATATTCCCCAGGCGTTCCAGAAGCTGGAGCGCTTTGCCGCGCGTAAAGCGATTGTGGCCGCGATCGATGCCCTGGGCCTGCTGGACGAAATCAAACCTCACGATCTGACCGTGCCCTACGGCGATCGCGGTGGCGTAGTGATCGAGCCCATGCTGACCGATCAGTGGTACGTGCGCACTGCCCCACTGGCGAAAGTGGCGGTGGAAGCCGTTGAAAATGGCGATATCCAGTTCGTACCGAAGCAGTATGAAAACATGTACTTCTCGTGGATGCGGGATATCCAGGACTGGTGCATCTCCCGCCAGCTGTGGTGGGGCCACCGGATTCCGGCCTGGTACGATGCCGAAGGCAATGTCTACGTGGCACGCAGCGAAGCGGAAGCGCGCGCGGAAAACAACCTTGCCGACGACGTGGTGCTGACCCAAGACGAAGACGTGCTGGATACCTGGTTCTCTTCCGGCCTGTGGACCTTCTCCACCCTCGGCTGGCCGGAAAACACCGAAGCGCTGCGCACCTTCCACCCGACCAGCGTGCTGGTCAGCGGCTTCGACATTATCTTCTTCTGGATCGCGCGCATGATCATGCTGACCATGCACTTCATCAAAGACGAAGACGGCAAGCCGCAGGTGCCGTTCAAGACCGTGTATATGACCGGCCTGATCCGCGACGATGAAGGGCAGAAGATGTCCAAATCGAAGGGTAACGTCATTGACCCGCTGGATATGGTTGACGGTATCTCGCTGGAAGATCTGCTGGAAAAACGCACCGGCAACATGATGCAGCCTCAGCTGGCGGAGAAGATCCGCAAGCGCACCGAGAAGCAGTTCCCGAACGGTATTGAGCCGCACGGCACCGACGCCCTGCGCTTTACGCTGGCGGCACTGGCCTCGACCGGGCGCGATATCAACTGGGATATGAAACGCCTGGAAGGTTACCGTAACTTCTGTAACAAATTGTGGAATGCCAGCCGCTTTGTGCTGATGAACACCGCAGAGCACGACTGCGGCTTCAACGGCGGCGAGCTGGAATTGTCGCTGGCAGACCGCTGGATCCTCGCGGAATTTAACGAGACCGTGAAAGCCTACCGCGGCGCGCTGGACAGCTATCGTTTTGATATCGCTGCCAACATTCTGTATGAGTTCACCTGGAACCAGTTCTGCGACTGGTATCTGGAGCTGGCGAAGCCGGTAATGAACGGCGGTTCCGAAGCCCAGCTGCGCGGCACGCGCAACACGCTGGTAACCGTGCTGGAAGCGTTGCTGCGCCTGGCGCATCCGATTATTCCATTCATCACCGAAACCATCTGGCAGCAGGTGAAAGTGCTGAAAAACATCAGCGATGACACCATCATGCTGCAGCCGATGCCGGCGTTCAGCGAAAGCCGGGTGGATACCGCCGCGATGGCCGATACCGAATGGCTGAAGCAGGCGATTGTTGCGGTGCGTAATATCCGTAACGAGATGAATATCTCTCCGGCGAAGCCGCTGGACGTACTGCTGCGCGGCTGCAGTGATGACGTGGTGCGTCGCGTGAACGATAACCACAACTTCCTGAAAACGCTGGCGCGTCTCAGCACGCTGGAAATGCTGCCTGCCGGTGAGAAAGGTCCGGTTGCCGTCACCAAAATTGTTGACGGTGCCGAGCTGCTGATCCCGATGGCCGACCTGGTGGATAAATCTGCCGAGCTGGAGCGTCTGGCGAAAGAAGTGGGTAAAATTGAGGTGGAGATGGAAAAAATCACCGCCAAGCTGTCGAACGAGGGCTTTGTGGCGCGCGCGCCGGAAGCCGTAGTGGCGAAAGAGCGTGAGCGTCTGGCTGACTTCGGCCAGGCTAAAGCCAGGCTGGTTGAGCAACAGGCGGTGATTGCCGCGCTGTGATCGTGACGGGCGAAGCGGATAAAGGTTCGCCCCGACGCAGTAAAAAGGCCGCTCCTGATTCAGGAGCGGCCTTTTTTACCGCTGTACTTTGACAACTTATTCCGCGGCCTGAATAGCTTTAATTCGGGCTGGCATGTCCGGATGGGTATTCATCCATTCCGGCAGATTAATCCCGCCGCCCTCCTTCTGCGCCGACTGCTCAAGCTGACGATAGACAGCCACCATATCGGCCAGAGAACGTCCCTGAGCTTTCATCTGCGCAACGGCATACGCATCCGCTTCACGTTCCATACTGCGTGAGAACTTCATCTGGTCGACAAAGGCCGCCGAATGCAACAGCGTATCCCCGATGCCACTGACGTCACCGGTCAGCCAGAGATAACTCAGCGACACCAGCGACGAACGCACCAGCATACGCATAACGTGACGATACTCGTGATGGCCTGCCTCATGCAGCATCACCGCCATCAGCGCGTCATCGCTTTTCGCCATACGTACCAGATCGTCGCTGACAATCAGCGTGCCATCTGCCAGCATAAACGCGTTGGCCCCACCGGAGAAATGCAGGACCTTCAGCCGCAGCGGCGTCGGAGCCTCCTTCAGCTCCGGCGATATCGCCTCGCTGAACAGTCGGTTGACGCGCTGCTGCTGCTCTGGCGTCAGTCGGCTGCTGCTGAAGCCGGAGTGCTCAAGTAGGGTAAAAGTGTGCTGACCGATCTGGCGCTCAATGTAGGCAGGAATGTGCTCCGCCAGTATGCGGCTGGCAGCGGGCAGGATCACCCAGAAATAAAACGCGATAGCCGCCAGCGTCGCCAGCAGGGTCAGCAGCACGCCGCGTCCATGCTGTTCCAGTCGGTGAACCAGGCCGGGCCGGCGTTGCTGCTGCCACCACTGGCGAAACGCGGCATCGTCCTCCGGCACAAAGCGTCCGCCGTCGGCAAAGGTCAACGTCAGTGGGATCGTACCCAGCGCATCGGTTACCGTTATCGCATTGAGTAACGTAATCTGCCGCTGCTCGTTGCAATCCAGCACCAGATGCCGCTGGTTCAACGTGAGGCGAGCAGCCTCACGCGCTGCCCGCCCGGGGAATTGATAATAGCCGTTAAGCTGCAAATTCAGATTCCAGGGTTAAGATCGAAGGCAGAAACCACTTCTTCCGCAATCGCCGTGCGGGCAGAATCATGATGAGCCATCACCTCGTTCAGTGAAATATCGCCCTCCAGCTCGGTGCATTTAGCCAGATAGCTCGCCAGGCGAATTTCGGCAATCGGGGTGCCGAGTCCGAGGGTGAAGATAACGATCAGCGTATTGGTCAGCGTCAGGGCAAGGAAGGCTCCCGTCGACAGCGTTGATTTCAGACGCAGTTTATCGCCCAGTCGCGTCTGGCCGAAAACATAATTACGTATAACCACCACGACATAAGCAGAAGACACCAGCCCACCGAAAAGAATGGTCAGGTAAGCCAGGAAAATATTCAGCACGTACCCGCCCATTATATTACCCAGCATTTCCGGATCGTTTACACCCATTGTTGTGGCATAAAAGATTGAAGCAAACATTGAGCCTATCAGCAGACCCGCCACAATCAGAAACGGCAGTATTATCAGAAAACTGATAAAGACCATTTTAATAAACGCTTTTTTACTGAGGTCGGCGTTAAAAGATAACTGACCAAACGCCATATTATTGATATACAGATCGTAATTTAATGCAGCAACGATCCCCTGTATGACCGCCAGCCCGACCAGATAGAGAATAAAGCAGACCGCGCCGACGATAAGCGTTGTGCTGATATTCCCGATGGCCACGCCCACCGAAACGATCAGACCCACCACCACCACCAGCGCCAGAATCATCAGCACCGGTGCCAGGTACATCGTCCAGTAGGCACGTCCAATGCGGCAGTGGTAGTTAAAACGCACTCCGCGGAAGCTGCTCATCAGCGCGTTGTAGCGCCAGCTGCGGATCACAATCCACGGTACCAGAGTAAAAAAGGCCAGCAGCGACAGCAGCGTGAGCGAGGGAGAAACAAAAGAGATAATAAAGAACAGCACCAGACCAATAAAGACAACGATGCGGCCAATCAGAATATTCATCGGACGGGCATGATAATCAAAACGATCGCCGGCAATTTCAGTATTGCCATAAAAATAGCGACGACGGCGTACGGTAGCCCAGGCGGAATATATCCCCAGCGTCACCATGGTCAATAATGCATTAACTAACCAGATTGAGAAATACTCTCCGGCGCTGCCGTGGAATATTACCGGATGTCGCTGTGAGTACGAGGTATTTTTTTCCATTAGATTTTCTTCCTGAAAATAAGAGGACTCAATAATATGTCAGAATAGTTACACGGTACAGCTGTATGCTATTTAAGCATGGGACTGATGTCCAAACAATGAAATCGTCAGCCTCACCATACCGGGATATCGCTGCCATGCATTGCATCATGGTCTCAGCAATGTTATTACACTTACCTGCTGCTGAACTGCTATGAGCCTGAATATATGACAACCGCGCTTCACTCAACTCTGACTGTGCAAGTACGTCCGATGACACTTGCTGATAATCCCAAAATTGCTGCGATAATCCGCAAGGTTTCTGCGGAGTTTGGCTTAACGGCAGATAAAGGCTACACGGTATCTGACCCGAACCTCGATCATCTGTATGAGCTTTACAACGAAACGAACAGCGCCTACTGGGTCGTGGAGGTTGAGGGGAACGTGGTTGGCGGTGGTGGAATTGCGCCATTGCAGGGCGGGGATGCCGACGTCTGCGAACTTCAGAAGATGTATTTCCTGGCGGAAGCACGTGGCCTTGGCGTGGCGCGCAGCCTTGCGCTTCAGGCGCTGGAGCATGCCCGCGCTCGCGGCTTTAAGCGCTGCTATCTGGAAACCACCGCATCACTGACTCGCGCGATACGCCTGTATGAGCATCTTGGTTTCCAGCATATTGATGGACCAATGGGTTGTACCGGGCATGTGGACTGTGAAGTAACGATGCTTAAAGCTCTGTAGGGCGCTTTCATTTTGCCGGCGTCGTCTGAATGCGGGGGCCGGCCCCTGGCTGTGGCGTTGGTCAGCCAGATCGAACCCCGCATTCATCAGAAATCCGGTACTCCGCTGTGAAAGCGCAGCTCGCGGTCAGGCTGGCTAATCAAACGCGCTTCGGTTTCGCCAATCTTTCGCACCCGGGCACTGATATCCTGCGGTGAAATCAGGGCCGCCAGCGCCAGATAATCCTGATAATGCCGCGCTTCGGAACGCAGCAACGACACGTAAAACGCCGCCAGTTCATCATCGAGATGCGGAGCCAGACTGGCAAAACGCTCACAGGAACGCGCTTCAATATAGGCACCGCAAATCAGCTTATCCACCAGCGTCTGCGGCTCGTGGGTGGTAACCTCACGCATCAGCCCTCTGGCATAACGGCTGGCGGTAATCTTCTGATAGGGAATTCTTCGCGCCTGCATGATCTCCAGCACCTGATAAAAATGGTGCAGCTCCTCTTTGATCAACAGTACCATCTTATCCACCAGCTCATCGCCGTACGGCACTTCTTCCCGGCTGATAATGGTTTTTGACAGCGCCCTGTGCTGCTCAAGGAACGCCAAATCGGCGTTCTCGCTGTGGACAAAATTTTCCCACGGCTTCAGCCACGCCAGCAGCGCATCGCCGCTGGCCTTATCGGCCACATATTTACGGATCAGCCACATGGCGGTCTGCGCCGCTTTCAGCTCACAGACCAGGTGATCGGTCAGCAGCAGGGCCAGATTTTGCGGTTTTCGCGCTTCCTCAATCCACATCTCAGGGGTACGGCAAAGCAGGAAGCGGTGAATGGGAGCAAGAAGATGTTCGGTATTCATTATTCGAATCGGCCAGGAAAAAAAACTCACGCCGCAGAGCGACTGCGGCGTGAAACCCTACGGGATCAGTGACGGACGCCGTTATCTTCCTCGTCGTCAACATCCCCCTCACCGTCTTCATCTTCGTCCTGAGCATCAGGATCTTCGAAGTAGGTGCCCCAGCCGTCGTAATCCACGTTGAATTTAGCAACCAGATCCACCAGCTGTTCAACCTGCTTATCGATCAGCTCCGCATTCAGCGCACCTTCGCTCAGAATGTCGCAGCACATCACGGTGGTACCGTCTTCCAGCTCCAGCTCTTCCGGCTCGGTCACTTCATAGCCCAGCTTGAAGGCTTCTACCGCCGCCTTCTCAAGCGCGTCAAAGCTGTCGCAGGAAAAATGATGTTCAATCGTATACAGCGCATCAGGATCGCTACCGTCTTCCAGCAGCTCTTCAATAATCAAACGCGTCTCTTCACGCTGCTCTGCCAGCAATGCTTCATTAGCCATGATCCGTTCCTTAATAAGTGGGTCTTGTCTGATTATTTTCCCACAGCGCCCTCTGCGCCACTACCTTTAAACAAAAGTTTCTGCACGCCAGGGTTGAAAATGCATATTCATACGGTTAAATTGAATTTAAATTCAATAAGGATTATCCGGAGTGCTTCATGAGTCATCTGTACCAACGTCATTTCCTCAGACTGCTGGATTTTACCCCCGCTGAAATCAATGGCCTGCTTGCGCTGGCATCCACGCTTAAGACCGATAAGAAAAACGGTGAAGAAGTTCAGCATCTGAAAGGCAAGAATATTGCGCTCATCTTCGAAAAAGACTCGACCCGTACCCGATGCTCTTTCGAAGTTGCCGCTTACGATCAGGGTGCAAACGTCACCTATCTGGGGCCAAGCGGAAGCCAGATCGGCCATAAAGAGTCGATGAAGGACACCGCACGCGTGCTGGGCAGGATGTATGATGGTATTCAGTATCGCGGCCACGGCCAGGCACTGGTGGCGTCGCTGGCTGAGCATGCCGGAGTTCCGGTCTGGAACGGCCTGACCAATGAGTTCCACCCGACTCAGCTGCTGGCCGATCTGTTGACGATGCAGGAACATCTGCCGGAGAAATCCTTCAGCCAGATGGTCTTTGCTTACGTGGGTGACGCACGCAACAATATGGGTAACTCCATGCTGGAAGCGGCGGCGCTGGTGGGCCTGGATCTGCGTCTGGTGGCACCGAAAGGCTGCTGGCCGGATGAAAAGCTGGTTGAAGAGTGCCGTGCCGCAGCGGAAAAGACCGGCGGGAAAATTACCCTGACCGAAGATATTGCCGCAGGCGTCAAAGGCGCTGACTTTATTTACACCGACGTCTGGGTCTCCATGGGCGAGCCCAAAGAGGTCTGGGCAGAGCGAATCGCCCTGCTGCGCGGCTATCAGGTTAATTCGGCCATGCTGGCGCTGACCGGCAACCCTCAGGTGAAGTTCCTGCACTGCCTGCCGGCATTCCATGACGATCAGACCACGCTCGGCCAGCAGATGGCCGAGCAGTACGATCTGCACGGCGGTATGGAAGTGACCGATGAGGTGTTCGAATCCGCACACAGCGTGGTGTTCGATCAGGCAGAGAACCGGTTGCATACCATCAAAGCGGTGATGGTCGCCACGCTGGCGAAACTGTAGGGACTCCGCGAGGGGCAAACGATTACCCGGCATACGTTTTTCACTTGCCGTGCCGTTTCGAATGCGTATAATGCCCCCCGTTTGCCGGGAGGAACCATGCCACAGAACGCTATCAACAACGCCGTTCACCTACGTCTGTTCACAGGCGGGCAGTGCCGTTTTTCCTTCCGTTGCACTACCGATCATCAGAAAAAAGCCCCTCAGCGAGGGGCTTTTTTTTGTCCTTTTTTCAGTCCCGGCGCGCGTAGAGGAGAGTGAACATGGCGACTATTGCCAATCCGCTATATCACAAACATATTATTTCGATTAACGATCTCAACCGTGAAGAGCTGGAACTGGTGCTGCGCACCGCCGCCAGCCTGAAGGCGAATCCTCAGCCGGAACTGCTGAAACACAAAGTGATTGCCAGCTGCTTTTTCGAAGCATCAACCCGTACCCGCCTGTCGTTTGAAACGGCAATTCATCGCCTCGGTGCGTCCGCGGTGGGCTTTGCCGATGGCAGCAACACGTCTCTGGGAAAAAAGGGCGAAACGCTGGCCGATACCATCTCGGTGATTGGTACCTATGTGGATGCCATTGTGATGCGCCATCCGCAGGAGGGCGCCGCGCGCCTGGCGACCGAGTTTTCCGGCGGCATTCCGGTACTGAACGCCGGTGACGGCGCGAACCAGCATCCAACTCAGACTCTGTTGGATCTGTTCACCCTGCAGGAAACCCAGGGCCGCCTGAATAACCTGAACGTGGCGATGGTCGGCGATTTGAAATACGGCCGCACCGTACATTCGCTGACCCAGGCACTGGCCAAGTTTGAAGGCAACCGTTTCTACTTTATCGCGCCGGATGCCCTGGCGATGCCTGCCTACATTACCGATATGCTGGACGAAAAAGGCATTGCCTGGACCCGTCACGATAACATTGAAGAAGTGGTGCCGCAGGTGGACATTCTGTACATGACGCGCGTGCAGAAAGAGCGTCTGGATCCCTCAGAATACGCTAACGTGAAGGCTCAGTTTATTTTGCGCGCCAGCGACCTGGCCCACGCCCGCGACAATATGAAAGTGCTGCACCCGCTGCCGCGCATTGATGAGATCGATACTGACGTCGACAGCACGCCTTATGCCTGGTACTTCCAGCAGGCGGGCAACGGGATTTACGCACGTCAGGCGCTGCTGGCGCTGGTACTCAACAGTGAACTGGCTCTGTAAGGAGAAACACGATGACGCAAGATAATAAATTACAGGTCGAAGCGATTAAATGCGGTACGGTGATTGACCATATCCCGGCTCAGGTTGGCTTCAAGCTGCTTTCCCTGTTCCGCCTGACTGAAACCGATCAACGTATCACTATCGGCCTGAACCTGCCTTCCGGCGAGATGGGCCGCAAGGATATCATCAAGATTGAGAATACGTTCCTCACCGACGATCAGATCAACCAGCTGGCGCTCTATGCGCCACACGCCACGGTTAACCGGATTGATGACTATAACGTGGTGGCGAAAAGCACCCCGACGCTGCCGGAGCGCATCGAACGCGTGCTGACCTGCCCGAACAGCAACTGCATCAGCCACAATGAGCCGGTGTATTCCAGCTTCTCGGTCAAAGCACGCCATGCGGATCTGTACCTCAAGTGCAAATACTGCGAAAAAGAGTTTGCGCACCATGTGGTCATGGCAAACGGCTGATTGCGGTTTGCAGGCCAGAGCCGATGTGATACATATCGCAGGGGCGCACTGCGTCGCCCCACAAACCTCAGACACATTCAGGAGAAACTATGTCTCGCGAAATCAGTACTGAAAACGCCCCGGCAGCGATTGGTCCCTATGTTCAGGGCGTCGATCTCGGCAGCATGATTATCACGTCTGGCCAGATCCCGGTCGATCCGAAAACCGGTAATGTGCCGAATGATATTACCGCGCAGGCGCGTCAGTCGCTGGAAAACGTACGGGCCATCGTGGAAGCAGCCGGTCTGAAGGTCGGTGATATTGTGAAAACCACCGTGTTTGTGAAAGATCTGAACGACTTCACCACGGTCAATGCCGCATACGAAGCCTTCTTTACCGAGCATAAAGCCAGTTTCCCCGCACGTTCCTGCGTTGAAGTGGCACGCCTGCCAAAAGATGTGAAAATTGAGATCGAAGCGATCGCCGTACGTCGCTAAAGGTGCGGGCGGATTGTCATCCGCCCCGCTTTACTCCGGCCTGAAAAATCAGCTTAACAGCCGGGTCAGATCCTCCTGACTGAAGCTGGCCGGTTCGCTCAGTTCATCCGCCAGAATCTCCCCCGCCAGCTCCGCCTTCTGCTGCTGTAACGCCACCACTTTTTCTTCGATGGTATCCGCCGCTATCAGCTTATAAACGAAGACCGGCTTATCCTGGCCGAGACGATAAGCGCGATCGGTAGCCTGGTTTTCCGCCGCCGGGTTCCACCAGGGATCGTAGTGGATCACCGTATCCGCCGCCGTCAGGTTCAGTCCGACACCGCCCGCTTTCAGGCTGATCAGAAATACCGGGACTTCGCCCTGCTGGAAGCGCCGCACCGGCTCATTGCGATCGCGGGTGCTGCCGGTCAGGGTGACAAAATCAATACGCGCTCGCTGTAGCTCTTCTGCAATTAAGGTCAGCATTGAGGTGAACTGCGAGAAGATCAGGATACGGCGATCTTCCGCCAGCAGATCGTTGAGCATCTCGCGCAGCAGTTTCAGCTTTGCAGAGTGCTTCACTTTTTCTGCGCGTGCCTCTTCCACCAGTCGGGGATCGCAGCAGATCTGCCGCAGCTTCAACAGCGCATCCAGCACCAGAAGATGGCTGCGCCCCGCGCCCTGCTGCTGCACCGCCAGCTGAACGCGATCCTGCATCGCCGCGCGAACCTGGTCATACAGCTCACGCTGGGCTCCTTCAAGCGGCACGCTGCGCACAATGGTGTTTTTCGGCGGCAGCTCCTTCGCCACTTCCTGCTTGCGGCGGCGCAGCATGAACGGCCGCACGCGTTTCGCCAACAGATCGCGGCGGGTTTTATCGCCGTTACGCTCAACCGGGATCCGCCACTCCTGCATAAAGTCGCGCTCGCTGCCGAGGAATCCCGGCAGCAGGAAGTCAAACTGTGACCACAGCTCGCCGAGGTGATTTTCCAGCGGCGTACCGGTCAGGCAGAGACGATGACGCGTCTTAAGCCCACGGATCACCGAGGCCGCGCGAGAAGCGCTGTTTTTAACATACTGGGCCTCATCGAGGATCAGCATATGCCAGGCGTGCGCCACCAGCCGGGGCTGATCGCGCCACAGCAGAGAGTAGGTGGTGATCACGACATCGTATTGTTCCACCCGCTCGAAGAAATCCTTGCGCTGTGGACCGGTCAGCGCCAGCACGCGCAGATCGGGGGCGAAGCGATTTGCCTCGCAGCACCAGTTATGCACCAGCGTCGTGGGGACGACAATCAACGCCGGACGATCGAGGCGGCCAGCCTCTTTCTCCAGCAGCAGATGGGCCAGCGTCTGAATCGTTTTACCCAGCCCCATATCGTCGGCCAGCACGCCCGCCAGCTGATGCTGACGCAGAAACTGCATCCAGCTAACGCCCTGTAGCTGATAGTCACGCAGCCTGGCTTTCAGCCCCTGTGGGGGCGAGACCAGCTGCACGCCATCGTTACCGCTTAGTTTCTGCGAAAGCTGGTGTACCGCGCTGTCGCTGTCAAAGATCCAGCGGCTGTGGGGATCGCTCTGTCCCAGACGGCCCACATCCCAGGCGGCCAGCCTGAGCGGCTGCGGATGCTCCCTGTCGAACAGGTCGATCAGGCTGCCGACCAGCGGCTTGAGCTGCGCGGCGCGAAACAGCAAACGCCGATCGCGTTCATCGCGCAGTTCAATTTGTTCTTCATCAGGAATAAGGTTCAGGCTCCCCCCCATCCAGCGGCTGTCGCGGGCAAACAGTCCGGCCAGCAGCGGCTCCAGCCGCACGCGCTGACGTCCGATTTTCAGCGCCAGCTCCAGATCGAACCCACCATCCTGTGCCTGCACCGCGCGCCCCTCGATGTCATCCACTTCGGTCACATTCCAGGTAAAGTCGCTGTCCATGCGAATTTTCCAGCCGCGCCTGCGCAGAGTGGGCAAGCCGTTTTTGATAAAATCGCGCCATTCAGCCGGTGTTTCTGGCGCGAAAATCTCCGGTGGCAGCGGCGCAGGCGTATAGATGTGTCCCGCCGGGATGGTTTGCAGCCCGGCATTCTGGATCTGCGCCAGCCAGTTCTGTTCTTCTTCGACATGGCGAGCAACGTGATAAAGCTGCCCGGAACGATCGCTGAAGCTCTGCGCACGGCTGCCCGCATCGACCCGCACGCCAGCGTAATCGAAGCTGACCGAGGCGAAGTCAAGCCGCTTCTGGCGATGTCCGTAATGGCCGTAACCGCTGATAAACTTCGCCCGGGATTCAAGCTGCAGGGTAGGTACCGGATCGGCATGGATGGTATTCAGCACCGTTTCTTCAGCGACCTGGCGCGGACGCAGATTGGCCAGCATCACGGCGGCAACGTGCCGACAGTTATTCTTTACCGCGCAGGTGCATTCGCCGCTGGCCTGCAGCCTGCCCTGCGGACGACTGAAATGCACCAGTACGCTGTAGGGTTCTGCCGCTCGTCCGGCAACTTCGCCGATCAGAACTTTGTTCTGCCACTGAATATTCTGTACGCTGGCGACCAGATCGCGCGCACGGGTCACGGTTCGTACCCCCAGCCAGCGGACGACCTGATTTTCGTTGTAGGTGACAGACGACATCGTGCAGTTATTCCTGGTTGAATCGGGCAAATAGACTTTTGCCCTGCGGCAACCGGCAATAGTATTAATTACAGGGGTAGGAATGCAACCGCGACAGCACGTGAGCGGTGTAAAAGCAGATTGTTACGGTCTCCCTGCTCAGGTATTGATCCACCGCAGTATATTATTTGCCTCTTCACGCGTCGCGACTTCTGCGGCTCATAAAATATCTATATCACGCCATCCGGGCGGCTGGCTTTATCCCTGCACGTCGTAACTTTGTCTCAGGTCAACAACGCTTCGGTTATTGTCAATCAGAATACTATATATAGCGCTTAACATACTCAAATCAACCTACATATAGATTCCACAGGAGAGTGGCAGTGGCAACTGAAGTCATCAAACGGGACGGCTGCATGGTGGCTTTCGATCCCACACGCATTGAGGCGGCGATTCGTGCTGCCGGGCAGGCCGCAGGGGTTGAGGATCACGATTACTGCACCACCGTTGCCAGCCTGATCGCTGCGGCACTGGCCGATCGTCAGCGGGTTGATATTGCTGAAGTCCAGAAGGCGGTTGAGGATCGTCTGATGGCCGGATCCTATCCTCAGCTGGCACGCTGCTATATCGAGTATCGTCACGATCGTGATGTTGCCCGGGAGCTGCGCGGGCGGCTGAATCACGAAATACGCGGGCTGGTTGAGCAAAGCAATGCCGCCCTGCTGAATGAAAATGCCAATAAGGACAGCAAGGTGATCCCGACGCAGCGTGATTTGCTGGCGGGGATTGTGGCAAAGCATTATGCCCGCCAGCACCTGCTGCCACGCGATGTGGTCACGGCTCATGAACGCGGCGAGATCCACTATCACGATCTGGATTACTCGCCGTTTTTTCCCATGTTTAACTGCATGCTGATCGATCTGCGTGGCATGCTGACCCACGGCTTCAAAATGGGTAATGCCGAGATCGAGCCGCCGAAATCGATCTCCACCGCGACCGCCGTGACCGCACAGATTATTGCACAGGTTGCCAGCCATATTTACGGCGGCACCACCATTAACCGCATTGATGAGGTGCTGGCTCCTTACGTTGAGGCCAGCCTGGACAAACATCGCCAGGTGGCGCTCAGCTGGCAGATTGCGGACAGCGAAGCCTATGCCCGCAGCAGGACGGAGAAAGAGTGCTACGACGCCTTTCAGTCGCTGGAATATGAGGTCAACACACTGCATACCGCCAATGGCCAGACGCCGTTTGTTACCTTTGGCTTTGGGCTGGGTGAGAGCTGGTCGGCGCGGCTGATTCAGCAGTCAATTTTACGCAATCGTATCGCCGGGCTCGGCAAAAATCACAAAACCGCCGTATTTCCGAAGCTGGTGTTCGCCATCAAGGCCGGTCTGAACCAGCGGCCCGGCGAGGCCAACTATGATATCAAGCAGCTGGCGCTGGCGTGTGCCAGCAGGCGCATGTATCCCGATATTTTGAATTACGATCGGGTGGTGGAAGTCACCGGCTCGTTTAAAACGCCGATGGGCTGCCGCAGTTTCCTTGGCGTTTATGAAGAGAACGGTGAGCAGATCCACGATGGGCGTAACAATATCGGTGTTATCAGCCTGAATCTGCCGCGCATTGCCCTTGAAGCAGAGGGCGATGAAAAACGCTTCCGGGCGCTGCTGGATCGGCGGCTGCTGCTGGCCAGAAAGGCATTAATGACACGTATTGCCCGGCTGGAAAACGTGAAGGCGCGAGTCGCCCCCATTCTCTACATGGAAGGTGCCTGCGGCGTGAGGCTACAGGCGGATGATCCGGTTGCCGATATTTTTAAAAACGGTCGGGCATCCATTTCTCTGGGCTATATTGGCATACATGAAACGCTGAATGCGCTGAGCGGCGGCAGCGAACATCCCTATGACAGCGAGCAGCTACGCGTCAAAGGGCTGGAGATTGTTGCCCGCCTGCGCGCCGCCGTCGAGGAGTGGAAACGGGAAACCGGTTACGGTTTTAGCTTGTACAGCACGCCCAGTGAAAATCTGTGCGATCGCTTCTGCCGACTGGATACCGCTGAATTTGGCGTGGTTCCCGGCGTAACCGACAAAGGTTACTACACCAACAGCTTCCACCTCGACGTGGAGAAAAAGGTGAATCCCTACGACAAGATCGATTTTGAAGCGGGCTATCCGCCGCTGGCAAACGGGGGCTTTATTTGTTACGGCGAGTACCCGAATATGCAACACAACCTGAAAGCGCTGGAAGACGTGTGGGACTACAGTTACAGCAGGGTGCCCTATTACGGGACCAATACGCCGATTGACGAATGCTATGACTGCGGCTTTACCGGCGAGTTTGACTGCACCAGCAAGGGGTTCACCTGTCCCGCATGCGGCAACCATGACAGCGCGCGCGTGTCAGTCACCCGACGCGTCTGTGGCTATCTGGGCAGCCCGGATGCACGACCCTTTAATGCGGGCAAACAGGAAGAAGTGAAGCGCCGGGTCAAACACCTGGGAAACGGGCAGCTCGGATGAATATCCATCAATATTATCCGGTGGATGTGGTTAACGGACCGGGCACCCGCTGCACACTGTTTGTCGCGGGCTGCGAGCATCAGTGTCCCGGCTGTTACAACAAAAGTACCTGGCGTCTTCATTCCGGTGTGCCGTTCAGCATTGAGATGGAAGAACAGCTGATAGCCGATCTCAACGATCGGCGCATCCCGCGTCAGGGGCTGTCGCTCTCAGGAGGCGATCCGCTGCATCCCGCCAATCTGGTCGACGTGGGACGTCTGCTGCGCCGGATCGGTCGTGAGTGCGCCGGGAAAGATGTCTGGATGTGGACCGGCTATCGGCTGCAGGAACTGAGCGAACGTCAGCAGCGAGTGGTGGCGGACGTTGACGTGCTGATAGACGGAAAATTTATTCAGGCGCTGAGAGACCCGATGCTGCTGTGGCGCGGCAGCAGCAATCAGGTTATCCACCGGCTTCGCTGAATCAGTTCGTCATACAGGCGGCGTTAAGGATACCAACGCCGGTGGAGATACCGCCGAAGAAAAGCCCGAACGCATGCTGATTTTCTTCAATACGACGGCTGATATCGTGACGACGGCTGATATCGCGGATAAACAGGCGTACCGCGGTTAACGTCAGCAGCCCGCTTTCTTTACCTTTGCGCCCGCCATTTACCCTGACACAGCCTTTTCCTGTGACGATTTAGAACAGACCTGGTTGATTTTCAACGTATCTGAACCAGGCTTTCAGGGTCAATAACTCAAGTTCACAGGAGAAGATATGAGCAAGAAGATTGCAGTGTTAATTACCGATGAATTTGAAGATTCGGAGTTCACTTCCCCCGCTGAGGCGTATACCAAGGCAGGCCATGAGGTCGTGACGATCGATACCGAGGCCGGCCGCACCATTACCGGCAAACAGGGCAAAGCCAAAGTGAAAATCGATAAGAGCATCGATGAGGTTAATCCGGCTGATTTTGACGCGCTGTTGCTGCCGGGTGGCCACTCGCCGGACACGCTGCGCGGAGACGATCGCTTTGTGGAATTTACTCAGAAATTTGTTGCGCTGGGGAAACCGGTTTTCGCCATCTGCCACGGACCGCAGCTGCTGATCAGCGCGAATGCCGTGCGCGGCCGTAAGATGACAACGGTCAAACCGATCGTGATTGACCTGAAAAATGCCGGGGCGGACTTCTATGACGAAGAGGTGGTGGTCGATAACGATCGACTGGTGACCAGCCGTACGCCGGACGATCTGCCCGCGTTCAACCGCGAAGCACTGCGTATTCTCAACGCTGCATAGTCGTGGTGAACAGGCCAGCTGCGGCTGGCCCCTAATCACCGGCAATATTTCCCGCGCCCCCAATTTGCGTTAGAGTAGCCGCATCATGTTCTTCTGAGAAAGCCCTATGAATTCTGCTGAGTCCGGTGAATGGCGGCTTTATATTCTGCGCACCGCCAGCGGTATGCTGTACACCGGTATCACGACCGATGTGCAACGACGCTTTGCCTGCCACCAGGGCGGAAAAGGCGCGAAATCGCTGCGCGGCAAAGGGCCGCTGGCGCTGTTGTTTCACTGTGCAGCAGGCGACCGCTCGCTGGCATCAAAGCTGGAGTATCGGGTAAAGCAGTTGAAAAGAGAGCAAAAACTCAGACTGGTACAGCACCAGCCTGAGTCACTGATGGCCTGGCTTGCCGATCAAAACCTGTTGAAAGGTTCAGAGAACTCAATATCACCTTTCGCATCTGTCAGCGCTTCATCTGCCAGTTTATAAACCTGGAACGTCTTTTCCACTTCCTGCCTGCGGCAGGAGAGCTGATAGTGCGCAGCAGGTTCAAACCCGAATCGCTCGAAGTGAATCGGGTCGCCCAGCACCACGACAGCGGCATAGCCAAACTCATTCAGTGTATCCAGTCCTTCGTAGATAAGCTGCTTGCCCAGGCCCTGCCTGCGCACGCTTTCGTCTACCACCAGCGGTGCCAGACCCACCCACTGGCGATCTTCGCCGTTCAGCGTGACCGGGCTAAACGCAGCATAACCCAGTACCTGCCCTTCATCATCCGTCACCACCACGCCCAGAGTAAGCAGCCCGTCTTCACGCAGCTGTTGAACGAGCTCCGCTTCTGCGGAGGTGGGAAAACTGCGGCGTAACAGACCGTCGATGCTGGCGGCATCAACGCCAATTTCGGTACGAATTAACATGGCACACCTGCGCGATCCGGTGGGGAAGTCGCGTCCTCTTTCAGTCCGGCTTCAATAAAATCGGCCAGTTGCATAAGCCCGATGCGCATTGGCCTGGGCATGGATTCAATATCGATTGCGTCCATCAAATTCTTCACTTCAAGCCCCAGCTCAGTATCGCCTTCGATATGCAGGCGACGCTGGAAGAATAGCGTATCAGGATCCTGCCTGCGCGCGGCAATCAGCAGTAAATCGTTGGCATTGCCGCGAAACCAGACATCGCAGTCATTGCGCTCAGCGACCGACAGTTGTCCGTTTTCAACCGTGACTGACCAGCGTAACTCAAGATCGCTGACTTCAATACCCAGCCAGCGATTTTCAAGAAAATCGAGCTCGCCTTCTGCCAGAGCCTGCTGGAACTGCCAGCGTAGCAGCCCCTGCAGCAAGGTTTTTTTTAGCGCAAACGGGGTTAATCGCAGCGGGAAACGCAGCAGCTGCGGCCCTTTACGAACGCAGTGGGTACGTAGCGGGTTCAACACCATTATCACTCCTTACGAAAAATTTCGCCTATTTTGCCACAATGGCAGAGCGCTTCAGGCGGCGGGATCAATAAAAGGGGCGAACGATAAGATTTTTAACAGGGAATCCGTCCCTCATCAATACGCCATTCAATGCCTTAAATCAAAATTTGTCGCTGCTTTCCTCTCTAAAATCATTAATTCTTCTGTTAAAAGAGATAGATCCTTATGGAACTGCTGTGCCCGGCCGGAAATCTTCCGGCTTTGAAGGCCGCCATTGATAACGGCGCTGACGCGGTCTACATCGGTCTTAAAGACGACACCAACGCCCGTCATTTTGCAGGTCTGAACTTCACGGATAAACGCCTGCAGGAAGCCTCTCACTATGTCCACCAGCACAAGCGCCGGCTGCATGTGGCGATTAACACCTTTGCTCACCCGGATGGTTATACTCGCTGGCAGCGGGCGGTGGATATGGCTGCCGAGGCCGGTGCCGATGCGCTGATCCTCGCTGACATCGCTATGCTGGCCTACGCCGCTGAGCGCTACCCGCAGATTGAACGCCATCTCTCGGTACAGGCCTCAGCCACGAATACCGCCGCCATTCGCTTTTATCAGCGTAACTTTGATGTGGCCAGAGTGGTATTGCCGCGAGTGCTATCTATTCATCAGGTGCGCCAACTCGCACGGGATAGCAACGTGCCGCTGGAAGTGTTCGCTTTCGGCAGCCTGTGCATCATGGCCGAAGGGCGCTGCTACCTCTCTTCTTACCTGACAGGCGAGTCGCCCAACACCGTTGGCGCCTGCTCCCCTGCCCGCTTTGTTCGCTGGCAGCAGACCGCCGACGGACTGGAGTCACGGCTGAATGAGGTGCTGATCGACCGTTACGATAACGGAGAAAATGCCGGGTATCCCACCCTGTGCAAAGGCCGCTACAGGCTGGACGGGGAGCGCTATCACGCGCTGGAAGAACCGACCAGCCTGAATACACTGGCGTTGCTGCCGGAACTGATGGCAACCCATATCGCCTCGGTAAAAATTGAAGGTCGCCAGCGCAGCCCGGCCTACGTGGCACAGGTGACACGCATCTGGCGACAGGCTATCGATCGCTGTCAGGCTGATCCGGACGCCTTTGTTGCCCAGCCCGAGTGGATGGCCGCGCTGTCCGGGCTGAGTGAGGGGAAGCAAACCACGCTGGGTGCCTGGCACCGGCAGTGGCAATAGGAGGGAGAGGATGAATTATTCACTGGGACCGGTGCTGTGGTACTGGCCACATGATGCGCTGCGGGATTTTTATCGTGCGGCGGCAGGCAGCGAAGCACAGATTATCTATCTCGGCGAATCAGTATGCAGCAAGCGGCGAGCCACCAAGTTTAATGACTGGCTGGTGATGGCACGGGAGCTGGCAGCGGCGGGAAAACAGGTCGTACTGAGCACGCTGGCACTGCTGCAGTCTCCCTCCGAGCTGACCGAACTGAAGCGCTATGTGGATAACGGCGAGTTTATGATTGAGGCCAGCGACTTTGGTGCCGTCACGCTGGCTGAGGAGGCCGGGCTACCCTTTGTGGCCGGGCCTGCGCTGAATATTTACAACGCCGTCACGCTGGAACGACTGTTGAAAATGGGTATGACCCGCTGGTGCATGCCGGTCGAGCTGTCGCGGGACTGGCTGATAAACCTGCTCGCACAGTGCGACGAACTGAATATTCGCGATAAATTTGAGGTTGAGGTGATGGGCTACGGCTATCTGCCGCTCGCTTACTCTGCCCGCTGCTTCACCGCACGTTCGGAAAACCGAAGTAAGGATGAGTGCCAGACCTGCTGTATTCACTATCCGCAGGGCCGCAGTCTGCATACTCAGGATGATCAGCCGGTATTCGTGCTCAATGGCATTCAGACCCTGAGTGGATACTGTTACAACCTCGGTAATGAACTGAGCTCAATGCAGGGGCTGGTCGACATTGTGCGCCTCTCCCCGTCAGGCATCGAGACGCTGGATGTGGTGAGCCGTTTCCGGGCTAATGAGGCAGGACACAGCCCGGTAACGCTGACACCGCGCAGTGATTGCAACGGTTACTGGCAGCGTCTGGCCGGGCTGGAGCTGGTCAGATAAGCACGGTTTTAACCGCGCGGGCGCAGCCGCCAACCGTGCTCGCGCAGTTTAGCAACCAGATATCCTGTCAAGGCGTAAACCACGCCCATTGCCAGTAAAACAATCACATAGTGCCTGACTTCGGATACCGGTAGCCCCATCTGATTGACCCCGGCGATCATTCTGGTCCCCCAGGTTGAGGGAAGCATCATTGAAATCGAACGGACCCAGTCAGGCATCGACTGCACCGGCCAGAGGGTTCCGGAAAGATAGTAGACCGGGGTAGTGATAAACGACAGTGACAGGTAGATGCGCTCCACTTCGCGAATGCATTCGGTGAGCAGCTTGGCCAGCCCCAGCACCGCCAGTTGAAACGGCAGTGCCAGCACCAGTAATTCAGCCAGCGGAGCCGTTTGCCGGTAGCCCAGCACCCACGGCCACAGTCCAAACAGCACAACGGATAAAAACAGCCAGATCGGTATCAGCGCCGACAGTGCGCCTAACGTAACGGATAGCGGCAGCTTACCCTTGCTGCGCAGGGTTAAATTCACCCGCACTCCGGCAATCAGCAGTGAATGCTGAAGCAGCATCACCAGCAGGCCGGGAAACACGATAGCGGCAAAGCCGATACCGGGGTTGAACACATCGATCGTCTGGCCGACGATGGGCGTCAGGATCACCTCCGCCTGACGGGGGCTAAAGCCGTGCTGCTGCATCAGCTCGATGCTGTACTGGCTCAGCACCTGCTGGTAAGCGGCCATTACGTCCAGCTGGATCTGGCCGTTGGCCAGTCGGTTGGTAGCATCGCCATAAACCGGAATATTCACCGGTTTACCCGACAGCATTTTTTGCTCCAGATCCTGCGGCATCAGCACCACCGCAAACAGCTGACGCAGCCCAAGATCGTGCAGGGCTTCAGGCAGGCTGTCATAAATCTGCGTGTTCACCTTCGGCGTGGCGTTCAGCTGCCGGGTAATCAATCGGCTGGCCTTGCTGTGGTCCATATCAATCACCGCAATCGGCAGGTCCCACACGCTGCGGTTCATATAAACCATACTCATTACGCACAGCGAAAGCAGCAGCATCAGCCACATGGGTTTTCGCAGCATGCCCATCAGCGTGGTTTGGAAGGTTTGCCACCATAGTTTCACGGCGTCACCTCCGGTTTCACCAGCCTTTTATACAGACGCTTGCGTACCAGCAGCGCGGAGATCAGTGGATAGACTGCCAGCAGAGCACAGACGCTGATCACCGGTTTCCCCGGCACGTCGCGCAGGAAGATATCAAACATGGCGTAGAGCGCATGGGTCAGCGGTTCGATATTGGATATCAGTTGAGCAGGCCAGGGCATCGACAGCTCCGGCATCGCAATACCCGAAAAGGTCAGCGCAACGCTGACAAAAATCCCCATCAGGCTGTAGGCGGTAATCGCGCTGCCGGTAAAGGTAAACAGCATGACACCAAGACTCTGTGCCGACATGATGTAAAAAAACGCCACGGCCAGCATATAAAACGGATTACCCACAACGCGTGCGCCGAAGATCCCCACCAGCAGAGCGATCTCGACCATCAGCAGCGCGGTGTAGCACAGGGTAAAGGGGAACAGCTTGCCTAATAGCGCCATGCCAAAATGCTGTTGATAAATCAACGGTCGGGCGCGTGCCAGCAGCCAGATGGTCAGGGTGACGGCAAAAAGCTGTACCAGGTGAATACAGGCTGCGAACTGCTGATAGTAGATATAGCTGCCGCTGGCATTGAACAGACTGTCGTAATCCAGCGTGACATTCGGCAATACCGGCATGGGGCGTCCGCTGGCAGCGACCAGCCATGGCCTGTACTGGCTGTTCAGCTCGGCTATCAGGCCGCTGAAGTCCTGGGTAGAGTAAAATCCGGCACCGTAGAATAAGGCATTATAGTAAAGGTTGACGCGTGGCTGCCGACCGGCCAGCAGGTCGGCCTCGAAATAGGGCGGGATCACCAGCACCGAATAGTCTTCCGCACGACGCAGCCGCTCCAGTGCCTCCGGTAGGCCACCTTCGGTAACGGTGACGCGCGCATGCGATCCGGCGTCCAGATGCCGGATCAGCTGGCGCGATGCTTCACTATGATCGCGATCCACGGCAGCGACAGGCAAATCGAGCAGCGTACCGGCCGAGAAGTCACTGGCTATCAGCGCAAACAGCAGTAGCGGGAAGCACCAGCCCAGCCAGTGAACCACCGGCTTACGCCAGGAAACCAGAATTTCGTGACGGAAGGCACGACGAAATGCCCATAACCTGCTGTTTACTGCTGCCATTGCCATAACACGCTCATTCCCTGACGCAGGTCTTTTACCGGTGATAGCGGGTACAGACGAACTTCAAATGTTTTCAGGTCGAAGTCACCGGTGGCGCGAGTGGCGCGTTTTGTCGCGTAGTCGCCCAGCGGGGCGATATAGCGCACTTCAGCCTCGATATCCTGATTATTCAGCGCCGGTACGCGCAGCGTGACTTTGTCGCCTTTGCGCACGTGAGCAAGAATATCCTCTCGTAAATCAAAGACAAACCAGGCTGTAGGTAATTCCAGCAGGGTAATCAGCGGGCTACCAGCATTGAGCAGCTCACCACGCTCGGCGGGGATCGGACCCACCTCACCGGCAACGGGCGATCTGACCAGCAGCTCATCGGTTTGCGCTTTGACCTCCAGCAGGTCCTGTTCGGCCTGTTGGAGCTGGGCAGCATAGGCGGCACGCTGTTCAGCGCGGTCACCGTGCAGGCCCTGATCGAGATTCGCCTGAGCCGCCAGCATCTGTTGCCGAGCGCTGTCACGGCTTCGTCGGGCATTATCCAGATCCTGGGCAGAGATATAGCCCTGCTTCGCCACGGACATATCGCGTTGCCAGGTTGCCTGAGCGTTGAGATAGTCGGTGCGGGACTGTTCGAACTGCGCACGTAAGTTACGGATCGTCTCTTCACGCGTGCCATTCTGGGAAAGATTGAACGTCTGCTGTGCCTGATCGCGAGCCGCTTCGGCCGCTTTCAGCTGGGCGACGAGTTCCGGCGCTTCAAGCCGGATTAAAGGCTGCCCGGCAACGACATCATCGCCACGGCGCACCAGCTTTTCAACAACGCGACCATGGGCTTTGGAAGAGACAATGACTTCCGTAGCGTCAACTTCACCCTGTAACACTAAATAATGGTTGTGCGCCCGGAGCAGAATGGTAAGAGCAGTTGCCAGAAAAATCAGTAGAAGAGTAAAAAATGCCGTTTTCTTCATTAAAATTCCCCTGTTTTTTTCGAGAAACGGGGAAAAGCGCAGCCAGCCATTGCATTTTCCTTTGCCTAAAAATGAGCCATGTTAAATTATTATACTATGGCTGACTTACGGTTTCTTACCCTAAAACCACTTTTAACGATACAACGCATTCGCGGCGTTAGGGCGAAGCGATTGGACAAATAAATCTTTCACAAAGTGCTGCAAACGGACAATCGTCAGGCCGACCAGTGTCGTAGCCTTAAACGATGTATGATTGAAAGTCTGAGAATAAGTGAGCATCTATGTCTGAGAAAAAAGCGGTACCGCTTTCGGTACTCGATCTTGCCCCTATTCCGCTTGGTGCTTCACCGCGCGAGGCGTTTCACCATTCGCTCTCTCTGGCCAGACAGGCCGAGAAACTGGGCTATCACCGCTACTGGCTCGCCGAGCATCACAACATGACCGGTATTGCCAGCGCGGCAACCTCAGTGCTGATTGGGTATCTGGCAGCGAATACGCACACCCTGAGGCTCGGATCCGGCGGTGTGATGCTGCCTAACCACTCACCGCTGGTGATTGCCGAGCAGTTCGGTACCCTGGAGTCACTGTATCCTGGCCGCATTGACCTGGGCCTTGGACGCGCACCCGGTTCCGATCAGCGCACCATGATGGCACTGCGCCGCCATATGGGCGGACATGTGGATAATTTCCCGGCCGATGTGGCTGAGATGATTAGCTGGTTCGACGCAGCCGATAACGATGCACCGGCGGTCCAGCCGGTGCCAGGATTGGGATTGAAAATTCCGGTCTGGCTGCTTGGTTCCAGCCTTTACAGCGCGCAGCTGGCGGCCCAGTTAGGACTGCCCTTCGCCTTTGCCTCACACTTTGCCCCGGACATGCTGATGCAGGCACTGCATCTGTATCGCGAAAACTTTAAGCCGTCGGCACGTTTGTCTCAGCCTTATGCCATGGTGTGTATCAACATCGTTGCCGCCGACAGCGAGCGTGATGCCCGATTCCTGTTTACCTCAATGCAGCAGCAGTTTATTAACCTGCGCCGGGGCAAACCGGGCCCCCTGCCGCCGCCGGTGGAAAATATCGATAGTTTGTGGTCTCCGACTGAACAGTATGGCGTACAGCAGGCGCTGAGTATGTCGATCGTAGGGGATAAGGATAAAGTCCGTCAGGGGCTGACGAATCTGATGTGTGAGACTCAGGCAGATGAAATTATGGTTAACGGCCAGATTTTCGATGCCGAAGCCCGCCTTTATTCCTTTGAGCTGGCGATGCAGGTGCGAAATTCTCTGTCCTAAGCTTATTCGCTAACGACAGACATAAAAAAACCAGCCCGAAGGCTGGTTTTTTATTTCGCATCAGTGATTATGCATCGCGACGGCGGGCTGGCGCGCTGCCGCCTTCTTCACGACGAGGACCACGGTTGCCACCATCACGGCTGAAGCCGCCTGGGCGACGTTCACCGCTGCGTTCGTTGCTGAAGCGACGACCACCTTCACGACGCTCACCACCGCCGAAACCGCCACGGCCCGGACCGCCCGGACGACGCTCACCGCCGCGATCGCTGCGTGGCTGTGCATCACCAATCAGTTGCATATTCATCGGTTTGTTCAGAATACGCGTGCGGGTAAAGTGCTGAAGCACTTCGCCCGGCATACCTTTTGGCAGCTCGATAGTCGAGTGGGTACCAAACAGCTTGATGTTACCGATATAACGGCTGCTGATATCACCTTCGTTAGCGATCGCGCCAACGATATGACGAACTTCAACACCATCATCACGGCCCACTTCAATGCGGTACACTTCCATATCGCCAACTTCACGACGTTCACGACGTGGACGGTCGCCATCACGCTCACTGCGTTGGCCACGCTCCGGACGATCGCCGCGACGATCGTCGCGTTCACGGAATTCGCGACGTGGGCGCTGTGGAGCATCAGCTGGCACGATCAGAGGACGTTCGCCCTGCGCCATTTTCAGCAGTGCTGCGGCCAGAGTTTCGATATCCAGCTCTTCAGCAGGCTGCAGTTTAGCCAGCAGCGCGCGGTACTGTTCCAGATCGCTGCTTTCCAGCTGCTGCTGCACTTTTGCTGCGAACTTGGCCAGACGGCGTTCGCCCAGCAGTTCTGCGTTTGGCAGATCGACTTCAGGAATAGTCAGCTTCATGGTGCGCTCAATGTTACGCAGCAGACGACGCTCGCGGTTCTCAACGAACAGCAGTGCACGACCTGCACGACCTGCACGACCGGTACGGCCGATACGGTGTACGTAAGACTCAGCATCCATAGGAATGTCGTAGTTCACCACCAGGCTGATACGTTCAACGTCGAGGCCACGGGCCGCAACGTCGGTAGCGATCAGAATATCCAGACGGCCATCTTTCAGACGCTCCAGAGTCTGCTCACGCAGAGCCTGATTCATATCACCGTTCAGAGCGGCGCTGTTATAACCGCTTCGCTCCAGCGCTTCGGCCACTTCCAGCGTGGCGTTTTTGGTGCGCACGAAGATGATTGCAGCATCGAAATCTTCCGCTTCCAGGAAGCGGGTCAGCGCATCAGTTTTACGGCCGTAAGCCGTCCAGTAGCTCTGGCTGATGTCAGGACGCGTGGTCAGGCTTGACTGAATACGCACTTCCTGTGGGTCTTTCATAAAGCGTTTAGTGATACGGCGAATCGCTTCCGGCATGGTCGCTGAGAACAGCGCAGTCTGATGGCCATCCGGGATCTGCGCCATAATGGTTTCAACGTCTTCGATGAAGCCCATACGCAGCATTTCGTCAGCTTCGTCCAGCACCAGACCGCGCAGGTTAGACAGATCAAGGGTGCCACGCTTCAGGTGGTCCAGCAGACGGCCTGGGGTACCCACAACAACCTGAGGTCCCTGACGCAGAGCGCGCAGCTGGACGTCATAACGCTGGCCGCCGTACAGGGCTACAACGTTAATGCCACGCATGTGTTTTGAAAATTCGGTTACGGCTTCAGCGACCTGAACCGCCAGTTCGCGGGTCGGTGCCAGCACCAGAATCTGTGGTGCTTTAACGGTTGGATCAATGTTGTTGAGCAGCGGCAGGGAGAATGCCGCAGTTTTACCACTCCCGGTCTGCGCCATACCCAGAACATCACGGCCCGCCAGCAGGTGAGGGATACACTCAGCCTGGATTGGGGAAGGCTTCACATAGCCCATACCGTTCAGTGATTCAAGGATGTCAGCGTTCAGGCCAAGGTCAGAAAAAGTGGTTTGAATATCAGTCATGTAGTACACGTGCCTCGTAGATTTCGGCGGCCAGTCTACATAACTCGTCGTGAAAATTTTCAGTCATTTTCATCAAAAAGTGTGAACCGGCTCAAATTAGTGGTTTCGACGAACAAAAATGCCCTCATCCGCGAAGATGATGACTTTTCAAAGTTCAGGCAATAAAAGTTCGTCAGCTATTGCTGGTCGGATTCTGATAAATCGTCTTGTGTCTGGCCGAGTAGCGCCAGCTCCAACAATGCATATCGGTGCTCAACGAAGTTATGAACGTTGTTAGCGACCGTCAGCTTGAACAACGCTTCTGCGTTGTCCTTCTCCCCCAGACTTAGGTAGTACTTACCTAAATAGAAGTTGGTTTCACTGAGATGTTCAGCGAGCGAAGTGTTATCCGTTGCGTCTGCCTGGAGGCGTTCGGTCAGCGTTTTTTCGCTGATGTCGCCCAGGTAGAACTCGACAATATTCCATCCCCATTGGTCCTTTACCGCTTTATCGTAACGCTGCTTCAGCGATACTTTGGCCTGTTCTGCGTTGATCTCACGTTCCGTGAGATACAGCCACAGGCTGCGGAAGGGATCGTTAGGATCGTCTTGATAAAACGCCTGCAGATCATCTTGCGCTAATTTAAATCTTCCGCCGTAGTAAAGGGCGATACCGCGATTTAAGTGCGCATAATTGTAAGTTGGATCAAGCTCAAGTACAGAATCAAACGCTTCATAGGCAGCATCAAAGTTGCCAGCCTGCGTTAAATATATGCCTAAGTAATTGAATACTTCGGGCATATCCGGTCTGATAGATAGCGCCTGAGAAAAGTCATTCCGCGCCAGTGCTCTCAAACCTAAACTATCATACAACACTCCACGCTCATATAACAGCTGTGCGCGTTCATCATCGGTCAATGACCGACTGGCAAGAATTTGTTCCATGCGAGCAAGAATAACTTCCTGTTGCAGCGTAGGCTGCAGCGGAACTGCCAAAATTTCGTTCTCACGCCAATTGGTGTTGCTGCATCCTGCCAGCGTTAAAGCTGTCGCAACAAAACACCAGCGCAAAAATGGCTTCATTATCCCACTCCCACAAACAAACATTGGGATGAACATCCTCTCATCCGCCTGCCGCACACAGGGATCCAGCCCTGCGATGAAACAGCTCTCCACCAGATGGCGGAGAGCTTAATAGTGGTGCTTTATTCTGCTTCTGGTGCCGCAGGAGCTGCTGCTTCAGGCTGAGCCTGCTCGCTGGCTTCTTTGATGCTCAGACGCACGCGACCCTGACGGTCAACTTCCAGTACCTTAACCGGTACTTCCTGGCCCATCTGCAGATAGTCGGTCACTTTCTCAACGCGCTTGTCCGCGATCTGAGAAATGTGTACCAGACCTTCTTTACCGCCGCCAATGGCAACGAAGGCACCGAAGTCGACAATACGAGTCACTTTACCGTTATAGATGCGTCCAACTTCGATCTCTGCGGTGATTTCTTCAATACGACGAATCGCGAATTTCGCTTTTTCACCGTCGGTTGCAGCAATCTTCACCGTACCGTCATCTTCGATTTCGATGGTCGTGCCGGTTTCTTCGGTCAGCGCACGGATAACAGAACCACCTTTACCAATCACGTCTTTGATCTTATCAACGCTGATCTTAATGGTGTGAATACGTGGAGCGAACTGAGAGATATCGCCGCGCGGCGTGCTGATAGCCTGTTCCATGACGCTCAGGATATGCAGACGCGCACCTTTAGCCTGGTTCAGAGCAACCTGCATGATCTCACGGGTGATGCCTTCAATTTTGATATCCATCTGCAGCGCGGTGATACCTTCGCGGCTACCGGCAACTTTGAAGTCCATATCACCCAGGTGATCTTCGTCACCCAGAATGTCAGACAGGACCACGAAGTTGTTTTCGTCTTTCACCAGGCCCATTGCGATACCCGCAACGGCGGCTTTAATTGGCACGCCTGCGTCCATCAGCGCCAGAGAAGCACCACAAACGGAAGCCATTGAGGAAGAGCCGTTTGATTCAGTAATCTCAGACACTACGCGAACAGTGTACGGGAAGGCGTCGCCTTTAGGCATCACGGCCAGCACACCACGTTTCGCCAGGCGACCGTGACCGATCTCGCGACGCTTCGGTGAACCCACCATACCGGTTTCACCCACAGAGTACGGAGGGAAGTTGTAGTGGAACAGGAAGCTGTCGGTACGTTCACCCATCAGCTCGTCCAGGTTCTGCGCATCACGTGCAGTCCCAAGGGTGGCGGTGACCAGCGCCTGAGTTTCACCACGGGTGAACAGTGCAGAACCGTGGGTACGTGGCAGAACGCCAGTACGGACATCCAGACCACGGATCATATCTTTTTCACGACCATCGATACGTGGCTCACCGCGCAGAATGCGGCTACGCACCACGTCTTTCTCCAGCGCGTGCAGGATATCGCTGATCTCACCGGCATCCAGAGTTTCGTCTTCGGCCAGCAGCGCAGCGGTAGCTTCGGATTTGATCACGTCAACCTGAGCATAACGCTCCTGTTTTTCAGTGATGCGATAGGCATCGCTCAGACGTGATTCTGCCAGGGCAGCAATACGTGCATGTAACGCTTCGTTTACAGGCTCTGGCTGCCAGTCCCAGCGCGGCTTACCGGCTTCAGCAACCAGTTCGTTAATGTTGCTGATAACAACCTGCTGCTGATCGTGGCCGAATACGACCGCTCCCAGCATCTGCTCTTCGCTCAGCAGCTCGGCTTCGGATTCAACCATCAGCACCGCGCCCTGGGTACCCGCAACCACGAGGTCCAGTTTGCTCTCTTTCAGCTCATCGCTGGTTGGGTTCAGCACGTACTGGTCATTGAGGTAACCAACGCGAGCAGCACCGATAGGACCGTTGAACGGCAGACCAGACAGCGCCAGCGCTGCTGAAGCACCGATCATGGCAACGATGTCCGGGTTAACCTGTGGGTTAACGGAAACAACGGTAGCAATAACCTGGACTTCGTTAACGAAGCCTTCCGGGAACAGCGGACGAATTGGGCGGTCAATCAGACGAGAAATCAGGGTTTCGCCTTCGCTTGGACGGCCTTCACGACGGAAGAAGCTGCCCGGAATACGACCAGCAGCATAGGTACGCTCCTGATAGTTTACGGTTAGCGGGAAGAAGTCCTGGCCCGGCTTGGATTTTTTCTGGCCAACAACGGTAACGAACACTGCGGTGTCGTCCATGCTTACCATTACGGCAGCCGTTGCCTGGCGTGCCATCATACCGGTCTCAATGGTGACGGTATGCTGACCATACTGGAATTTTTTTACGATCGGGTTCAGCAAAATTAGTTCCTTAAACATCTGGCAGGGTTAATCCCACCGTGGATGACTAATCTTCACCTTGCATCCTCGCGACTAATGACAACCCTGATCCCACCTGGGATAAAGCCTCTCATTAGCCGCGCGAACCTCTGCAACTGAAGATCACACTCAGCAACAATACAATAGTTTGTCCGGAATTGCTGCCGATTGCTTGAAAAAAGGGGCCCTAAAGGCCCCTTTCCAGCGAAACTCGTTCCAGGCTGTACGTTTTGCCACTTTGTTATCAGAACGCTCTGACAACGCAGCAGAACAGCCTTAAGACTTAGCGACGCAGACCCAGACGCTCGATCAGGCTGGTGTAACGAGAAACGTCTTTACGCTTCAGGTAGTCCAGCAGTTTACGACGCTGAGAAACCATACGCAGCAGACCGCGACGGCTGTGGTGGTCTTTCTTGTGTTCAGAGAAGTGACCCTGCAGATGGTTAATCTGCGCAGTCAGCAGAGCAACCTGCACTTCAGTAGAACCGCTGTCGTTAGTACCACGACCGAAATCAGCAACGATCTGCGCTTTAGTTTCAACACTTAGAGACATGAGACAACTCCAAATTATAAGGTAAATGTACAGGCGCCGATCTCTAATTCAGCAACCCAGTGTAAAGCCGCGCCATTCTACTCCGCGCAATGCGCAAGCGCAAATTTACCCGTCATATTTTAGTCTGCCGAAGCAAGTCCTGCTGCTAAAACATGCCAGATAAATTAGTCAAGATATTCGACCACCAGACGCCGCGGAGCCACCCGCCCGTCGTCGGCAATTTCGGCCATGCCGATAAATTTATGCTCGTCGCTTTCAGTCACGCGAACAAGGCCTTCGACTGGCGCTCCGCTCACCCTGACCGGCATGCCCTGTTTAAACCAGGCAGCCGCTTCACCAGGCAGGTGCACTACCGGGTAGGCTGCCGCCGGGCTGTCCATCGGCATCAGTAAAGCGTCCAGCAGCACCGCAGGCGACTGTTCGCTACGATGCGCCTCTTCCGCCAGGGCATTCAGCTCTTCCAGTGTTACCATTTTAGCAATCGGATAGGTGGCAACCTGCAAACGGCGCAGATAGGTAACGTGTGCGCCGCAACCCAATTTCTCACCCAGATCGTCAATGATGGTACGAATATAGGTGCCTTTGGAAACGTGAATTTCCAGCTCCAGTTCATTCCCTTCATGACGAATAAACAGCAATTCATAGACGGTGATACTGCGTGACTCACGCGGGACTTCGATGCCTTCACGCGCGTATTCATACAGCTTGCGGCCCTGATACTTCAACGCAGAGTACATTGACGGAATTTGCTGCGTTTCACCACGGAAGCTTTCAAGCGCGGCCATCAGTGCTTCTTCAGTGAAGGCCGATGGCCGTTCGCTCACTACAACGCCATCTGCATCTGAGGTATCAGTTCGCTGCCCCAGCCGGGCAATAACGCGATAACGCTTGTCTGAATCGAGCAGGTACTGAGAAAACTTGGTGGCTTCCCCGAGGCAGATTGGCAGCATGCCGGTTGCCAACGGATCCAGCGCGCCGGTGTGCCCTGCACGATTGGCATTGTAGAGGCGTTTCACTTTTTGCAGAGCGTCATTGGAGGATAAGCCCTGCGGCTTATCCAGCAACAGCACACCGTGGATATCGCGACCGCGACGGCGAGGACGGCTCATTACTCTTCTTTACCTTCTTCCTGCTTATCTTCTGCCGGACCACGGCGCTCAACGTCTTTTTTTACCACGTTGGTCACCAGGTTGGACATACGCATCCCTTCAACAAGGGAGTTATCATAGAAGAAGGTCAGTTCCGGCACGATGCGCAGGCGCATGGCCTTACCCAGCAGCGTACGGATATAGCCTGAAGCATCACCCAGGGCACGCAGACCGGCTTTGATTGCCGCTTCGTCTTTGTCGTTAAGGAAGGTGACGAACACTTTCGCATAGGCCAGATCGCGGGAAACATCTACGCCAGAAACGGTGACCATCATCCCCAGACGCGGATCTTTAATCTCGCGTTGCAGAATGATAGCGATCTCTTTTTGCAGCTCCTGAGAAACGCGCTGCGGGCGACCAAATTCTTTCGCCATAATTTATCTCTCCAAATAATTTGGGAGGCCAGAAGCCTCCCAAATAATATCCTGTCATCTTCACATCGCAGCCGCGTTAACTGCTCGGCTGCAACGCAAAATCTACCGGATATCTGCCAGACGATTAGTCGATGGTACGCTGAATTTCGATAATCTCGAAGACTTCAATCATATCGCCAACGCGAACATCGTTGTAGTTCTTCACGCCGATACCACATTCCATGCCGTTACGAACTTCGTTAACGTCATCTTTGAAGCGGCGCAGGGATTCCAGCTCGCCTTCGTAGATAACCACGTTGTCACGCAGTACACGGATTGGGTTGTGACGTTTGATGTTACCTTCGGTGACCATACAGCCCGCGATAGCACCAAATTTCGGTGATTTGAACACGTCACGTACCGCAGCCAGACCGATGATCTGCTGCTTGTATTCTGGAGCCAGCATGCCGCTCATCGCCGCTTTCACTTCGTCGATCAGATTATAGATCACGGAGTAGTAACGCAGGTCCAGACTTTCAGAATCAATCACGCGGCGAGCAGAAGCATCGGCACGGACGTTGAAGCCAACCAGAATAGCGTTGGAGGCTGCGGCCAGTGTAGCATCGGTTTCAGTAATCCCACCCACGCCGGAACCAACGATTTTCACTTTTACTTCATCAGTAGAAAGTTTCATCAGGGAGTCAGCGATAGCTTCCACAGAACCCTGTACGTCGGCTTTCAGCACGATGTTCAGTTCAGAAACTTCGCCTTCGGTCATGTTCGCAAACATGTTTTCCAGCTTAGATTTCTGCTGACGCGCCAGCTTCACTTCACGGAATTTGCCCTGACGATACAGTGCAACTTCACGCGCTTTCTTCTCGTCACGAACTACGGTCGCTTCATCACCCGCAGCAGGAACACCGGACAGGCCGAGGATCTCAACAGGAATCGATGGACCTGCGGTCATCACTTCACGACCCAGTTCATCACGCATCGCTCGCACACGGCCGTATTCGAAGCCGCACAGTACGATGTCGCCTTTGTTCAGCGTACCTTCGCGCACCAGCACGGTAGCAACCGGACCACGACCTTTATCCAGGAAGGATTCGATGACCACACCGCTCGCCATACCCTGACGCACCGCAGTCAGCTCCAGTACTTCAGCCTGCAGCAGGATAGCATTCAGCAGGTCGTCGATACCGGTACCGGCTTTCGCAGAGACGTTCACGAACATGTTCTCACCGCCCCACTCTTCCGGAATAATTCCGTACTGGGTCAGTTCGTTCTTCACACGATCCGGATCGGCTTCTGGCTTATCACACTTGTTCACCGCAACCACAACCGGCACTTTAGCCGCTTTGGCGTGCTGGATTGCTTCGATGGTCTGAGGCATCACGCCATCATCGGCGGCAACCACCAGGATAACGATATCGGTGGCCTGTGCTCCGCGCGCACGCATCGCGGTAAACGCGGCGTGTCCCGGGGTATCCAGGAAGGTTACCATACCGTTGTCAGTTTCAACGTGGTAGGCACCAATATGCTGTGTAATACCACCCGCTTCGCCAGAGGCGACTTTCGTGGAGCGGATATAATCCAGCAGTGAGGTTTTACCGTGGTCAACGTGACCCATGATCGTCACAACCGGCGCACGGGACTCCAGCACGGCATTGGTATCACGGTCGCTCATTACCGCTTCTTCCAGCTCGTTTTCGCGGCGCAGCGTCACTTTATGACCCATTTCTTCCGCAACCAGCTGGGCAGTTTCCTGGTCGATCACCTGATTGATGGTCGCCATGGCACCCATTTTCATCATGACTTTAATGACCTGGGAGCCTTTCACTGCCATTTTGTTAGCCAGTTCCGCTACGCTGATGGTTTCACCAATCACAACGTCACGGTTAACGGCCTGAGCCGGCTTGTTGAAGCCCTGCTGCAGCGCGCTTGGCTTACGCTTGCCACCTTTACCACCGCGAACCTGCGCACGCGCTTCTTCACGGTCAGTTTTGGCTTCAGCGTGTTTATTGCCCTTTTTACGAACCGGGGCTTTGGCTGGACGAGCAGCTGCACGAGTACGGCGATCGCCTTCAACCTGCGCATCGTTTTCATCTTCCGCAGCGCGTGCGTGAGTAGAAGTCGTGACGTGGTAGTCAGAGGTGTCTTCTTCCTCTTTCACTGACGCCCATTCTTCACCCTTTTCTTCCGCCATTTTGCGTGCTTCTTCGGCTACACGCTTCGCTTCTTCTTCAATTTTGCGACGCGCTTCTTCTTCAGCTTTACGCTTCAGTTCTGCCGCTTCCGCTTCGCGGCGGGCTTTGTCGGACTGGGACGCCCGGGTCATATCATCGGTATGTTGATTGCTCACTTTATCTCTTTCCGCTGCTTCACGTTTGGCTTTATCAGCTGCCTCACGCTTGGCCTGCTCCTCGGCTTCACGCTTCGCTTTCTCTTGAGCTTCGCGCTGGGCTTTTTCTTCAGCCTCGCGACGAGCCAGTTCTTCCGCTTCACGCTGTGCCTGCGCTTCTGCTTCAGCCTGTTCAGCTTCAGCCGGATCGCCTTTTACATAGGTGCGTTTTTTGCGGACTTCAATTTGCACCGATTTACTTTTACCCCCGGTGCCTGGGATATTCAATGTGCTGCGTGTTTTACGCTGCAGAGTTAGCTTACCAGATCCACCGCCATGTTCGCGATTCAGATGGGTAAGTAATGTTTCTTTTTCCTGCTGGGTAACAGAATCTGTTTCAGACTTTTGGATCCCTGCGTCAGCAAACTGCTGTACCAGGCGTTCTACCGGTGTCTGAATTTCTGCTGCCAGCGATTTTACGGTTACATCTGTCGTCATGCTGTTCCTTCCTGCTACAGTTTATTACGCGTCGTCGCCGAACCAGCAAATATTACGTGCAGCCATAATCAGCTCACCGGCCCGCTCATCGCTCAGGCCATCAATATCTGACAGGTCGTCTACACCCTGCTCGGCAAGATCTTCCAGCGTACGAACGCCTTTCGCTGCCAGCTTAAAGGCCAGCTCACGCTCCAGACCTTCAAGGCCCAGTAAATCTTCCGCAGGTTGGGCATCGCCAAGGCTTTCTTCTTTTGCCAGGGCCAGGGTGGTTAACGCGTTTTTAGCTCGGTCGCGCAACGCTTCTACTGTCTCTTCATCCAGGCCGTCGATCTCTAACAGCTCGTTGATTGGCACATACGCCAGCTCTTCCAGAGAAGAGAAGCCTTCTTCTACCAGCACGGTAGCGAAGTCTTCATCGATATCGAGGTGTTTGGTAAAGACGTCGATGGCAGCGTGTGCTTCAGCCTGATGCTTAGCTTGCAGGTCGTCGACCGTCATCACGTTCAGCTCCCAGCCACTCAGCTGCGAAGCCAGACGCACGTTCTGGCCATTACGGCCAATTGCCTGAGCCAGGTTTCCGGCTTCTACGGCAATGTCCATGGTGTGATTATCTTCATCAACCACGATAGAGGCGACATCCGCTGGAGCCATCGCGTTGATCACGAACTGCGCAGGATTATCATCCCACAGCACGATGTCAATGCGCTCGCCACCCAGCTCGCTGGATACCGCCTGAACACGCGCACCGCGCATACCAACGCAGGCACCGACCGGGTCGATACGCTTATCATTGGTTTTCACAGCGATTTTGGCCCGAGAGCCCGGATCGCGCGCGGCAGCTTTAATTTCAAGAACTTCTTCAGCAATTTCTGGCACTTCAATGCGGAACAGTTCGATCAGCATTTCCGGTTTGGAACGGCTGACGAACAGCTGCGCACCACGCGCTTCCGGACGCACGGCGTACAGCACGCCACGAATACGGTCACCCGGGCGGAAGTTTTCGCGCGGCAGCATATCTTCCCGAATGATAACGGCTTCGGCATTGGTGTTTGAACCGTCCGTAGGCCGAACTTCAAGAGAGATATTGTCACGGTTAACTTTCTTCACCACGCCGGTGATGATCTCGCCTTCCTGCTCGCGGAACTGATCAACGACCATGGCACGTTCTGCTTCACGCACCTTCTGGACGATAACCTGCTTGGCAGTTTGGGTGGTAATACGGTCGAAGGTTACGGATTCGATCTGATCTTCAACAAAATCACCCAGATCCAGCGTTTCATCTTCGTAACGGGCCGCTTCAAGCGTAATTTCGCGGGTCGGCATGGTGACTTCGTTGACAATCAGCCAGCGACGGAAAGTATCGAAATCACCGCTTTTACGGTCGATGGAGACGCGAACGTCAATTTCCTGCTCGTATTTTTTTTTGGTGGCTGTAGCCAGCGCGCTCTCCAGCGCTTCGAAAATCTTCTCGCGCGGGAGGGATTTCTCATTAGAGACCGCTTCTACAACAGCTAAGATTTCTTTGTTCATCCTGGTATGCCTCAATCCGGACTTTTAAAAGTGGGGAACCAGGTTCGCCTTCTGGATGTTGCTCAGTGCGAACACTTCGTCGTTACCCTCAACGGCAACGGTAATCATTTCACCTTCAACAGATTTAATGATGCCTTGCCATTTACGGCGGTTCTGTACCGCCATACGCAGAACCAGGCTGACTTCTTCGCCAGTAAAACGTTCGTAATGCTCTGCGGTAAACATTGGACGGTCAAGACCAGGTGAAGAGACTTCAAGGTTATATGGCACAGTAATTGGATCTTCAACGTCCATCACTGCACTAACCTGGTGGCTCACATCAGCGCAATCATCAACATTGATGCCATCTTCACTATCAATATAGATGCGCAGGGTGGATGTGCGACCGCGTACAAACTCAATACCTACCAGTTCGTAGCCAAGCGCTTCTACCGGTGCTGAAATTAGCTCTGTTAATTTTTGCTCTAACGTGGACAATCCCACCCCCAAGACATAAAAAAAGGGCCTATAGCCCAGTGTTACTGTTTCCTGATAACAAAAAACCCCGAAAATTCGGGGCATTATGCGACTGGACCCTGTATACCGCAATAGCTGCGGCCCGGCACAATCCAAAAGAATTTTTTTCAAAACTCGCTGTAAACGCGCCGTTCAATGCATACAGTATATTTGAAAAAGAACTCTAAGGGAAAGTGGTTGCGGGGGCCGGATTTGAACCGACGACCTTCGGGTTATGAGCCCGACGAGCTACCAGGCTGCTCCACCCCGCGTCCGAATACTACGCAAAACTTGCACAATATGCAAGCAAAACTGAGATTTGGTACCGAGGACGGGACTTGAACCCGTAAGCCCATGCGGGCACTACCACCTCAAGGTAGCG
>CAJYIY010000041.1 GCA_913775305.1 uncultured Erwinia sp. | reverse complement strand
GAACGGAATACCGGCGGCGGTCGCCATGCCGGTTTTCTTAAGGCGCTGAATGAAGCCGGCATCATCCTTCGCGACGAGTGGCTGGTTCAGGGCGACTTCGAACCTGAGTCCGGCTACCGGGCAATGCAGCAAATCCTGAGTCAAAAACAGCGCCCCACCGCGATTTTCTGCGGTGGAGATGTGATGGCGATGGGAGCAATTTGCGCAGCGGATGAGATGGGACTGCGCGTTCCACAGGACATTTCGGTGATCGGTTATGACAATGTGCGCAATGCCCGCTACTTTACCCCGGCGCTGACCACCGTGCATCAGCCTAAGGAACGTCTGGGGGAAACCGCCTTTGACATGCTACTCGATCGCATCACCAGCAAGCGCGAAGAGCCGCAGACTATTGAAGTTCACCCGTCACTGATTGAGCGTCGTTCCGTTGCTGACGGACCGTTCCGCGACTATCGCCGTTAATCCCGCGGTAATTCGCCGTTCGCGCAGGTGGACGGTTCACTGAGCCATTCAGCATTAAGCGTATCGCTGCCGCCAAGATAGTCCAGCAGCCAGTTCAGCGCGGGTGAGGCGCTCTGTTCAGACCAGCTCAGGCAGCACGGACTGGCGGGGAACGGATTGGCCAGCGCCAGTTCCACGATCCCGCCTTCAGCGATCCACCTCCTGGCAAAATGCCCCGGGATCATACCCACGCAGAGCCCGGCCCGCAGACAGTCAAGGGCGCTGTCCCAGTCGGGCACTACCAGACGCCGCTGATTATCCAGCGTCCAGGTGTTACGCTTTGGCAGTGCGCGCGATGTGTCCTCCAGCGTCAGCGACGGCCATTCTCTCAGCAGATCGTCACTGAGCGGACCTGACTGGTGAACTAAGGGATGCCCCGCCTGCACCACACAACGCCAGTTCAGGCTGCCCATATCGCGAAAAGCGAAGCGCCCGCCAACGGGTACCGCCCGGGTGGCCCCGATCGCCACATCAACACGGCCATCCGCCAGCGCATCCCACACGCCGTTAAACACCTCGGGAAAAATATGCAGCTCCATATCAGGGAAATGGCGGTAAAAATCGACGATAAGCTGACGGGTGCGCTGCGGCCTGACAATACGATCAACGGCGATATTAATCTGCCCCCGCCAACCGTTAGCCACCTGCTGACAGCGGCGACGGGTGGCAAGCATTTTTTTGATAACAAACCGGCCTTCTTCGCTGAATACGCGCCCGGCTTCGGTAAGTACCACATCGCGGTGTCGTCGTTCAAACAGGCTGACGGCCAGCCACTGTTCCAGCTGACGTACCGTATAGCCCACCGCAGAGGGCACCCGGTGAAGTTCCGCTGCCGCGGCGGTGAAACTACCGGTTCTGGCCACCGCTTCTATCACTTCCAGAGAATGTTCTGACCACATAGTTTTGCCTGCAAAATTTTTCAACGCAACTGACGAATATTAACGTTTCACAAGCTTTACTGCATCCCTTTACACTTCAGCCGATAAAAACTGTCCTTTACGAGTAAACTATGCCGTCAAAATTCTTCATTGTTTATCTGGCTTTCCTTAGCATGCTGGGTTTTCTTGCTACCGATATGTATCTGCCTGCCTTCGGTGAAATGCAGCAGGATCTCGCCACCGGTTCTGGTGTCATCACCGCCAGCCTGAGTATTTTTCTCGCCGGTTTTGCCTGCGCACAGCTGATCTGGGGAGCGTTATCCGACCGCCTTGGCCGCAAACCAGTATTGCTGGTCGGTCTTGGGCTGTTCGCCATCGGCTGCGCGGCGATGATGTGGGTGAATTCCGCTCCGTGGCTGTTGTTTTTTCGCTTTCTGCAGGCGGTTGGCGTTTGCGCCGCTGCGGTAAGCTGGCAGGCGCTGGTTGTCGATCGCTACAGCGCAGCGCAGGCAAAGCGCGTATTCGCCACGATTATGCCGCTGGTTGCCCTTTCCCCGGCGCTGGCACCGCTGCTGGGTGCCTGGCTGCTTGAGCATTTTTCCTGGCGGGCCATTTTTGTTACGCTGCTGCTGATTAGCGTGCTGCTGCTGATACCCACCCTGCGCCTTTTCGTCCCCACTGCCGCTGAGAACGCGGTGCCGCAGATTTCAACTCCCGGCTTTCTCACCCTGTTGAAATCTCCGGTATACAGCGGCAACGTGCTGATTTTTTCCGCCTGTTCTGCCAGTTTTTTCGCCTGGCTGACCGGTTCACCGTTTATCCTCGGCAATCTGGGCCTGTCGCCTGCCGATATTGGCCTGAGCTATGTACCGCAGACCATCGCCTTCCTGATTGGCGGCTTTGGCTGCCGGGCACTGCTCGCTCATTTCTCCGGCAGCCAGCTGTTGCCCTGGATGCTGCTGTGCTTTAGCCTTGGCGTTATCGTGCTGTTTATTGCCGCGCAGCAACCCACTCCTCAGTTATTCAGTCTGTTAACACCGTTTTGTATTATGTCGCTGGCCAGCGGGGCGATCTATCCGGTCGTGGTATCCAGCGCGCTGCTGCCCTTCCCGCAGGCGACGGGTAAAGCCGCGGCTTTACAGAATATGCTGCAGCTTGGGCTGTGCTTTATCGCCAGTCTGGCTGTATCAACCTGGATTGATTCACCGCTGCAAACCACGGTACGTGTCATGTTACTGACAATTTTACTGGCTATGATTGGCTATCTGATGCAACGCAAAGCCGTCAAAAAATTGGCGCTGGAAACGGTGGAGAATTCGGGGTGATATGCTGTAAAATCACTTGGTTAGCATGCTAACAATAATGCATTGAATATTGTCTGACGGGAGCATATACTCGTCAGGCAGTACACAATTATATGTTACCAACAATTAATACCGACGATCGCTTTAGCGATGCCCGGTATTTTGCTGACAGGGCTGTCATATTTTTCTTGTACATCTGTTTCAGCCCCTGCAGGTTATTCTTTAATCCTCTGTTAACGTCGGATATCAGACTGCGGCTCTGCCGTGAGTTTTCTCATAAATCTGTAGAAATTGACTATGCTTTTTCTCAGATTCAATCACACAGGGTGATGGAGAAGCTAATGAGTTCATCGTGCATAGAAGAAGTGAGCCTGGAAGACAACCAGTGGTATCGCATTGTTCAGGAGATGTTGCGCAAGGCTGACATTGAAATAAACGGTTCCCGTCCGTGGGATATCAGGGTAAGTCATCCAGACTTTTTTAAACGCGTGCTGCAGGAAGGCTCGCTGGGTTTGGGTGAAAGTTACATGGATGGCTGGTGGCAATGCGATCGGTTGGATATCTTTTTCCAACGCGTGCTGCTGGCAAAACTCGATCAGCAACTCCCCCATCATTTTAAAGACACGCTTCGCGTTGCCGCCGCGCGGCTTGTTAATCTCCAGTCGCGTAAAAGAGCCTGGATCGTCGGTAAAGAGCATTATGACCTTGGTAACGACCTTTTTTCATTGATGCTTGATCCCTATATGCAATATTCCTGCGGTTACTGGAAAGAAGCCGAAACGCTGGAGCAGGCGCAGGAAGCGAAATTAAAAATGATTTGTGAAAAGTTGCAGCTGGCACCCGGTATGTCGCTGCTGGATATTGGCTGCGGCTGGGGTGGACTGGCGGAATATGCCGCCCGTCACTACGGCGTCCGCGTATTTGGCGTGACCATCTCTGCTGAACAGCAAAAAATGGCGCAGCAGCGCTGTGAAGGGCTGGATGTGACGATCCTTTTACAGGACTACCGTGATTTGGACCAGCAGTTTGACCGGATAGTTTCGGTTGGCATGTTTGAACACGTTGGCCCTAAAAATTACGCGACCTATTTCTCCGTTGTCGATCGTAATTTAAAACCTGACGGTATTTTCCTGTTGCATACCATTGGGGCGAATAAAACCGATGAGAATGTTGACCCCTGGATCAATAAATACATTTTCCCTAACGGTTGTCTGCCCTCGGTTCGACATATTGCCAATGCCAGTGAGCCACATTTCGTGATGGAAGACTGGCACAATATTGGTGCGGATTATGACCTGACGTTGATGGCGTGGTATCACCGTTTTCTTGCGGCCTGGCCGCAGCTGGCAGATAACTATGGCGACAGATTTAAACGGATGTTTAGTTATTATCTGAATGCCTGTGCCGGTGCTTTCCGAGCGCGCGATATTCAGCTGTGGCAGGTGGTCTTTACTCACGGCGTTGAGGGTGGAATGCGCGTGGCGCGGTAATCTTCTCTGAAGCGAAACGGTGTCAGCGGATAACGGGGAGCGTTATCCGCGTTTTCTCACCCGACGGCGTGCGCATCATACCAACAGGGCATCGACTTAAATGCCGATGCCCTGTTTATTTTACTCTGCCGGTTCCGCGGCCGCCAGCAACGCAGCTTCGCGCTGTGCCAGAACGCGTTCAACGGTCTCAACGATTGCCTGGGTGTGCGGATCGATCTCAATATTGACCCGATGCCCCAGACGTTTCGCTCCCAGCGTGGTACGTGCCAGGGTTTCGGGGATCAGGTGCACACAGAAGCGGGTTTTGGTCACTTCGCCCACCGTCAGGCTGATACCATCAATGCCCACAAAACCCTTATGCAAAATATATTTCATCTGGCTGGAGTCCTGCACTTTAAACCAGATTTCCCGATTATTTTCCGAGGTAATGATTTTGCTGATTTCCGCCGTGGTCATAATATGACCCGACATCAGATGACCACCAATTTCGTCGCTGAATTTGGCCGCGCGCTCAACGTTGACCCAATCCCCTACGCTTAGATCGCCCAGATTGGTAATGCGCAGCGTTTCTTTAACCAGATCGAAACTCACGCGATCGCCGTTCACTTCCGTCACCGTCAGGCAGCAGCCATTATGGGAAACCGATGCACCCAGTTCCAGCCCCGGCAGCATTGCTTCCGGCATTTTAATCACGTGGGTGCGAAAATTGGGTTTCTCTTCAATTGCCAGCACTTCAGCAGTGCCCTGCACAATTCCGGTAAACATAGCTATGCCTCTGTTAATGTATTGTCACTGGTACTAGTTTGCCCTGGCAGCCCCTTAAAGCCAACTTCACTGAGGCCCGTTACGTGATATGCCGCGCTATTCTTTCCGTGGCTTATTGGCTAATTCGTTTACGGACACTACACTAAGCGGCCTGCTGTGCTGTGGCGATGAACAAACGCGGTGTATCCCTCAGCTAAAATCCCTCCACAATTAAAATTAAAGGTGTAATACGTGCAGAAGTACCTCGCAGAGGCGCGTCAGTTATTAATGCTGGCAATTCCCGTGATCCTTGCGCAAGTGGCGCAGACATCGATGGGTTTTGTCGATACGGTGATGGCCGGTGCCGTTAGCGCCACGGATATGGCCGCCGTTGCAGTAGGCACCTCTATCTGGTTGCCCACAATCCTGTTCGGCCACGGCCTGATTCTGGCCCTGACACCGGTCGTGGCACAGCTAAACGGCTCTGGTCGCCGCGATCGCATTGCCTGGCAGGTTCGTCAGGCCTACTGGCTGGCCGGATTCTCATCGCTGATTATTATGCTGGTGCTGTACAACGCGGGCTACCTGATTGGCGCGATGCATAACGTCGACCCGGAACTGGCGGCGAAAGCGCTGGGCTATCTGCATGCGTTACTGTGGGGGGCACCAGGCTATCTGTTCTTCCAGGTCGCACGCAACCAGTGCGAGGGGCTCTCCAAAACCAAGCCAGGTATGGTGATGGGCTTTATCGGCCTGCTGGTTAATATCCCAATTAATTACATCTTTATTTATGGGCATTTTGGCATGCCGGCTCTCGGCGGCGTCGGCTGTGGAGTGGCAACGGCTTCGGTCTACTGGGTGATGTTTATCGCCATGAAGTTTTGGGTCAACCGGGCGGCATTCATGCGCGACATCCGTCTGGAAAGCTCTTTTTCTGCTCCTGACTGGAAAGTTCTGCGCCGCCTTCTGGGCCTCGGCCTGCCTGTCGCGCTGGCGTTATTCTTTGAAGTGACGCTGTTTGCCGTGGTTGCCCTTTTAGTTTCACCGATGGGTATCGTCAATGTCGCCGGTCATCAAATAGCGCTGAACTTCAGCTCACTGATGTTTGTGATCCCGCTGTCGCTGGGCGTTGCCACCACTATTCGCGTGGGTTTTCGTCTCGGCCAGGGTTCAACAGAGCTGGCGCGCGTTGCGGCCTGGACCGCCCAGGGAGTGGGGGTTTGCATGGCCTGTCTTACGGCCCTGTTCACGGTCACCTTCCGTCATGAAATCGCCCTGCTCTACAACGATAATCCTGAGGTGGTTACGCTGGCGGCACAGCTGATGCTGCTGGCGGCCGTTTATCAGTTCTCGGATTCAATCCAGGTAATTGGCAGCGGTATTTTACGCGGCTATAAGGATACCCGGGCAATCTTCTTCATCACGTTTATCGCATACTGGGTATTGGGCCTGCCGAGCGGATATATTCTGGCGATGACCGACTGGCTGGTGGCACCCATGGGGCCAGCGGGCTTCTGGATCGGCTTTATTATCGGGCTGACCAGTTCGGCGGTGATGATGATTTGGCGAATTATCCGCCTTCAGCGGCAGTCGGCTGACCGCCTCCTGGCACGCGCAGCACACTAATTTATCGGTGGATTTCGGTTTGATATGATTAAATTTGCTGCGCTTCGCACAGTTGCGCAGCAATCAGGCATAAAAAAGCTTTTTTCTCCTTGCCAGTCGTACAGGCTGTCGTTAATATTCGTCCCCGCTGTCACCCAGATAGCAACAGTGCGTCCGTAGCTCAGTTGGTTAGAGCACCACCTTGACATGGTGGGGGTCGGTGGTTCGAGTCCACTCGGACGCACCAGAGATTATCCAGAATGCGTTCTTAGCTCAGTTGGTTAGAGCACCACCTTGACATGGTGGGGGTCGGAGGTTCGAGTCCTCTAGAACGCACCACGCTTCATCCTGTCTTCTTTCAGCTCCTGCTTTCTTAGCTCATTCCGTTGCGCAACACGCTAACCTGACGTATTTACTAAAACCTATTAATGCTTTTTAATTGGTTTTCTGGCACTTAGTCTTTATAATGCACGCGTTGTCTCACTTGAATGGTTTCAGCGCATGGTCAATACACAATTTATAAGCCGTACCAGTTGCGCAACACAATGCTGCGCCCACGCCGAAACCACGTTTCAACACCCCCTGCACGTATTCAATCTGACACCTGGCCCTACTCTGTACTACAGTCTGCCTGAGGCACTCAATTTCTTCTTCGGTGACCACGTCATCGGAACCTATTCTTATCATTCATCACAACTTACAGATAATCCGTCATGAAAAAGACTAAAATTGTTTGCACCATCGGTCCAAAAACTGAATCTGAAGAGATGCTGACCCACCTGCTGCAGGCAGGGATGAACGTTATGCGTCTGAATTTCTCCCACGGTAACTACGAAGAACACGGTACGCGCATTGCCAATCTGCGTAACGTGGTGAAAAAGACGGGTCACCAGGCGGCTATCCTGCTGGATACCAAAGGCCCTGAAATTCGCACCATGAAACTGGAAGGCGGTAAGGATGTTGCGCTGACGGCGGGTCAGACGTTTACCTTTACGACCGATCAAAGCGTGATCGGCAATAACGAACGCGTTGCGGTTACCTACACCGGCTTTGCTGCCGACCTGAAAGTGGGTAACACCATTCTGGTTGACGACGGTCTGATCGGTATGGAAGTGACTGAAGTGACCGAAACCACCGTCGTCTGCAAAGTGCGCAACAACGGCGAACTGGGTGAGAATAAAGGCGTTAACCTGCCGGGTGTGTCAATCCAGCTGCCTGCTCTGGCAGAAAAAGACAAGCTCGACCTGATCTTTGGCTGTGAACAGGGCGTTGACTTCATTGCTGCTTCCTTTATCCGTAAGCGCTCTGACGTGCTGGAGATTCGTGAGCATCTGAAAGCCCACGGCGGCGAAAATATCCAGATCATCTCGAAAATCGAGAATCAGGAAGGCCTCAACAACTTTGATGAGATCCTTGACGCCTCCGACGGCATCATGGTTGCCCGCGGTGACCTCGGCGTCGAAATCCCGGTCGAAGAAGTGATCTTCGCGCAGAAGATGATGATCAAGAAATGTAATCGCGCTCGTAAAATGGTGATTACCGCCACGCAGATGCTGGATTCAATGATCAAGAACCCGCGCCCTACCCGTGCCGAAGCCGGCGACGTGGCCAACGCCATCCTTGACGGAACCGACGCCGTCATGCTGTCCGGTGAGAGCGCCAAGGGTAAATATCCGCTGGAATCCGTGGGTATCATGGCCACTATCTGCGAACGTACCGATCGCGTGATGAAGAGCCGCATCGATCCCCGCAATGACGATCGCAAAATGCGTATCACCGAAGCCGTTTGCCGCGGTGCGGTTGAAACCGCTGAGAATCTGGAAGCCCCATTGATTGTGGTGGCGACTGAAGGCGGCAAATCGGCCAAATCGATTCGCAAATACTTCCCGCACGCTACCATCCTTGCGCTGACCACCAACGAGTTGACCAGCCGTCAGCTGTTGCTGACCAAAGGCGTGACCACCAGTCTGGTGCAGAAAATTGCCTCTACCGATGATTTCTATCGTCTGGGTAAAGAAGCGGCACTGGCCAGCGGCTATGCCCAGAAAGGTGATGTGGTGGTGATGGTTTCCGGTGCGCTGGTGCCAAGCGGTACGACCAATACGGCCTCGGTCCACGTTCTGTAATTTAAGATTACAAAATAAAGTCGTAAGGCGCCCTTAAAGGCGCCTTTTTTTTCAATTAGCTAAACCTGATTTCACAAAATTTCCAATCGAAATTAACTATTCAAACGAACGAATTTTTAAGACCTGTCCGATTAAAATCGCCTGTTTTCGCTTAATTTTTTGCCCTTTCTAAGAAAGAAGATGCTTCTTTGAGCGAACGATCAAATTTAAGCACGTTCTCATCAAAAAATTATTCTCATTAGAAAATACTTTGTGTAATACTTGTAACGCTACATGGAGATTAACTTAATCTAGAGGGTATAAATAATGAATCGTACTAAACTGGTACTGGGCGCGGTAATCCTGGGTTCAACTCTGCTGGCTGGTTGCTCAAGCAACGCTAAAATCGACCAGCTGTCTTCTGACGTTCAGACTCTGAACGCGAAAGTTGACCAGCTGAGCAACGACGTGAACGCAGTTCGCTCTGACGTTCAGGCTGCTAAAGATGACGCAGCTCGTGCTAACCAGCGTCTGGACAACCAGGCTCACTCTTACCGTAAGTAAGAGTTCTGGTACTGAAAATGGCGCACACTGTGCGCCATTTTTTTTTGCCTGTTAGTCTGCCGGTCAACGGCGGATGATGC
>CAJYIY010000040.1 GCA_913775305.1 uncultured Erwinia sp. | reverse complement strand
CATGCGATTACCGCGCAGGCCGCGCAGCGTGCGTTCATCGGCGTGCAGCACGCTCTGACCGGCAAAGCGGATATCGCCTTCAGGATAAACCACCGGCGGGGTCGGCAGCAGCCGCATCACCGACAGCGCCGTTACGCTTTTGCCGGAACCTGATTCGCCGACCAGTGCCACGGTTTCTCCGGCATCGACCGACAGCGACAGGCTGTCAACCACGCGACGTTCGACGCCGCCCTGGCGGAAAGCAATGCTCAGATCCTGGATCGAAAGTAGCGCCATATCAGTGTACCTTGCTCGGGTCAAAGGCGTCGCGCACCGCTTCGCCAATAAAGATTAACAGCGACAGCAGTATCGCGAGGGAGAAGAAGGCGGTCAGCCCCAGCCACGGAGCCTGCAGGTTATTTTTCCCCTGTAGCAGAAGTTCCCCCAGCGACGGCGAGCCCAGCGGCAGTCCGAAGCCAAGGAAGTCCAGCGAGGTCAGCGTGGTGATCGACCCACAGAGGATAAACGGCAGATAGGTCAGGGTGGCGACCATGGCATTGGGCAGCATATGCCGCGACATAATGCGCCAGTCGCTGACCCCCATTGCCTGTGCGGCGCGGATATAGTCGAAATTGCGCGTGCGCAGAAACTCGGCGCGAACCACGCCGACCAGGCTCATCCAGCCGAAAATAACCGTAATCGCCAGCAGCCACCAGAAACCGGGCTGTACCACGCTGGAGAGCAGGATAATCAGAAACAATGTCGGCATGCCTGACCAGACTTCAATCACCCGCTGGCCCCACAGATCGACTTTACCGCCAAAATAGCCCTGGGTCGCACCGACGATAATGCCGATGACGCTGGAAAACAGCGTCAGCATCAGGCCGAACAGCAGGGAAATGCGCGTGCCGTAGAGAATGCGCGCCAGCACATCGCCGCCGTTCGCATCGGTACCCAGCCAGTTCTCAAGGGAAGGCGGGGAAGGGAAGGGGCGGGTACTGGCAAAGTTGATGGTGTTGTCACCAAAGCGAATCGGTGCCCAGATGGCCCAGCCTGCGTTGTGCAGCCGCTGCTTCAGCCACGGATCCTGATAGTCAGCGGGCGTTGCCAGTGGTCCGCCAAAATCACTTTCGGTGTAGTTCACCAGCAGCGGGAAGTAGGTGCGATCCTGATAGTGGACCACCAGCGGCTTATCGTTAGCCAGCAGCTCGGCACCGAGGCAGAGCACGAAAAACACCAGGAAGATCCACAGTGACCAGTATCCCCGGCGGTTATTTTTAAATCGTGCCCAGCGAGCCTGATTAATCGGGTTGAAATGGCTCATCAGCGTCCCTCGAAATCAATACGCGGATCGACCAGCGTGTAGGTGATATCGCTGATAATATTCAGCAGCAGCCCAATCAGCGTAAAAATATACAGTGTGCCGAACATCACCGGGTAATCGCGCTGAATGGTGGCATCGTAGCCCAGCAGCCCCAGACCGTTCAGCGAGAACATCACCTCAATCAGCAGTGAGCCGGTAAAGAACATGCTGATAAAGGTGGCGGGAAAACCGGCAATCACCAGCAGCATGGCGTTACGGAACACGTGCCGATAGAGGATCTTCTCCTCGTCCAGCCCTTTGGCTCGCGCGGTGACGACATACTGCTTGCGGATCTCATCAAGAAACGAGTTTTTAGTCAGCATGGTCAGCGTGGCAAAGCCGCCAATCACCGTAGCCAGCACCGGCAGGGTGATATGCCAGAGATAATCGGTGATTTTGCCGTACCACGGCAGGCTGTCGAACTGCGGCGAGACCAGACCGCGCAGCGGGAACCAGTCAAGGTAGCTGCCCCCGGCAAACAGCACGATCAGCATGATGCCGAACAGGAAGGAGGGAATGGCATAGCCGATGATAATCGCCGTGCTGCTCCAGATATCAAACGCGCTGCCGTTGCGCACCGCCTTTCGGATGCCCAGCGGGATGGAGACCAGATAGATAATCAGCGTGCTCCATAATCCCAGCGTCACCGACACCGGCAGGCTCTCTTTGATCAGTTGAATAACCGAGCTGCTGCGGAACAGACTGTCGCCGAAATCAAAGCGCAGATAGTTCCACAGCATAGTGAAATAGCGTTCATGCAGCGGCTTGTCGAAACCGTAGCGCCGGGTAATTTCCGCAATCACCTCCGGATCCAGGCCACGGGAGCCGCGATACTGCCCGTCGCCGGGGGAGGTGTTCAGCGAACTGCGCGAATGGCTGGCGCTTTCCCCGGCGGCCCCCGGCAGGCCGGTGGTCTGGCCAAACTCAATATTGGCAATCGCCTGATCGACCGGGCCACCCGGCGCAATCTGCACGATAAAAAAGTTAATGGTGATAATTGCCCACAGCGTGGGCACAATCAGCAGTAAGCGACGAAGAATATACGCACCCACAGTCTGGCTCCTTAACGACGTTGCGCCGGCAGCTGTGCGGCTTTATTGACATCGTACCACCAGCTGTCAAAGCCCAGCGAATAGGTTGGGCGGGTGGTCGGCATCGAGAATTTGTTCCACCAGGCGTAGCGATCGCTGGCGCTGTACCACATCGGGATCATGTAATAGTTCCACAGCAGCACCCGGTCCAGCACGCGCCCCAGCGTAATCAGCGCCGGTTTATCGCCCTGATGCTGGTTGATTTGTTCAATCAGATGATCAACCAGCGGGCTGTTGACGCCCGGTGAGTTATAGCTGGAGTTGATATAGCTGCTGGCCCAGTAAAATTGCAGACCGGTATCGGGCGTGGCGAAAGCCGGGTAGCGTGAGGGCAGCATATCGAAATCGCGGCTGCGCAGACGGGACAGATACTGCGAACTGTCCACCTGACGTACGTTCATGGTAATACCAATACGCTTTAAATTATGCTGGAACGGCAGTACCCACTGATCGTTACCACCGCTGCGCAGCAGCAGTTCAAAACGCATCGGTTGACCGGTTTTGACGTTCACCAGCTGTTGATTTTTCAATTCCCATCCGGCCTGTTTTAACAGATCGAGCGCCTGCAACAGCTTGTCACGGTCATAGCCGCTGCCGTCGGAGGTCGGAGGCTGATAGATTTTATCAATCACTGCGGCAGGATACTGGCCCTTGAGCGGGCCGAGAATTTCCAGCTCGCGGGCGTCAGGATAGCTGCGCGCGGCGTATTCCGTATTCTGGAAATAGCTGTCGACCCGTTTGTAGGCGTTGTAGAACAGCGCTTTGTTCATCCAGTCGAAATCAAACACCAGCGACAGCGCCTCGCGGACTTTGGGATCGGCAAACTGCGGTCGCTGAATATTGAACGCCAGCCAGCTGGTATCGGTAGCTACGCTGTTCGGAATGGGTTCTTTGATGATAAAGCCGCGTTCAAAGTTATGACCGCTGTACTGCGTAGCCCATTTTTTTGCTGACCCTTCGGCCCTGAAATCGAACGCCCCGGCCTTAAACGCCTCGAAGGCGACGTTATCATCCAGATAATAGTCGTAGCGGATTTTATCGAAGTTATACCGGCCTTTATTCACCGGCAGATTCGCGGCCCAGTAGTCTTTTACCCGCGAGTAGGTGATCGACTGGCCGACTTTATAGGCGGTGATGCGATAAGGTCCGCTGGACGGTGGCGGGAACGGGAGGGGTTCCCCCAGATTATGATGTTTCCAGAACGATTCCGGGAAGACAGGCGATGACAGCAGCGACAGCATTTTATCGCGATCGGACTGGGGTTGTTCAAAACGCACCGTCAGCCGGGAAATCGCCTTCGCGGTGACGCCTTTATAATAAACGCGATACTGTGGGACGCCCTGAGTCATAAACATATTGAAAGTGAATGCGACATCGGCGGCGGTAATGGGTGAACCGTCCTGGAATCGGGCCTGCGGATTAATATTCACTTCCACCCAGCGGTAGCTGTCCGGGTAACGTGCGAATTCAGCAATCAGGGGATAAAGGCTGCCGACTTCATCTTCAGAAGAGGCAAACAGTCGGTCATACAGCGTGTCGGTACCGACTCCGGGACTGCCGCGCAGGGCAAAGCGGTTAAAGTTGTCATAGGTGCCGCTCGCCGAAAGCGTAATACTCCCGCCCTTTGGCGCGGCGGGGTTGGCATAATCAAAATGCGTGAAGCCGGTAGCGTATTTTGCGGTACCAAGCTGGGCAAAACTGTAGCTCTCGGTAATCTTTTCAGCCTGCGCGCTGGCCAAAGTCAGGCCGAATATAGCAAGGGCAGCAATGCGCACAATCATGGTTTAACAGGCTCCGGAGATAGTGAAAAATAACGGGTGAATCAGACTGACAGCAAATGGGTGCGAGCGCAATGATAGTTAAGGCTTTTTACCCGTTTTGACAGTTGGTGCTACACGGCCGGTATCGGGCGATCGCCGGATGCGGGCAGGCTGTTAAAATAATCCACCAGCTGCGCTACCGTACGGGGTCGGCTAAATAAATAACCCTGCATGTGGCTGACGCCACCTTTGATTAACCAAAGCGCCTGCTCTTCGTTTTCCACGCCTTCGGCCACGGTGCTCAGATTCAGCTTCTGCGCCAGGCTGAGTATGGCATCCAGTACCGGAGAATGAACGGTTTCGGTACCAATACTGAGCACAAAACAGCGATCGATCTTGAGATAATCAAATTTAAACTTTTCCAGATAAATTAGCGCACTGTGGCCAGTGCCAAAATCATCAATGGCTATTTTAATTTTCTGCTGGTGGATCCAGTGGAAGATTTCATCTGCACCGCGGTCATCCACCATAGCGCGTTCGGTAATTTCGAAAATATAGTCGAAATGATTTTGCGGCATTGCTGCCAGCCAGTCGAGCACATCCTGGCGAAAGGTTGGATGGCGTAGATGCAGGGGGGAGATATTAATGCCCAGTCGGGTTCCGGCCGGGATAACCTGACACATCTGGTGGGCATCCCGCGCGATAAGCTGAAATAAATGTCGGGTTAACGGGACAATCAGGTTTTGCTCTTCGGCATAGCTGATAAAGGCATCCGGCGGAATCTGGCCTTCAATGGGATGCGTCCAGCGTAACAGGGCTTCTAGCCCGTAGGTCCGTCCCGTGCTGGCCTCAATAACCGGCTGGTACGCCACGTGAAACTCGCCGCGCTTCATCCCCTGCGCGATCGCTTTCTCCTGCCGCTGGCACAGCATAAGCCCCTGAAAACAGACGCCGACGGCAATGATACTGAGCAGCAATCCTGCCAGCAGAATAAGGTGAACATCTTCGCTGGGGAGCGTTTCGCCGTAGAAATAGAGGGTCAGAGGATAGTCAGCAACGGGGATTTTGCGCAGCGGGTGCTCAGGTAACTGCGCCACAGGTATTACCCCGTTATTCCAGGTGGTCAGCGCATTATCTCTGGTGGCGATGGCCATACCGGCTATATCCGGGTGACGAGAGACCAGCATCAGATAGGGGGTCAGATTCACGTTCAGCGTGACGAACACACCATCGCCCGGGCGGCTGGCATGGGAAAGCCATACGGCAATAGCTGGCTTACCCGGTACCCTGGGCGTATCGGGGATCAGACGAATATCAACGCGCTTAACGAGATCGGTGAGGGGAGAAAGGCGTTTCACCGCCAGAGACATCGGCCCGGTGGCCGATGAACAAAAGGCGACACCGTTTTTTACCAGCATTATGGCACGAACATTCGGAGCGAATGCGGCGCGCTCGATAAGGTCGTTACGTGCCTGGTCGCAACTGGTAACGCCGGTGGCATCCTGGAGTGGCTGCAGTCTTTGCCGAAGTTCAGCTAACAGATTCGTGACATAGTTTTGCGCGTAGATGGCCAGTCGGTTAGAGCTTTCAGCGTGGTGGGAACGTGCAATGCTCAGCGTAATGGTCATAAACAACAGAAAAAAAATAAAACCCGTGGCGACACTTATACCGAGCATCTTGCGCCGTGGGGCAACCAGCCGCAGTCGCGTGACGTTTGTGGGCAGTGGCATAGGGTTAAATCTCTCGTTGACGTAAAAGCAGGACAAAAAAAACGCTGCCGGGGCAGCGTTTTTTTATCTCGTGTTTCGCAGACTTCAGGAGACGAAATCAGCTCTGCGTTCGGCTCAGAACCCGGCGCGCATCGCGGTAACGGTTCTTCCAGTACGACTCATTAAGATTAGAAATCATCACGCCACTACTGGTGGAAGCATGCACAAAGTTGTCATTACCGATATAGATACCGACATGGCGACCCGTAGAACCTGCGCGGAACAGTACTAAATCACCCGGGCGCAGTTTCGCACGCTGGATGCTCTTTCCGCTGTCTTCCTGTTCGTAAGTTGAGCGAGGAAGGTCTAAACCAAACTGTTCACGAAACGTCGTCTGAACAAAGGCCGAGCAGTCAATGCCACGTTTGCTGGTACCGCCTAAACGATAACGCACGCCTTTCCAGTCTGCGTACTGATCCATTAAACGGGATTTAATATCCACGTTCTGAACCATCTGTTCGAATTCATCCTGAGACGCTTGAAGTAAAAAACCGTTCTGGTCTTTAACTGCATGAGTATCAGTTTGTACATTGTGCCCGCTGTTCGAACTACATGCTGACAACAGTGCCGCTAACGCGACGGCGGGGATAGCCCGCAGGATATATCTCAGAATAGGTTGAGACTTGACCATTATGTTTGTGATCCCTTGAAGTCCTTAACGACAGAGCCGTTAGTTAAAATACGAAACGAAACGAGAGTAATTAGCGCATAACAAGATGACAATTTTGCGATCTTCAAAATGTGTCGGGGAACACGTTTTAATATGTAACAGACCGAAATATTTTACCCATTTTGCCTAACCGGAGACGAGGTTACCCCATTACAACGCCCATGGCGAGGGGTTTTAAGCACTTTTTTATAGGTTTTTTTGATGTGAAATAACCAGATACGCATTTGTTCAGAGAACGGACAAAAATTACCGTTTTAGCGGTACAGCAGAGCATGGCTTTGTGTCAGAAGAGGCCGGGCCGCCGGGATTAGGAATAGTCTCAAAAAATCCGGGGGAGTGCGCCTGAGCAAATGTGGCAGCAGGTATAACAAAAGGCTCTGGAGGGTTTGTTCAGTTAGCGTGCTAATTAATTTAAAACCGCACTGAAGATAAAAACATTATTTATCCTCAGTGCGGATATAACGACAGAGGTTTATCCGCGATTCACTTTGCCGGTTTATATTTTCCAGGCAAATTACGATAAAGCCAGTTAATCAGATAATCGCTGGCCGGCGTCAGCAGCCACCAGCTCATGCCTACCAGCACCATCGAAAGGGAACCGACAGTAATGTCGGTAAACCAGTGGGCGCCAATCATCACGCGCGGCATGGCAAACACCACCACGATCAGCACCGCCAGAGCAAATGCACCGCGGCTGAAGTAGCGCAGCATAAAACAGGCAAAAATCATCAGCATCATGCCGTGGTCGCCGGGGAAGCTGTCCGACGAGGAGTCTTTAGTGGGAATACCGGTCAGCTGCGAGACGTGATGCACGTCCGGGAAGAACTTAGTCGGGCTGGCATGCGAAACCGGGATCAGGTGGCCGAGCTGGTTCAGACCAACGGCGGTTAACAGCATGGTGATCCCGATTGCCAGCATCCTGCGACGGCCCTGTGGGGTTTCGCGACGCCAGAAGTAAAGGTACAGCCCGCCCATCGCCAGCAGGGATATGCCGTCAAAAGCACGGAAGTTAGTGATGGCAACCAGCCACAGCAGGGCAGGGCTGGTGACCATGCGGTCGTTAAACCAGTAGAAAATCCCTTTATCAACCGCAAACCACTGGCCGTGGCCTGCGGGCAAATACCAGGAGAAAAAGAGGATGAACCCCAGTGCATTCAGTAAAAGGATGGTCAGTAAGCGTTTAGTTGTCATAGTTACCAGAGGTCATTAGCCATGTCGCGGCGTAGATTATCCCTGATAGTGTAAACGAAGTTTCAACAAAGAGGTTTGCAAACTGTTCCAATCTGCCCGCGCATCGTCGATCAGTTCAATGCGGCTGTCCGGTGGCTCGGCGGAGCGGGTCTCAATATGGAAGTCTTCGCCCTGACGATTAATACTGACCAGACCATCAGGCGTGCGCATAACCCCTTTGACGCGTGACACCGGTGCCAGGCGAGCCCACTCCAGCAGACCAATCGTATCAAACACCGTCTCGCCGTTGAAAACCCAGCCGCAGGCATAGTATCCCTGACCTTCATTGAGCGCACGCCGCCAGGGGGCATTGTCGTCGGGCTTCAGTGCTGCCAGCCGCGATGGTGCGGTGCTGTGGTGATGATGGGCCGGATGCGGTAACTCGCGCAGATTACGACGCGGGCTGTCCAGCAGTACCGAATCAATCTGGCCGTGCCGGGTTGTGACCAGCGTTCGCCCGCAGGCCGACTGCTGCTGCCAGTTCAGCAGCGCCTGGCGGCTGGCTTCATCCCAGCGATCCTGTTTATTGGCGATAATGATATCGGCAGCGGCCAGCTGGTCGCGGAAGTTTTCATTATCCACCGCGCGTTCATCCAGCAGCTGGCGGGGATCGAGCAGGCAGAGGGTGGCGCGAAGATCGATCCACGGTTGATACACGCTGGCCGAAAGCATATCCAGAATTTGTTTCGGATGACCCAGTCCGGTCGGCTCAATCAGCAGTCGGTCCGGCTTCGCCTGATTCAGCAGCATATTCAGCCCGACCTGCATCGGCAGACCATTGACGCAGCACATGCAACCGCCGGGGATCTCTTTCAGTACGGCGCCGGTTTCTGCCAGCAGTGCGCCATCAATGCCAACTTCACCAAATTCGTTGACCAGTACCGCCCATTTTTCACCGTCGGGTTTATTGGTCAGTAAATGGCGCAGCGTTGTTGTTTTGCCCGCGCCAAGAAAGCCGGTGATCAGATTTACCCGGGTCATCAATACTCCAGTTCATGCATTTTATTTTTGTTATAACATAACAAAAAGGGCGATGTCATCGCACATCGCCCTGCTTCGGTAAAACTAGTCTGCGCGACTCATATAGCGGCGCTCTGGAATATGAATGCGGATCCTGTCGCCATTGCTCAGGTATTCCGGCACCTGGATCACCAGGCCGGTGCTCATCGTGGCGGGCTTGGTACGGGCGCTGGCTGAGGCACCTTTGATACCCGGCGTGGTTTCAACGATTTCCATGTCCACGGTCTGCGGCAGCTCAAGCGCCAGGATCTGGCCATCCATCGTCAGCACCTGGATCCCCGGAATGCCGCCTTCCGGCAGGAACAGCAGTTCGTCTTCGATCTGATCCTGCTTGAAGTTGTACGGTGTGTAGTCTTCGTCATCCATAAAGACGTATTCGTCACCGTCGATATAAGAGAAGGTCACCGCACGTCGGCTGAGGGAAATGGTGTCGATGATGTCATCGCCCTTGAAGCGTTCTTCAACCTTCAGCCCGGTACGGACATCGGTGAAGCGCATTTTGTACAGCGTCGACGCACCGCGGGCGCTCGGGCTTTGTACATCAATGTCTTTGACCAACAGCAGTTTGCCGTTGTAGCTGATCGCCATACCTTTTTTGATTTCGTTTGCTCTTGGCATAAAACGGATCTCACGTGTAAGAGAGGAAAATTTATCGCGACAAGGTACTCGCGCCGGGGCTTTCAGGCAAGAGGCGTCCATGGCATTCAGCTCAAAAATGCGGACAGTATTGCTAATAAGGATAGCGGCTGTCGGGGAAGTTCGCGGCTGGCGGCGGGAGGTTGAATGGCTTATATCCTGGCCCGCTGGAGCTTAACAGGGGAAGTCGTTCTGATTTTAGGACACCGTATCTGAGCGCGTAGCGAATCACCCTGCGTGAAAGCGGCAGTACCTGTGAAAGGAAGGCTTCACGGCGCATCGCAGAGCGATAAATCAGTGACGTAGGTTGCGGGGAAACGGTAATTGGTCTGCTTGCAGATAAGGTATCCTGAATTTTCAAGGTGATAGTCTATGTAAAACCAGCCTGGAATACTGAGGGTGCAGAGAATTAAACCTGCGATCATCAGGTATTTAAACATTGCATCGCAACATTTAGGTTTTCTATTAAAAATGAGGAAGTGTACACAGGAATAGGTAGCGTAAATAATTAATGGAGATAAAGATTCCACGAGGAGCATTTTAAAAGAAAACTCTATGATGTGCTCCATTCTTATTATTTTAAGTAAGTTGTTTGATATATAAATGAAGAGTCCGGTAAAAAGGAATAAAAGTATGGCTAATGCTAATGCTTTCAGGTAGTTATTCTTCATGTTTATTTAAAGGTACTGTTAAAGAGTGACTGAATATTTTGCTCAGGCGTTCTGGTTTTGTTTCTAAACTCTTCTTTTAGTAATGCTATGAGTTTACTGCTTATTTTATAATGATCGTCAACTGAATTAAGAATCATTGTGGCTGCTATTCCTACACCCACTATGACTACAGCAGCGGCTATAATGCTCCCCCCCAAAATACCCATAGCAGTCAGCACAGTCCCTACTGCAAATGAAGCCACAGCGCTTATCGCCACCTTGGCCATATCCATCGTGACATTGCCAAGGAAACTGGACAGGGTGTAATCGCTTTTGAAGATGCTTTCGATAATCCGGTAGCCGACGGCAAAAAATATGCAGAACTTCGCGCCTTTAACCAACGATGCGGTCAGGCCCTGCTGCCCGATCCCCATCGCCAGCATTTGCGGGTGGCTGGCTCCGTACCGTGTTCCGGTAATGATTTTTCGCAGCCCGGCATAGCCGGAAATATGGATGAATTTTTTACCGTTGCTGGCGGTAAATACCTTTGCGGTAATGCCAAAGCTTTTAAATTCGTGGATAACGTCATATAAACCCCATACATCGTGTAAATTACCGGCATAGGTGGAGAGATAGTCGGTAACCGTAAATACGGATGAGGTTACCCTCTTCAGGTTAATGCCTCTGGCAAACGCTTCTTCGGGGGATATCTGCTCCACTGAGGGTTCCAGATTGCGCGAGAACAGATAGCTCCCGGACTTTTCCAGATTAGCGGGGCGGCGGTAACCGAGGTCTTCAAGCACGCTTTGCGCTTCGACCGGGGTCAGCACCGCATGATAACAGGTATTGTCACTCAGCGCTTTTTCCAGCCCGAGGGCATCAAAAAAGGGATGCTGCGGCTTCAGCTGATTGATCCCAACTTCGCCGCGAAGGTAATCACCCAGATAGCCCTGCCAGCCTGGCTCATTGCGGTTACCGGCCATCCCATCGCTCCATCATGTTGTGAATAAAGGCGTGTGATTTTGTCACGTGTGCAGCACACCAGACGTGAAGACAGTACTAGCACAGTGAGGACGGGGGTTGAATCGTATTTCATTGATAGTGACCAGTGTGTAATGTGCGGGAATGACGTTAAGCGGGTATCGTGAAGGCGTGCGTTCTGCTACTGTTGAGCGCGCTAATCAACCTGAGAGTTTTCTTATGGAATGTCGTTCCGGCTGTGGCGCCTGCTGCATTGCGCCTTCTGTTTCCAGCCCCATCCCGGGTATGCCTGACGGCAAGCCGGCCAACACCCGCTGTATTCAGCTTAATGACCGTAACCTGTGCAATATTTTTGGCTCCCCGCTTCGACCAAAGGTGTGCGGTGGCCTGCAGCCTTCACGGGAGATGTGCGGCACCAGCAGCCTTGATGCCATGACCTATCTGATAAGCCTGGAAGCAGCAACGGCGCCTCAGGCGATCGGAGGCTGAGTTCAGCCTGTCCGGCATCAGGCCTTTGCTAAACTCTCTTCAGCACTTTTCCCAATAAATCTTCCTGTTTTCAGCACCCCTTCAGCCAGAGCGTGCGCCACGGGCGCTTTCTGGGATAAATCTCAACAAAATGTGCGGACCGTCAAAAATCTGCTACGCCGTTTACAGTAAAACTTGCCATGTGACCTTAATAACGACCACAATCCTTGAAACGTTTCAGCGTTGTCTCCAGCGGTTGTTGACTCAGAGATGACGCTATTTTTCTCAAATCAGCTGAAACGATTCAATTTCAGCAGCGAGGAGAACCATGTTCCAGTTAGAACTCAACGCCATTAAGCCCGGAGCGCAGGCGTCCGACAAACAAGATGCCATCCGTCAGGTTGCCGCTGCGCTGACCGCGGCCGGTAACGTGGGCGAAGGCTACGTTAACGGCATGCTGGCCCGCGAGCAGCAAACCTCAACCTATCTGGGTAACGGTATCGCCATCCCACACGGCACCACCGACACCCGCGATCTGGTGCTGAAAACCGGCGTGCAGGTGTTCCAGTTCCCGCAGGGGATCGCCTGGGGCGACGATCAGACCGCCTACGTGGTGATTGGCATCGCCGCCAAATCGGATGAACACCTGGCGCTGCTGCGCCAGTTGACTCACGTCCTGAGTGACGACAGCGTGGCTGAACAGCTGAAAACCACAGATTCTGCCGAAACGCTGCGCAGCCTGCTGATGGGTGAGAAGCAGGGCACCGAATTCAAATTTGACACCTCGCTGATTGCCACCGAGGTCGCCGCCAGCGATCTGATGACCCTTCAGGCGCTGAACGCCGGTCGTCTGCAGCAGGCGGGCGTGGTCGATGCCGCTTTCGTCAGCAGTGTGATCGGCGCGAAGCCGCTGAACCTGGGGCAGGGTATCTGGCTGAGCGACAGCACCACCGGCAATCTGGCTAGCGGCGTTGCCGTCAGTCGTGCCGCTGCGCCGGTTGATATGAACGGTGAAAACGCCTCGCTGCTGATTACCGTTGCCGTGGCCGACGACCAGCCGCTGACCGTGCTGAACTACCTGAGCGATCTGCTGATTGCCGGGAAAGCTGACCGGCTGCTGAACGCGGATGCGGCGGGCATTCTCGCTCTGTTGACCAGCGACGTCTCCGAGCAGGCTGATGTACTGACTGAAGAATTTACGATTCGTAATGAGCATGGCCTGCATGCCCGTCCGGGCACCGCGCTGGTCAGCGTGATCAAACAGTTTGAGTGTGACGTGACCGTGACGAACCTCGACGGCAGCGGGAAACCGGCTAACGGCCGTAGCCTGATGAAAGTGGTGGCGCTGGGCGTGAAGAAGGGCCATCGCCTGCGCTTTACCGCCAGCGGCAAAGATGCGCGCGCCGCGCTGGATGCGATTGGTGAAGCCATTGCTGCCGGTCTGGGCGAGGGGGCAGCATGAGCAGACGCGTTGCCACGATTACCCTGAACCCGGCCTACGATCTGGTTGGTTACACGCCGGAAATCGAACGCGGTGAAGTTAACCTGGTGAAAACCACCGGGCTGCACGCGGCCGGGAAAGGCATCAATGTTGCTAAGGTGCTGAAAGATTTAGGGATTGACGTCACTGTCGGTGGATTCCTGGGGAAAGAGAATCAGGACGGCTTCCAGCACCTGTTCAGCGACCTGGGCATTGCGAACCGTTTCCAGGTAGTGGAAGGCCGTACCCGCATTAACGTTAAGCTGACTGAAAAGGGCGGTGAGGTGACCGATCTCAACTTCTCCGGCTTTGAAGTCACCGGGCAGGACTGGGATCGCTTTACCGCAGACTCTCTCACCTGGCTGGGCCAGTTCGATATGGTCTGCGTCAGCGGCAGCCTGCCGGCAGGCGTCGATCCGGATGCCTTCACCGAGTGGATGACCACCTTACGCACCCACTGCCCGTGCATCATTTTCGACAGCAGTCGCGAGGCGCTGGTCGCCGGTCTGAAAGCCGCGCCGTGGCTGGTTAAGCCTAACCGGCGCGAGCTGGAAATCTGGGCGGGCCGCAAGCTACCCACCTTACAAGATGTGATTGAAGCAGCACATTTGCTGCGCGAGCAGGGCATTGCTCACGTGGTGATTTCACTCGGTGCCGAAGGGGCGCTGTGGGTGAATGCTTCAGGCGAATGGATTGCAAAACCACCTGCCTGTGACGTTGTCAGCACAGTGGGAGCCGGTGATTCTATGGTTGGCGGGCTGATCTACGGCCTGCTGATGCGGGAATCCAGCGAGCACACCCTGCGTCTTGCCACCGCCGTGGCGGCAATGGCCGTCAGCCAGAGCAACGTGGGCGTTACCGATCGTACCCAGTTGGCCGCAATGATGGCGCGTGTCGACCTACAACCTTTCCATAATTAACAGCAGGAGACGCATAATGAAAACGCTGCTGATCATAGATTCTTCGCTGGGGCTGGCAACGGGCTATCTGGCAAAAAATATCACCACCGCCGCGGCGGCAAGCGCCGGACTGACGCTGACCGACAACCCGGCAGAAGCCGATCGGGTGATTGTTGCCGGTAAACATATCCCTGCCGACAGCACGCTGAACGGCAAGGCGGTTTACCTGGCCGATATCGAACAGTTGCTGCGTCAGCCTGCTGACGTGCTGGCGAAAGCGCAGACGGATGCCCGCCCTTACCAGGCGCCGGTTGCCGTCGCGAAAACCGCGGCTCCGGCTGCGGGTAGCGGGCCAAAACGCATTGTCGCGGTAACCGCCTGCCCGACCGGTGTGGCGCACACCTTTATGGCGGCAGAAGCCATCGACACCGAAGCGAAAAAGCGCGGCTGGTGGGTGAAGGTTGAAACCCGCGGTTCCGTGGGGGCTGGCAACGCCATCACCCCGGAAGAAGTGGCGGCGGCCGATCTGGTCATCGTTGCGGCGGATATCGAAGTGGACCTGGCCAAGTTTGCCGGCAAGCCGATGTACCGTACCTCTACCGGGCTGGCGCTGAAGAAAACCGCGCAGGAGCTGGATAAAGCCGTGGCGGAAGCCAGACCTTATCAGCCTCAGGGTGGCCAGGCTTCAGCAGGGGCGGAAGACAAAAAAGAAAAAGCCGGTGCTTATCGTCACCTGCTGACCGGCGTGTCTTACATGCTGCCCATGGTTGTCGCGGGTGGTCTGAGCATCGCGCTGTCGTTTGCCTTTGGTATCACGGCGTTTAAAGAGCAGGGCACACTGGCCGCGGCACTGATGCAGATCGGTGGCGGCAGCGCATTCGCACTGATGGTTCCGGTGCTGGCGGGCTTTATTGCCTTCTCGATTGCTGACCGTCCGGGTCTGACGCCAGGCCTGATTGGCGGGATGATCGCCACCAGCATTAACGCCGGCTTCCTCGGTGGGATTATTGCCGGTTTCATTGCCGGTTATGCGGCGAAGTTCCTCAGTCAGAAGGTGAAGCTGCCCTCCAGTATGGAAGCGCTGAAGCCGATTCTGATTATTCCGCTGGTTGCCAGCCTGATCACCGGTCTGCTGATGATCTATGTGGTGGGCAAACCGGTTGCCGGAATCATGTCCGGGCTGACCAGCTGGCTGGCTAACATGGGTACGGCGAACGCGGTACTGCTGGGTGCGGTGCTTGGCGGCATGATGTGTACCGATATGGGTGGCCCGGTGAACAAAGTGGCCTACGCCTTCGGTGTCGGACTGCTCAGTTCCTCAACCTATGCACCGATGGCGGCGATTATGGCGGCCGGTATGGTGCCACCGCTGGCGATGGGCCTGGCAACGATTGTGGCCCGTAAAAAATTCAACAAAGGTCAGCAGGAAGGTGGTAAAGCGGCGCTGGTTCTGGGTCTGTGCTTTATCTCTGAAGGGGCGATTCCGTTCGCGGCCCGTGACCCGATGCGCGTTCTGCCGTGCTGTATCGTCGGCGGTGCAGTAACCGGTGCGATCTCCATGGCGATAGGTGCCAAACTGATGGCGCCACACGGCGGGCTGTTTGTGCTGCTGATCCCGGGTGCTATTACGCCGGTACTGGGTTACCTGATGGCGATTATCGTCGGCACGCTGGTGGCCGGTCTGGCTTACGCGGTGCTGAAACGCCCGGAAGTCGAGACGGCAAAAGCCTGATCGCAGGCCGGGACAGGATGAAAGCATCCGGTCCCGTCAGCAAAACGGCCCCGCTGGTACGGGGCCGTTTTTTTATCTCTGCCTTTTATTGTTGTTCTGATTTCAGCCAGGCGATCTCATCTTTCCAGATCTCCGGATCGATCGTTTCCAGAATCATCGGGATACCGTCAAAGCGGGGATCCTTCATCAGCCAGCTGAATACCGTTTTGCCGATATTGCCTTCGCCAAGGCTGTGATGGCGGTCAACGCGGCTGTTGAACTCACTTTTCGCATCGTTCAGATGCATGCCGCGCAGATAGCGGAAGCCGACAATTCGCTCAAACTCCTCGAAGGTTTTCACGCACTCTTCCTCAGTGCGCAGATCGTAGCCGCCCGCAAAAGCGTGGCAGGTATCGATGCAGACGCCCACGCGGGATTTATCCTCAACGCCCTCAATAATTGCCGCCAGGTGCTCAAAGCGGAAACCGAGGTTACTGCCCTGGCCGGCGGTATTTTCGATCACCGCCGTGACGCCCTCGGTCTGTTCCAGCACCAGGTTAATCGACTCCGCAATGCGCTGCAGGCAGGCTTCTTCACTGATCTGCTGCAGGTGGCTACCGGGATGGAAATTCAGCAGCGTCAGCCCCAGCTGCTGGCAGCGCGTCATTTCATCAAGAAACGCCGCGCGGGATTTCTCCAGCGCTTCCTCAACCGGATGGCCGAGGTTAATCAGATAGCTGTCGTGGGGCAGGATCTGGCCGGGGCCATAGTTGTATTGCTCACAGGCGCGGCGGAAGGCGGAAATCACGTCGTCCGTCAGCGGTGCCGCACGCCACTGGCGCTGATTTTTGGTGAACAGCGCAAAAGCCGTGGCTTCCAGTTCATAGGCGCGTTTAACCGCCTGATCCACGCCGCCTGCTGCGCTGACGTGGGCTCCGATAAATTTCATGCCGTTCTCCTGTTCATGGCCTGGGTCATCTCTGGCTATGATAACCGGAAACGCCGTCAGTTTATGCCCTCAAATGGGCAGGCAGCGCTCCGCGTGTACGAAACAGCGCAACCCCGGTCAACAACCTGCGCCACGACCAGCAGCGTCGGGCGACGGAGTGCCGTGGCAGTGTGCCGCAATCCCCATGCAAAATTTTTTGTCAGGCGAACCCCACCCTATTGATACAGGGGCGGGTAAGATAGGGAGAGACCGTCATACCGCTAAGGATACCGCAACAACAGCCAGCGTTAGCGCACAGCCTCACTCACGCCAGCGGCAACCGTGGCCGGGGAGTATCGCCACAGCGGCTATTTCCGCCCCCGCCCCGGCCTCAACCGGAGAGAACCGGAACGGGTAGCGGCAGGGATGGGCGGGATATCCTATCGGTTATCACGCTTTCTCCTTTCAAGCCGGAGAGATGAGGCGAACATCCTGCTTAAAAGAGAAATTGATTATAAATTCACTATAAACCACTATAAGTGTTAAACAGCGCTGACGGAGGGCTGTATTCGCAACGCGCAGGTGAAGCAGAATCGTGGAGATTAAGGAAGCACATTATGCATATTACGTTACGTCAGCTGGAAGTGTTTACCGAGGTACTCAAAAGCGGGTCAACAACGCAGGCCTCTCTGGTGTTGGCTCTTTCTCAGTCGGCGGTCAGCGCCGCGCTGGCCGATCTGGAAAGTCAGCTCAGCGTTAAGCTTTTCGATCGCGTAGGCAAGCGGCTGGTGATCAATGAGCACGGCCGCCTGCTGTATCCGCGTGCCGTTGCCCTGCTGGAGCAGGCGCAGGAGATTGAGCAGCTGTTCCGTGAAGATAACGGTTCGCTGCGTATTGCTGCCAGCAGCACCATCGGCAACTATCTGCTGCCGGGGATGATCGCCCGCTACCGCCGCGACTTTCCGACGCTGCCGCTGGAGCTCAGCGTCGGAAACAGCCAGGAAGTGATCAATGACGTGGCGGATTTCCGTGTCGATATCGGCCTGATTGAAGGGCCGTGCCACATGCCCGAGCTGATTACCGAGCCGTGGATGGAAGATGAGCTGGTGGTGTTTGCCGCGCCGGGTGCGGAGCTGCTTAATCATCCGGTAACGCTGCAAAGCCTGGCGGCCGCGCCCTGGATCCTGCGTGAACCGGGTTCGGGCACGCGTGAAATCGTCGATTACCTGCTGCTTTCTCATCTGCCGCAGTTCGATCTGGCGCTGGAATTGGGCAACTCCGAAGCGATAAAAAATGCGGTTCGTCATGGAATGGGCATCAGCTGCCTGTCGCGCCGGGCAATTGCCGAACAGCTGGAGCTGGGCACGCTGGTCGAAGTGCCTTTGCCGCTGCCTGCACTGAAACGCACGCTGTACCGTATCTGCCACCGGCAGAAGCACCTGTCTAAAGCCCTGAGTCGTTTTCTCAGCTACTGCCGGGAATAACGCGCCGTTATCGTTGCCGTTGCGGGGGCAGGGCCGCCGCAGCCTGACGGATGTCATCGCGTCTTATTCTAATGATTGCCTGCCGATTATGAAGCTAACTTATAACCTCGCGTTATCGCTATACGCTCATCGCTGGTTTGCTACAATCGCGCCTCATTTTTGAAGATTACAGCGATTAAACATGGATCATGACATAAAAACAAAACAACAGCCTGGGTTAAGGCGTGAACTTAAAGCTCGTCACTTAACGATGATCGCCATTGGCGGTTCAATTGGTACGGGCCTCTTCGTCGCTTCAGGGGCGACCATTTCTCAGGCAGGGCCGGGCGGAGCGTTACTTTCCTATGCGCTGATTGGCCTGATGGTCTATTTCCTGATGACCAGCCTCGGTGAGCTTGCCGCGTATATGCCGGTATCCGGCTCATTCTCCACCTACGGTGCAAAATACGTAGAAGAAGGTTTCGGCTTCGCGCTGGGCTGGAACTACTGGTACAACTGGGCGGTGACTATCGCCGTTGACCTCGTCGCCTCTCAGCTGGTGATGACCTGGTGGTTCCCGGACACGCCGGGCTGGATCTGGAGTGCGTTATTCCTCTGTGCGATCTTCCTGCTCAACTATATCTCGGTGAAAGGCTTCGGAGAGGCGGAATACTGGTTCTCGCTGATCAAAGTTGCCACCGTGATTATCTTTATCATCGTCGGCGTTGCGATGATCGTCGGTATTCTGCGCGGCGGTGAGAGTGCCGGCTGGCACAACTGGCAGGTGGGCGATGCGCCCTTCGCCGGGGGCTTTGCGGCGATGATTGGCGTGGCGATGATTGTGGGGTTCTCCTTCCAGGGAACCGA
>CAJYIY010000039.1 GCA_913775305.1 uncultured Erwinia sp. | reverse complement strand
TATCTGCGTTGTGGTTGACTGGCATCGCGCTCAGCGCGGCCGAATCGGTGCGGCAGCTTCGGCAACCAACGCCGACTGGTACTGTGAGATGGCCAGCCAGAATGAGGACATCGCGATCCCTGTTTACGGCATCCCGGTTAATACGCGTGAAGCACTCGGCGTGCTTCACCTGAAGGGGTCGATTATCGATGATACGGTTCTGTATACCGGTGCCAGCTTTAATGATGTCTATCTGCATCAGGGTGACAAATATCGCTATGACCGCTATCAGTTCATCACCAACCGCGAGCTGGCTGATACGATGTTCAGGTGGATCGATAAAAATCTGATCCAGGCCGAAGCGGTTCATCGTCTCGATCGCCATCACCGGCCTAAAAGCCCCGAAATTAAAAATGAAACCCGTCAGTTCCGTCAGGATCTGCGAGGCTTCGACTATCAGTTCACCGGAAATGCCAATAATGAACAGCTGGCCGTCACGCCGCTGGTCGGGTTGGGTAAGCGCAGTCTGCTGAATAAGACTATCTATCATCTGATGCCCTGTGCCGAGCGCAAGCTGACGATATGCACCCCCTATTTCAATCTTCCTGCGATTCTGGTCCGGAATATCATCTGGCTACTGCGCCAGGGCAAAGAGGTTGAAATTATCGTGGGTGACAAGACCGCGAATGATTTTTATATACCGGAAGATCAGCCGTTTAAAATTATCGGTGCGTTGCCCTATCTGTATGAAATCAACCTGCGTCGTTTCCTCAGCCGCCTGCAATATTATATTGATGCCGGGCAGTTAACGGTTCGCTTGTGGAAAGACGGCGAGAACAGCTATCACCTCAAGGGGCTGTGGGTGGATGATGAGTGGATTATGGTTACCGGCAATAACCTGAACCCACGCGCCTGGCGCCTCGATCTGGAAAATGCGATCCTGATCCACGATCCGCTTCAGCAGCTGAGTGAACAACGCGATCGCGAACTGACGCTGATCCGTCAGCATACGAGCGTGGTTGAGCACTTCCGCGATCTGGAGAGCATTGCCGATTATCCGGTTAAGATTCGTAAGCTTATTCGTCGCCTGCGGCGCATTCGCATTGACCGACTGATCAGTCGGATTCTGTAGTGACCGAAGACGTTTAACAGCCTCGTTATTGACGGGGCTTTTTTATACCGGAGGCAGTAATGCGCAATTGTCTGGCGCTGGTTTTGCTTTGCTGTAGCGGCTGTACCCACCAGGCCCAGGATGAATGGACGGGACGGGACAAGGCTCAGCACTTTATCTCTTCCGCTTTTCTGGCGGCGGCGGGTAATGCGTACGGTGAGAGGCAAAACTGGAGCCAGGGCCGAAGTGCCAGCTTTGGCCTGACGTTTGCCATTTCTCTTGGCGCGGCAAAAGAATTTTATGACAGCCGGGAAGGCGGCAGCGGATGGAGCTGGAAAGATTTCACATGGGATTTAGCCGGTGCTGCCACCGGCTACGCATTGTGGAATCTCGATCATTAGCTACAGTTTAAGGCCTTTTCCCCGTTTATGTAGCATCAGTGATACGAGGAAAGTCACGGCTCCCATCAGGGAGACATACCAGAAGAAGGCTGTTTCACTGCCTGCCGCCTTCAGCGATAAGGCCACATACTCCGCTGATCCCCCGAATAGCGCATTGGCGACCGCATAGGACAATCCGACGCCTAACGCCCTGACTTCGGGCGGGAACATCTCAGCCTTCAAAATACCGCTGATGGAGGTGTAAAAACTGATTATCACCAGCGCCAGCATCACCAGCGCAAAGGCGATAATCGGATCGTGTACGTTTTGCAGCAGCGTCAGGATCGGCACCGTACATACCGCAGCCAACCCGCCAAAGATCATAATAGAGTTTCGGCGACCAATTTTATCAGATAAGCCGCCGATGAGTGGCTGTAGCAGCATGTAAACAAACAGCGCAACCGTCATCAGACCGCTGGCGGTTTTATGGTCCATCCCCGAGGTATTGACCAGGTATTTCTGCATATAAGTGGTGAAGGTATAGAAACTGAGGGATCCGCCAGCGGTAAAGCCCAGGACCATAATAAAAGCACGGCGATGCTTCCATAATCCTGTCAGCGATCCGGCATCTTTACTCTCACGTGTCGTACTGTCTGATGTTTCTTTCAGTGAACGGCGCAGATACAGTGCAACGATTGCCAGTGCAGCACCTAAGGCAAACGGTATACGCCATCCCCAGCTGCGCAGATCTTCATCAGAAAGAAATTGCTGAAGTAAAACCACCGTCAGTAACGCCAGCAGCTGGCCACCAATCAGCGTGACATACTGAAAGGAAGCATAAAAACCCTTGCGCCCCTCTGCAGCAACCTCACTCATGTAAGTCGCGCTGGTGCCATATTCCCCCCCCACGGACAGCCCCTGAAACAGGCGTGCCAGCAGCAGTAGCACCGGAGCCCAGACACCAATGGTGTAATAGCCTGGCAGACAGGCGATAACCAGTGAACCAAAGCACATCATGCAGACGGAAATCAGCATCGATGTTTTTCGTCCGTGCCTGTCGCCAATGTACCCAAAAAGCCATCCACCGATTGGTCGCATTAAAAATCCCGCAGCAAAAATGCCTGCGGTCTGCAACAGCTGGGTGGTTGGATTTCCCGAGGGGAAGAAGATATGAGCAAAATATAGCGAACAGAATGAGTAAACATAAAAATCGAACCATTCAACCAGATTACCGGATGATGCGCCAACAATCGCCCAGATCCGTTGCCTTGTATTCAGCATATTTCCTTGCTGCTTTGTACTGATAGAGTCCATCTAATATCCTCGTGAGTTTTCCTCGCCAACCAGGGTGCTAAAGGAGGTGATTGTTTGTGATGATGTGTTTGTAACATTATGATTTTTATAGCATACATTCTTTTATACTCAATCCGATTATGGCACAGGCTGAGAAAATTTTTCGGACATCTAATACAGGGGTTTTAGCGATTTTAACTATTCTGAGTGGTGAAACGGATGGGTAACAACCACTTCTTCGGGACAGTGGACCGAAAACAACCGGGCAATCGCTGTCACCAGTAACGTTAACGGGAGGGGATTGTAGTCTGGCTGGATAGAAAGATATGGGTGATACAGCCGAATTTATTGAAGGCGGGATGTCAGCGAAGAAAGACCGGTCGGAAGCATCAGTGACCCGGCGACAGGATAGCCGGCAGCTGAGCAGTATTATGCACCAGCTAAACCCGGCGTTGCAGACCGCATTTCTGCGAAAAAGGTTCCTGCCGGCGCAGAGACTCAGGTCGCTTAAACGCAAAAAGGCCATCCTTACGGATGGCCTTCTGCTTAATTTGATGCCTGGCAGTTCCCTACTCTCGCATGGGGAGGCCCCACACTACCATCGGCGCTACGGCGTTTCACTTCTGAGT
>CAJYIY010000038.1 GCA_913775305.1 uncultured Erwinia sp. | reverse complement strand
GACACAGTGACATCTGTAGTTAAGGAGTCAGGCAATGAAAATAATTGAATGTGCTGTTCGCGATGTTGTCGCCGGGGAAAACGTCAGAATCATGACGCCATCAAACCTGTACCAGTGTCGACTTAGTGATGATGTTTTTGTTGGCCCGTTTGTAGAGATTCAGAAAGGCTGTGTGATTGGCCGCGGCAGCCGCATCCAGTCGCACAGTTTTCTCTGCGAGAATGTCACCATAGGTGAAAACTGTTTTATCGGCCATAACGTTACCTTCGCCAACGATCTGTTCGGCAGCGGCGCACCGGACCCGGATGCGAAGAGCTGGATCACCATTACTGTTGGTGACAACGTTACTATTGGCAGCAGCGCCACCGTGCTGACCCCTTCGATTTGCAGCGGTGCGGTGATTGGTGCAGGCAGCGTAGTAACCCGGCCAGTGACGGTAAAGGGAATTTACGCCGGGAACCCTGCCCGCTTAATCAGGGAACTTATGTAAGCGGACCCACCTGGCTGCCATGTTAATTTCAATTTTCAGGCTTCTTTCATGGGAAATACCGGGGTAGCTCCATTTCCTCCCCACCGTGCCATAAGTGCATTACCTCTTTGTTCTTCCTGGTCATAGGTAATTTTTAGCATCGCTTTTATGCCATCGGTTGATTTTATAACCGAGAGTAGTTGTGATGCTCAGTTTCTTGACCTGCCGGTAGTAGAAAGGTCAAAAAACAACCTTAACGTACAATAATTTTCGATATCCAAACTGACCCCAATCTTTTCATTTACAGAACGTCTTTACGCCTTCCAGTAGCATATTGAAATATTCTTCTTCCTGACCAGCATGTTTGATTCGATACTATTTGAATTCAGCTGATTTGAATGTCTGCCCTTTTGATACAGCTTAGTTACTAGGTTAAGCAGTTCCCCAACTGATTTAACTTTGGAAAAACCGCCCTGCAAGGCGATTTTTTCTTTTACAGAACCGAAGATTACGCCGAAACTAAATGATCTCAAGAAAATCTGTCAGATCCAACTATTCAAATTAAAAAATTTAACTTTCCCTTTGATTTGTGTATTATTAATAGGAAAGATAAATTCAATATTATAGGGATATATATTATGTCAGAAGCGGAAGTTGTTGCAAATAGAATATTAAAGGTATTGCAAGGGAAAAAACAAAAATCAGTATGGATTCGCTACACGCAAAAAATTGGCGAGGTTGTTTTAGATTTTTCAAATGACATATCGTCTATTGCTGTAAATTTCATTGATACTGACAACAGATATAGAAATGAAACGAACACGTATAGACTTATCTTCAGATTGAAGAAAGGGCTACGCGAACAAGATCTCAGCGAGATAATAAACATAACACTTAAAATATTTACTTCTGAAATCAAAAAAAACAAAAAAACACACATTGAAGAGGGGTTAGCAAGAGCAACAGGAAAAGCATTCTTGAACGCAGCCTTAATAAATGACCTGGCATCTATTTTTTCTGAAAAATTCATAGGAAAAATGACAGCAGGCCTAATAGTATCGACTATATATTCGATAGGTGGTGCAGCATCCAGGGCTGTTTACACATCAGAAAGACTGAAAGTAGTGAACAACACCGTCTACAACGAACTCAGAATGGCGGGAGATCTAGACCTTTTTTACTTTCTTGTTGAAAATTACACAGGCCCATTTTTAGATGCTATGACACTAAAAGAAAGGAATCCATCTGCATGGAATGAGATGTTATCAATATTATCCAAAAACCTAAATTGTAGATAATTAACCCCCCCTTGCATTTCGGGTTGTTTTTATGGAGAAATAGAGGCAACCCACTGTAAAGAACATAATAACAAGATGTCCAGTAACCTCTGGGTAATTTAGAGCAGATAACCCACCAAAGGCATTTATATAAAAAATCGTATTAACAAATGAGTAAACTGTAAATATCAAAAACAAAAACAACACTATAGATATAGCAAGCATTGAGAAATAAAATATTTTTTTAAATTTAATGCCCATACAGATCCATCTCTTTTAGATAAAAACCAAACACACCATATTGTGTATTGAAATTCTTTTATGTGCTCATTATACTCTAAGTAGGTCTAAAACCAATAGTTCGTTGAAGCTACAACTCCAAAGATGGCCTTGGATATTCCCGCTCTTTTGTCAGTTCCTTCTTGCGCAGCTCATGCCGCTGCACTAATGGCTCAAACGACTCAGTTACCCGCTCAAGCGCTCCACCTGTTGACTCAAGTGCATTACCTGTCCGCTTAGCCGCCCGTTGTACCGTTGCATAAGTCCTCACATTGTCCGCAACTTCCCGAAAAGCGATCTCCCATTCTTCCAGCCTGGCGACAAATCCAGACAATGATACATGCCATCACACACTGGTGAATGGGCATAATTGGTTAAAAATCAGCCTTTTCGTACAATAATTTTCGATATCCAAACTAACTCCACACCGTCCTTAATCAGGGGTGAGAGAAAGCGAAAGTGCTGTGGTTTATGCAAATTCAATAGCAAAATAATCTGTTAAACCACCTTAACCCCGTATTTTATTTGCTTAAAAAACCATCGCTTCACCCTGATGTTGCTCACATTTTGTTCATTTTGCCATTTTTTTCAGCACCTCATCGCTTAGAGTTATTACCTTAAATTTCCATAATATGAAAAGTCATGCATAACGCGATTGAAATGAAATGTCAGAAAGGTAATTGTCCAGAAAATCAACAACGTATTGATTTGTATAATAAAATCATAAGCATGACTTATTGAAATTAATCATTGAGCGGCGCCTTAAAATGGCCTATATTGGCCGCGCTTTTTCACAGTAGTTAACTTTTCATTCATTTATTCAACTGTGACGTACTGACACTCACGGTTGTAGGAGAGATATGATGACGGATAAAGTCCGTATTGATAATTTCGGTGCAGATTCATTAAATGGAAACAATGAAACCTATTTGGCGCGCCAGGCTGAATTTGAATCAAATGTCAGGAGCTATCCGCGTAAGCTGCCGTTTGCAATAGCAAAGGCGGAAGGCGTGTGGATTACCGATGTTGAGAACAATCAATATCTTGACTGCCTGGCCGGTGCGGGAACGCTGGCTATGGGCCACAATCATCCTGACATCCTGCAAAGCATCCAAAATGTCATTACCAGCGGCTTGCCGTTACATACACTCGATCTGACCACGCCGTTGAAAGACAGCTTCTCAGAATATCTGCTTTCGCTGCTGCCGGGCCAGGGCAAAGAGTACTGCCTGCAGTTTACCGGTCCTTCCGGCGCTGACGCCGTTGAAGCGGCGTTAAAGCTGGCGAAAAAGGTCACCGGTCGTACCGGCGTGATCAGCTTCTCCGGTGGCTACCACGGTATGACCCACGGCGCGCTGGCCGTAACCGGCAACCTGTCACCGAAAGAAGCGGTGAACGGCATGATGCCGGAAGTGCAGTTTATGCCTTATCCGCACGAATACCGCTGCCCGCTGGGCATCGGTGGTGAAGCGGGCGTTAAAGCACTGACCTACTACTTTGACAACCTGATCAACGACGTTGAAAGCGGCGTGCGTAAACCTGCGGCCGTGATTCTTGAAGCCGTTCAGGGTGAAGGCGGCGTGAACCCGGCGCCTGCCGAGTGGCTCCAGCGCATCCGTAAAGTGACTCGTGAGCACGGAATCCTGCTGATCCTTGATGAAGTGCAGGCTGGCTTTGCCCGAACCGGTAAGCTGTTCGCCTTTGAACACGCCGGTATTGAGCCAGACATCATTGTGATGTCCAAAGCCGTTGGCGGCGGGCTGCCACTGGCCGTGCTGGGCATTAAGAAAGCGTTCGATGCCTGGTCACCTGGCCACCACACCGGTACTTTCCGCGGCAACCAGCTGGCGATGGCCACCGGCCTGACCACGCTGAAATACCTGAAAGAAAACAACGTTGCCGGTAAAGTGGCCGCGCAGGGTGAATGGCTGAAAGCTAAGCTGACCGAGATGCAGCAGCGTTACCCGGTAATGGGTCATATTCGTGGTCTGGGTATGATGATCGGTATTGAGATCGTTAAACCGAATGAAGCGCAGGATCATATGGGTTGCTACCCGGCTGATGGCGCACTGTCCGCACTGCTGCAGAAGAAATGTTTCGAAAACGGTCTGATCCTGGAGCGCGGTGGCCGCGACGGTTGCGTACTGCGCCTGCTGCCTTCCCTGCTGATCAGCGATCGTGAACTGGAAATTTTCCTGGATAAATTTGAAAACGCCCTGCTTGCCAGCGGCGTAAAACCGGTCTGAGTGGAGTGAATTCAATGTCCAGGTTAAATCCAATTCTGGCCGGTTCGGCGCACAGCACTGAGGCTTATCGCCAGGCGATTGCCCAGAGCAGTGAAGCGGTTGCCCAATGGCTACAGCAGCCCGAAATGTATCAGGGCAAAACCGTTGCCGAACTGCGCGAGCGCATTACGCTTGATTTCAATCCGCAGGGGCTGGGTAATCAGGCCGCGATTGAGCGTGCGATTGAATACTTTCTGAAAGACAGCCTTGCGGTCCATCATCCGCAGTGCGTGGCGCACCTGCACTGCCCAAGCCTGGTAATTAGCCAGGCGGCAGAGGTGTTGATCAACGCCACTAACCAGAGCATGGACTCATGGGATCAAAGCCCGTCAGCCACCATCATCGAGATGAAGCTGATTGAATGGCTGCGTAGCCAGGTTGGCTATCAGCCAGGGGATGCCGGGGTGTTCACCAGCGGCGGTACCCAGAGTAATCTGATGGGGCTGATGCTGGCACGCGATGCGTTCTTTGCCCGCCAGGGGCACTCCGTTCAGCAGGATGGCCTGGTGGGTAATCTGAAGAAGATCCGTGTTCTTTGCTCTGAACATGCGCACTTCTCCGTACAGAAGAACATGGCGCTGCTGGGCCTGGGCTATCAGTCGGTAACGCAGGTGAAAACCGACCGCTTCTCGCGTATGGATCTCAACGACCTGCAGGCGAAGCTGTTACAGGCAGAAGCCAACGGTGAGCAGGTTATGGCTATCGTGGCCACCGCCGGTACTACCGACGCGGGCGCTATCGATCCCCTGCGAGCTATCGCTGAGCTGGCTGCCGAGCGTCAAATTTGGGTTCACGTAGATGCGGCATGGGGCGGCGCGCTGCTGCTGTCCGAGAAGTATCGCCACTACCTGGACGGTCTGGAACGGGTGGATTCCATTACCCTGGACTTCCACAAGCAGTTTTTCCAGACCATCAGCTGCGGTGCTTTCCTGCTGAAGGAAGCACGTCATTACGAGCTGATGCGCTATCAGGCCGCTTACCTGAACTCCGAGTTTGATGAAGCTCAGGGTGTACCAAACCTGGTGTCTAAATCGCTGCAAACCACGCGCCGCTTCGATGCGCTGAAGCTGTGGATGGGGCTGGAAGCGCTGGGTCAGAAACAGTACGCCGGGATTATCGATCACGGCGTAACCCTGGCGCAGGAAGTGGCTCAGTACGTCAGCGAGCAGCCATCGCTGGAGCTGGTTATGCAGCCTCAGCTGGCCAGCGTGCTGTTCCGCTACCGCACGCAGTCACTTTCCGACGCGGGCGATGCCGCCCTGGCGCTGTTCAACCAGAAAATCGGCGACGTACTGCTGGAATCTGGCCGAGCTAACGTCGGCGTGACCGAAGCGGATGGCGTCACCTGCCTGAAGCTGACGTTACTGAATCCGACGGTCACGCTGGAAGACATCAAAGTGCTGCTGGCGCTGGTAGAAAAGACCGCCGGGCAGATCGCGGCGTAATTTTCGCCCGTTGAGCGAACGAAATAAAAAGCCGGTGACAGCGATGTCACCGGCTTTTTTGTTGCTCATTGCGTTGGGAGATTGATAGCATACCGGGTCACGACATCTGACCTTATATGGTTCACATCAAAGCCGAAAATGCCGAAAATGACGGGCTGATACGGCAGATGATCACTGAGATTCTTAACCTTTGGGAGCAGACAGATGGCAGATTTCAACACACTGATCGCACTCGGCGTCGACTATCCACAGTTTGTCAGCCAGGGTAATGATGAGCAGATCCAGCATCTGCTGCGTGAGCAGGCTAAAACCGAACGCACCAGCTTTCTAACTGCGGCACTGAACGCGGAAATCCAGGGTCTGGAAGGTAGCTATACGCTGCTGGTAGCAGCAGAAATGTGGTGCCCGGACTGCCTGCGCAACGTCCCCGCTTTTCAGGCGCTTTGCCGTCTTGCACCGAATATAAATATGCGCATTATCACCCGTGACCAGGCAACATCGCTGTTCAGACAGCAGTTTGGCGTGGAAAAAGTCAGTATTCCGTTTGCAGCGATCCTCGATAGCGACTTAAATCCGATTGGCACCTTTATTGAACGCCCACAGTCGGTGCTCAACGGCGATGAGCAAACCCTGCTCGCCTATAAGCAGGGGGAGCGGCTGGCTGATACCGTTGAGGATATCGTGGCAGTCATCCGGCAACATCAGCAGGCGCAGTGATCGCCCGGCGATCCAACGCGCCGTTTTGTACCGCTGCCGCCGTGACCTGTCCGGCGGCCTGAAATAAAAAAGGGAGTTTCTGATGTCCTCACTGCGTTTACTGCTGTCTGAATCCTGGGATCCGTGGTTTAACCTTGCCGTCGAAGAGTGCATTTTTCGTCAGATGCCGGCCACCCAGCGGGTGCTTTTCCTCTGGCGCAATGCGGAAACGGTGGTGATTGGCCGGGCGCAGAATGCGTGGAAAGAGTGCAATACCCGACGTATGGAAGAGGACGGGATTCGCCTGGCGCGCCGCAGCAGCGGCGGCGGCGCGGTATTCCATGACCTAGGTAACTGCTGCTTTACCTTTATGGCCGGAAAGCCGGAATACGATAAAAGCGTGTCTACCGGGATTATCCTGCAAGCGCTGGAAAAGCTGGGCATGACGGCGGAAGCCTCAGGTCGTAACGATCTGGTGGTCAGCACTGCTGACGGCATGCGCAAAGTGTCCGGCTCTGCCTATCGTGAAACCCGCGACCGCGGCTTTCATCATGGCACCCTGCTGATGAATGCCGATCTTTCTCGACTGGCCGACTATTTAAACCCCGATGAGAAAAAACTGCAGGCCAAGGGCATTACCTCAGTCCGTTCGCGCGTGGCCAATCTGCAGGAACTGCAGCCGGATATCAACTACGATCGGATTTGTGACGCTGTCACCCATGCTTTTTTTGAACATTACGGCAGCCGCTGTAAGCCGGAACTGATTTCGCCTGCGGCGTTCCCCGACCTGCCCGGCTTTGCAGAAACCTTTGCCCGCCAGAGCAGCTGGGAGTGGAACTTTGGGCAGGCTCCTGATTTTGCACACCAGCTTGATACCCGCTTCAGCTGGGGCGGCGTGGAGATCCACGTTGACGTGGAGCGTGGGGTGATTCGGCGCTGTCGGATTTATACCGACAGCCTCAACCCTGCACCGCTGGAAGCGCTGGAGACTAAGCTACAGGGTGAAAAATATCAGCCTCAGCGCGTTTCACACCTGGTTGAAGAGCTGACCGCAGAGTTTCCGCAGCAGCAGGAAGATCTGTTACAGCTGGCGGCCTGGCTGGCGGAGAGTTTGCGCTGACAGCGTTTCGGTGAAGTCACTGAGGGCAAAACAGGACGAAAAAAAACCCGGACGCGCCGGGTTTGTTCTCTGTGACTGGCAATCAGACATTTACGCCGTGCTGGGAAGCCAGCGCGGACAGGCCACCGGCAAAGCCCTGGCCGACCGCTTTAAATTTCCACTCTGAACCATGGCGATACAGCTCACCGAAGATCATCGCGGTTTCCGTCGACGCATCTTCAGACAGGTCGAAACGAGCAATTTCGCTGCCGTTATCGTGATTGTAGATACGCATAAAGCTGTTGCTGACCATTCCGAAGTTCTGCTTACGCGCTTCCGCATCATAGATGGTTACCGCGAAGACCAGTTTTTTAACCTCGGCCGGGATTTTACTCAGTTCAACTTTTACCTGCTCGTCATCGCCATCACCCGCACCGGTACGGTTATCGCCCTGGTGCTCAACGGAGCCGCAGCTGCTCAGTTTGTTGTTGAAGAAGATAAAGCCGCTGTCGTTCAGAACTTTGCCATCTTCGCCAACCATAAAGACTGAAGCATCCAGGTCGAAATCCTGACCGTCGGTGACGCGTGCATCCCAGCCCAGACCCGCCATGGCGATGTTCATGGTGGGTGCTTCTTTAGTAAGGGAGACGTTACCGCCTTTAACGAGAGAAACTGCCATTTTAATGCTCCTGCTGATAAGGGGGTGATTCGGGCAGCATCGAACTGCCCGGTTTGAACACGTTTAAAACGCGATCAGGATGCGTTGATGCCGTACTGTGCACAGACGGATGCCAGACCACCGGCATAACCCTGGCCTACCGCGCGGAATTTCCACTCGGCACCGTGGCGGTACAGCTCACCAAACAGCATAGCGGTTTCGGTAGAGGCATCTTCCGTCAGATCGTAACGCGCTACCTCGGTCTGATTATCGTCGTTCACCAGACGAATGAACGCACCGGAAACCTGACCAAAGCTCTGACGGCGGGCCTGCGCATCGTGAATGGTGACCACGAACACAATCTTATCGACGTCCGCCGGGATTAAATCCAGCTTGATTTTCAGGGATTCATCATCGCCATCGCCTTCGCCGGTACGGTTGTCACCGGTGTGGCTGACAGAGCCGTCAGCAGACGTCAGGTTATTGTAGAAAATGAAGTCAGCATCGCCGCGAACTTTGCCGCTGGCGGCCAGCAGAAACGCTGACGCATCCAGGTCAAAGTCCTGACCATCGGTAGAACGGGCATCCCAACCCAGCCCCACCAGCACGTTTTTCATGGTCGGTGCTGCTTTGCTCAGGGATACGTTGCCGCCTTTGGATAAAGAAACGCTCATTATATTTTCCTCATAATTAGATTTGTTCGAATTCGTAGTCAGAAACAGGGACTTCGCCCTTACTTTCCTTCCTCAGCATCAGGTTTGCCCGGGAACATCACGCTGAGGATAATTCCCAACGCCAGTACGCCCAGAACCACAAACAGACTGGTCGTTGCCGAAATGCTGTAGCCATGATGCCAGATATGGTCGGTGGCATTCAGGCCCAGTTTCGCTGCGATGAAGAACAGCAGCACGATAACGGCCTTCTCCAGATGTACCAGATACTGCTTTAACGCTTCCAGAACAAAGTACAAAGTACGCAGACCCAGGATAGCGAACATCATGGCGCTGTACACAATCAGTGGTTCGCGGCTAACGGCAATGATCGCCGGAACCGAGTCGAAGGCAAACATCACGTCGGACAGTTCAACCACCGCCACGCACAGGAACAGCGGTGTCGCATAACGCCAGGCTTTTGCCCCCCGGCCTACGGTGACATCTTTGTTTTCTGGTTTCGCCAGCTCGGCGTCGACTTCTTTCTGGCTCAGAACAAAGGCGTTGCCTCTGATTTTTGGCCAAATCGGGAAGAAGCGTTTCACCATACGGTATGCCAGATGCTGCGAGTAGTCCTCAATCTCGTCGCTGTCGTCGCCGCTTTTCAGCATCATCACCGCGGTCCAGGCCACGATAATGGCGAAGACAACCTCAACGTATGGCCCGAGGCTGAGCAGCCCGGTACCGATCGCCACAAAGATGCCCCTGAAGACGATAGCACCAATGATCCCCCAGTAGAGCACGCGGTGACGGTAGCGGTCCGGTACGGCAAACCATGAGAAAATGGCCATCATCACAAACAGGTTATCAACCGACAGCACTTTCTCCAGCGCATAACCGGTCACAAACAGGCTGGCCACTTCTGCGCCGTGGTGCACGTACAGGAAGCCGGCGAAGCCCAGCGCAACGGCAACCCAAAATACAGACCACAGCGCGGCGCTTTTCAGCGATATTGGCTTATCACCGCGATGCATGAACAGGTCAATAAGAATGGCCCCGACAGCCAGCACTACAAAAACAATGACGGTCTCAGTCGGAAAGCCGATATGCGTGGATACCATAGTTAACCCTTAAAGGTGTGACATCAAAGGCCGAATTCAGCCGGTTCAAAGCCGAGCGCGACAGCAATTTCGCGAACGGCACGTTGCTCATCCGGATCAAAGTTGCCATCGCTTTTCGCCACGGCGATACCTACGCGCAGCGCAAGCTGAGCCGCTTCCGGCTGGTCTTTGAGGGCCAGGATATATTTCATGGTTTCGCCTTTACCGATTTCAATATCGAAATCGAAGCTGGTGACCAGTTTGTTAAAGAACTCAATCACTTCACTGGTATCAAACACCTTCAGCTCGTCCGACGCGCGCAGGAAGCCAATCATTTTCTGCTTCTCTTCTGCGCTGACGCCGTCGCTGGCGACCGCAATACGCGCACAAACAGCCACGGTGCCCTGCATGAATTTTTTATTTTTAAAACGGCTAACCTGTCTGGTCAGCTCGTCACGGCTGGTATTAAATGCCCCTTTTACCTTGTCAAAGAAACCCATATCTACTTTCCTCTGTGAATAATTATTTAGAACCTGCTTTCCAGCGAAAGCCCCAGCCAAAGGCTTCATCCATATCGGAATGGCCCTTAAAGAACTGGTTAATGCGTTCAACTTTAATATTGCCGTTTTCGTTCACCAGCCGGGCAATCGCACACATATTGCGGCGGTCCTGCCCTTCGGTCAGACGCGTTTCAATAGGCGGCTGATCCGGAATATGCAGCGTCACAACGCCGTCGGTTTTATCCCAGCTGGGCACGCCTTCGTAGATGAAAGCGTAAATCAGTACTTCACGAATGTGCTGCCATTCACGGCCGTTGATGTGTATCCATTCACCGTCGCTGACCGAACCGGTACGGTCATCGCCTTTGAGGTGCACGTAGGGCTTGTCATGAAACGCACCGAAGGTGTTACCCAGCGCCTGGATGACGCCCTTGCTGCCGTCGTTCAGCTCAACAAACGCCCCGATATCGAGATCGACACCCTTATTGCCGCCGAAGAACGCTTTCAGCCCACCGGAGGAGGCTGGCGCGCGGTGCCAGTTCAGATTGATGCGGATCTCACCGAAGTTGTCACGCTTGGTCAGACTGATAGCCGGTTTCTCTTTAGTCAGCGTCACCTTGCTCAGGTTGATTTTACTGGCCGGTGCAGGAGCGGGGGCAGCTGGCGGTGCGGCCACAGGCACTGGAGACGGCGACGGAGTCTCTGCCACCTCAACACCATAATGCTCGGCCAGCGGTTTCAGCCCGCCGTTGAAGCCCTGCGCAATAAACCGGAATTTCCACTCTGCGTTGCGCCGGTAAAGTTCACCGAGGATCAGCGCCGCTTCCTGACGACCGCCAATCTCCACATTGCCGCTGAGCAAAACTTCGCCAGCAGATTCCACCTGAATCGCCAGACGCTGCAGGCCGGCAACGGTTTGTGCGCCGTCACAGGTAACGGTAAACGCGACTTTCTGCACCGCCGGATTCAGCCGGCTGAGATCGACAGTGAAAGCGGTATTATTGCCCTGATTATTCAGGCTGATGGTGCCGTCGTTATTCTGCGGCTGACCGTAGAACACCATATCGGCATCACCCTGCACCTTGCCGTTTTCAAACAGGCGGAAAGCAGAGGCATCCACCGATGCACCGGACAACACGCGAATGGTCAGGGTCTGTAAGGGAACGGGGGCATTGCCCCCCGGGGTCATATTCATTAGCGCACCACCGTAGCAACGATGTCGGTGTGCATCGCATCGATAGTCCGACCGCTGCACGCTTTACCGTGGGCAGTAAAGTCCCACTGGCCGAAATTGCGGCGCAGAGAGGCAATAACAATACCGGTATGCGCGCCCTGCTCAGTCAGCTGATAGCGGGCCAGCTCTTTACCGGCCTGATCCACCACGCGGCAGAAGGCATTTTCCACATCATTAAACGACTGACCGCGGAAGCTGTTAACGGTAAAAGCCAGATACTCAACGTCTTCAGACAGGCGCGACAGCTCAACGTTGATAATTTCATCATCGCCGTCACCTTCGCCGGTCAGGTTGTCGCCGCTGTGAATCACGGCGCCGCAGTCGGATTTGAGTTTACGGAACCAGATAGTATCAATTTCGCTGCCTGATTTATCCAGCAATACGCAGCCTGCATCAAGGTCAATGTCACCGTCGCCACCAAAGAGCTTACCAAACAGGCCTTTCTTCTTAACCGGATCCCAGCCCAGGCCGAAATGCAGTTTGTTGATCGCGGAAGACTGCTTACTGAGTGATACAGTCTGGTTCTTGCTTAACGAAACCATGGGCATTATTCCTTAAATGAGTAATGAGAAAGACGGCTGATTTACACGCCATACTCCTTGGTGTAAAAAATCATATCATGATGATGTTCCCGCACAATAACCTTTTTTACCCTGATTCCGAATAATATTTTAATTCGTTGTTTTAAAAGTAATTTAAAAGATATTTTTCTAGAAAAGGTATGGATTTAATCGAAAAATTTACACTTCTTTAGATGGAAATTTCACGTCTTTACTTTGATCATAATATGATTGACAACTTTACTGGCGCTTTCTACACTCGGTAAACCTGCTGCGTAACTTCGCCCCTACCGGATAACTATAGAATGACAATGAACATTTGGCTTATGGAAGGTTTATCCTCACAGCGGGATATTATTCAGGGCATCTCCGCCCTGGCTAAAACCTCGCAGCAACCCATTTCCGTCTTCGCTTCTCATCGACATCAACGTAATGAAATTCTCTCCCAGGCCGACTTCGCGCTGATTGAGCCAGCGGAAGATGAACAGCGGCTGGCCTTTATCCTCTCGCAGGTCAGACAGCACGGTATCCGGACGATTCATACCGGACGTAACGCCCGCTGGTTCGAATCACACCGCGATGAGATTGAAGCCAGTGGAGCCAGCCTCACTACCGGCGCCACCCGCGTTGCGATGCTGGATCTTGCTGACGATAAAGTTCGCTTTGCGCAGGCGATGGAACAGCACGGCCTGCCGGTTGTGCCTTCCGTTCGTGTCGACTCAACCGCCCAGCTTCGTCAGATGCTGCGCGACTCACCCTTTGGCGATGTTCCTCTCTGCGTAAAGCCGGTTACGGGTATTTATGGCATGGGATTCTGGCGTTTTGATGAATCTGCCTCGCCGATGGCCGCTTTCACCCATCCCGACAGCCGTCGGGTCCATCCGCACTTCTATCTGCAGGCCCTCGACGCTGCCGATCGCGTTGAGCCGCTGGTGCTGATGCCCTGGTTGCCCGGACCGGAATATTCGGTGGATATGCTGGTTGAAAAAGGTACGGTGCTGGCAGCCGTGGCGCGGCGTAAAGAGGGGGCGCTACAGCGCCTGGAAAACAGCGGAGAAGCCTGGGAGCTCGCACGTGCCTGCGCACAAGCGATGGAGGCAGACGGACTGGTCAACGTGCAAACCCGCCACGATGCCCGCGGCAGGCCACTGCTGCTGGAGATCAACATGCGCCCTTCCGGGGGCATCGGCTATACTCGATTGAGTGGCGTTAACCTGCCGGGCCTGTTCGCCATGCGTCGTCTTGGGCTGATCACCGCTCAGCAGGTACAAGACAGCGCCGACCGTGATTTTTCTCCTGCCACAGTGCGATCGATAACCGACGTCGTCCAACATCAACCGCTGACCAACCTGATCCCGTAAGGAAAGAAGTATGACAGCAATACCTTCGTCGCCGTGGTGCAAAACTCTGACCTGCGGCACGCTGAGCGTGATGCCTCACGGCAATACGGTCCCGCTGGACGATCTGTTCGATGTGGCCGAGCGCCGTAACCCGAAACGGGCTTTTCTGTTTGTCAGTAAAGTGCTGGGTCGCCACATTCCGGTCAGTCCGGCCACCATGCGCGGCGTGTATCGCCAGCTTGCCGCTCAGTTTCCGGTGCTGCCCGAGGGCCCGGTGTTATTTATTGGCATGGCGGAAACTGCCGTGGGTCTGGGAGCGGGCGTGTTTGACGAGATGCGACAGCGCACGCCGGAGGCGGTCTATCTCAGTTCAACGCGTCATCCGGTTAGTGGCGAACTGCTGTGTGAATTCAAGGAGGATCACAGCCACGCCACCGATCACCTGCTCTATTTACCCGCCGACGCCGAACTGCGCCGCCGGGTGCAGGAAGCGCGAACGCTGGTGCTGATTGACGACGAAGCCACCACCGGCAATACCTTTAT
>CAJYIY010000037.1 GCA_913775305.1 uncultured Erwinia sp. | reverse complement strand
TGTGCTCTTCCGATCTGTCGTTTTTCCAGCTTCAGCAGTTGGCGATACTGCTTGCAGTAAAGACCGACTACCGGGCGCTGGCGGAAATCTTTAAGATCCAGCGGAGCAAAACGCCAGTCGCGCTCACCGGCCAGCAGCGCCGTGGCTGCGCTTTGCTGCTCGGCGGGAAGGAAGGCGACCGACTCCTGTGGGGGCAGCACAACGCACTGCGGGCCGCTGTCCGTTGCCAGCCACAGGGTGATTTCGCTGCCTGACGGGGTATCGCGCCAGTGGCGGGTTAACAGAAATCCTGATTGTGCGTCGTTCACCCTGACCTCATTATGCTGTTCAAGTCGCCATATTAGCATGTTTATTTATACAGTGCTTAGCGGGCAGGGGCGTAATCTCGCGTTGTTATGCATTCTTATACAAATCTGGCCTTGACGCTTTTTAACTCTCTCAGGAGAATCCGAGGTCCTGAAAATCGGTTTGGAACATTATGGAAGCCTGGCTGCAACACATCATTACTCAATCGCTGGCATGGTCACTTCTGGCCGTCGGGCTGGTCACCTTTTTAGAATCTCTGGCGCTGGTCGGGCTGCTGCTGCCCGGTACTGTGTTGATGGCTTCCTTCGGGGCGCTGATTGGCAGCGGGCAGGTTGAGCTCTATCCCGCCTGGCTGGCGGGGATCGTCGGCTGCCTGCTGGGAGACTGGATCTCATATCTCATCGGCTGGCAGTTTAAAGGGCCGCTGCATCGCTGGTCCTTTATCAAACGTCATCAGAAACTCATGGATAAAACGGAACATGCGCTGCATGAGCACAGCATGCTGACCATCATTGTCGGGCGCTTTATCGGGCCAACGCGTCCGCTGATCCCGCTGGTTGCCGGTATGCTTGAGCTGCCGGTGAGAAAATTTTTACCGCCGAATCTTATTGGCTGCATACTGTGGCCGCCGCTTTACCTGCTGCCAGGCATTCTGGCCGGCGTGGCGATTGACGTACCGGAAAATGCCAGCAGTGGCCTGTTCAAATGGCTGCTGCTGCTGGTGGCCATTGTGGTGTGGTTGGGTTGCTGGCTGTGCTGGCGCTGGCTGCGGCTGAAAAAGCAGCAGGACTGGGCCACGCCGTATCTGCCTGCCTCCCGGCTGCGCTGGCTGGCCCCGGTGATGCTGGTACTGGCGATCGGCAGCTTTACAGCGATCCAGTTTCATCCGCTGATGCCGGTGTTCCGCCATCTGCTCTGGCAGGTCTTCTTCTGATGGCGGGGAAAATCAGCGGCGCGTGATCCCCAGCACCGCCGCCTCATCGACTTCGCCCTGCTGCAGTTGTGCGGTGCTGCCGTCCCAGTAAACCCTGCCGTCAACAATCAGCAGGCTGCGCGGGGCAATATGCGCCGCGTCCTCAATGCTGTGTGACACCATCAGCAGGGTCATATTTCGCTCGCGGCACACCTCATCAACCAGCGCCAGCATCTCTTTCCGCAGCGCCGGATCGAGTGCAGAAAAAGGTTCATCCAGCAGCAGGATCGGCTGCTGGCGCACCAGGCAGCGGGCGAGTGCCGCACGCTGGCGCTGGCCGCCGGAAAGCTGATGCGGCAGTCGCGGTAGCTGCTCTTCCAGCCCGACGCGGCGGGCAATATCCTGCAGGATCTGTTTCTGCTGGTGGCTCAGTTTCAGTCCCGGATGCAGACCAAGCCCGATATTTTGCGCCACCGTCAGGTGCGGAAACAGATTGTTCTCCTGAAACAGCATTGAGACAGGGCGACTGGCGGGAGGCGAGTTGCGGTGATCGCTGCCCGCCAGTATCAGGGTGCCGCTGCTGGCGGGCAAAAATCCGGCAATCAGGCTGAGCAGCGTGCTCTTTCCGGCGCCACTCGGCCCAAGGATTGCCAGCCGCTCACCGGCCTGTGCGCTGAAGGTAAAGCGCATCGGCAGATGATGATAAAGATATGTCAGATTAGTCAGGCTTAGCATGGCGTCCCGGCAGTTTTTCAATCAGGGTGAACAACAGGAAGCAGAGCAGCAGCAGCAGCAGCGCGGTCACCGCTCCATCGCTGCTGCGGTACGAGCCGATCTGCTGATGAAGGTAAAACGGTAGCGTACGGAAGTTTTCATTGCCGAACAGTGCCACCACGCCAAAATCACCAACAGACAGCACGCAGGCGAAGGCCAGTGCCTGGGCCAGCGGTCGCTTCAGCGCGCGCAGCTCTATCAGCCGCAGACGATTCCAGCCATGAATATCCAGCGACAGGCACAGGCGATTGTAGCGTTCCGCCATGTCGCGCAGCGGGTTTTCCAGCACCTTCATGGCATAGGGAATGGCCATCAGCGCGTTGGTGAAAATGACGATACCGTCCGCCGACTGCGGCAGGCCCACCGTGGCATTGAGCAGCAGGAAGAATCCGGTGGCCAGGACGATGCCTGGCATAGCCAGGATTAACATACCGCTCAGCTCCAGCGTTTGTCCCCAGCGCGGATGATGGCGCAGGCGCAGCTCACGGCTGCTCCACAGTAGCATCATCGTCAGTACTACGCTCAGCGCCCCGGCAGCCAGCGCAATGCGCAGGGAGGTGAAGGTTGCCTGCCAGAGGGCCGACTGGAGCAGAGCACCGTTGATCCCCTGGCGTACCCCGTCAACGACAACCGCCAGCAGCGGCGGCAAAATCAGCATCAGAGCCAGGGTAATCATGACCCCATCCATCAGTCTGGCTCTCCAGCTGTCTTCAGGGTTTCGCCAGCCACCGAGGCTGTCGCTGCCTGCCGGAATTGCCTTATTCAGCCGCTGACTCAACAGCACCAGGCCCAGGCAGCAGGTCATTTGCAGCAGCGCCAGAAGGGCCGCCCGACCGGGATCGTAATCAAAACTCAGGGCCTGGAAAATGGCCAGTTCGATGGTGGTGGCACGCGGTCCACCGCCCAGCGACAGCACGGTAGCGAAACTGGCGAAGCAGAGCATAAAGATCAGCGCCCCGGCAGGCAGGATCTGACGACGCAGCCACGGCCATTCCACAATGCGAAAGTGCTTCCAGCCGTGCAGGCCGAGCTGGGCTGCAAGCTGGCGCTGTTCGCCGGGGATGTGTTGCAGCGCCTGTAGCAACAGCCGACTGGCCAGCGGCAGATTAAAGAAGATATGCGCCAGCAGAATGCCCTGCAGGCCATAGGGAGTAAAGGTATAGTCGATACCTGTCAGCGTACAGAGCTGAGCCAGCCAGCCACTGCGGCCATAGACGCTGAGGATGCCAAATACGGCGACCAGCACCGGCAGCACCAGGGTCATGGCGCACAGGCGCAGCAGGCTGCTGCGCCCCGGAAAACGGCGACGATAAAGCGCCCTCGCCAGCGGGATCGCGGGCAGCACCGACAGCAGGGCGGAGAGCAGTGCCTGCCAGAACGAAAAGCGCAGCACGTGCCAGAGATAGCTGTCTGACAGGATGCTGCGCCAGTTGCTCTCCGGGGCGTTAAGCCACAACGACAGAAAGGCCAGCAGGGCGATCCCCGCCAGCATCAGGGCCGTCAGCCCGCCAGGGATCAGCCAGCCGGGGATCAGCGGCTGACGGCGCGTTGCCATTCACTGATCCACTGGCTGCGATGGCGAGCAACGTCCTCGGGGCTGTATTGCAGCGTTGTCGTCGGGACGCTGAGCGTGTCAAAACCGGCAGGCAGGGGGGTTCTGATTGCCGGATACATCCAGTTGCCGGTGGCAATCGTGTTCTGGAAGGCCGGTGTCAGCAGGAACTGCATAAACGCCTGCGCCAGTTTCGGCTGGCTGCTGGCCTTCAACTGCCCGGCGACTTCCACCTGCAAATAGTGGCCTTCGCTGAAGCTGGCGGCAGCGTACTGATCTTTTTTCTCTTCAATCAGGTGGTAGGCGGGCGAGGTGGTGTAGCTCAGCACCATGTCGCTTTCCCCTTTCAGGAACAGGCCGTAGGCTTCGCTCCAGCCCTTGGTGACGGTCACGGTTTTTTGCGCCAGCTTCTGCCAGGCGGCCGGAGCCTGTTCGCCATAGACTTTTTGCATCCACAGCAGCAGGCCGAGGCCGGGGGTACTGGTCCGCGGATCTTCATAAATAACGTTGATCGGACGGTCACTCTCAACCAGTTCTTTCAGGCTTTTTGGTGGATTTTTCAGGCGGGTTTTGTCGTAGACAAAGGCAAACCAGCCATAGTCGTAGGGTACGAAAGTGCTGTTTTTCCAGCCGCCGGGAACGGTACTGCTTTCTGTACTGACCTGGCTTGCGGCAAACAGACCGGTTTTCTCGGCCGCATCCAGCAGATTATTGTCCAGCCCCAGCACCACGTCGGCCTGGCTTTTTTTGCCTTCCATCCGCAGACGGTTAAGCAGAGAGACACCATCCGCCAGCGCGACAAACTTCAGCTCGCAGTTGCACTGCGCTTCGAAGGCTTTTTTCACTGCCGGTCCGGGGCCCCAGTCGGCGGAGAACGAGTCGTAGGTGTAAACGGTCAGCACGTCTTTCGCGACGGCGGGCAGAGAGAACAGCACCAGCAGAGGTAAGATTTTTTTTAACACTTTGCGTTCCTTGAAAAGAAGATGCGCAAAGGATCTGAGCAACAGCACTCTCAAATCCCTACGCCGGTATGAACCGGATCAGGTTCGACGGGTTTCATCTCAGCGAAATCACGCAGCTGCCGGGCAGCAGGGGAGTCCGCACCCCGTTGAGAACGTTCTATTCTAGTGAGTTCATCCCATTAACGAAAGCATTCATGGCTCATCCGGCGGTGCAAACCAGGCGGATTTGAAATCGAACCATCCCAGCGTGTTCATTCTGACGCCACGCATGCTGCGCTGGCCGTGCAGCTGCAGCCAGTGATGGAATAGCGGGTGCAGGTAATGATGGTCGATAAGCTGCCTGCTCCATTCAGCCAGCGGCAGCGTCTGTTCCCGCCAGCGCTGCGCATCCTGCTGCCAGTCGATCGGGACGCAGTGGTGCATCAGCGGGATCTCATAGAGCAGGGAGAAAAGTGAGAACGTCACCGGCAGCGTGAAGTTGGCGCTGCCCAGCCAGATATCACTGTCGGCGTTACCCTGATACCAGCTTTCATAGTCCAGCTCCTGAACGTTTAGCTTCACGCCGTGTGCGGCAAGGACTGGCTCCAGGGCGTTGGCAATCCCCTGGTGTTCAATCTGATCGCTGTACCAGGTGATGGTCAGCGAATCCAATCCTTCGGGCTTATCGGTAATTGGCATATCGCGGCGATGATGCCAGCGCGGCAGCAGCCCCCACGCCGGGAACCAGTAGCGCTGATAGGCAGTGCCGCTGTGGTTAAGCAGGGTGATTGGATTGAGAAGGGTGCTGAGCCAGCGGCGAGCCGCCTCATTGCGGCCCAGCTCCGAACGCTGGTCAAACAGCAGGAAATAGCAGCCTTCCTCCAGCCGACTCTCCTGAGGCTGCTCATCGGTGTCGTGGCTTTGCAGCTTGACGCCCGAGTAAACCAGCTCATCGCTCATCTCCGGCAGTACCCAGATATTGACCTCATCGATCAGTGCCCGGTAGCCAAAGTAGTCATCGAACGCGCTGATGCGCAGCTGGCTGTGCTGGTTACGCTCTACGGCATATGGCCCAGTTCCCGACGGCTGGCGGGCGAAGTCGGGCACGGACGGCCACTCCTTTGGCAGGATCATGGCGCTGACGCTGGCCAGCAGCCAGGGGATCCAGCTGTCCGGATGCGTAAGATGAATATCCAGCGTCCAGGGGGTTCTGGATTCAATGCGTTCAAAATGGTTGAACAGGGGCTGATCTTTCAGGCGTAACAGACTGGTGATAACGTCTTCCATATCCAGCTCGCGCCCGTGGTGAAAACGGATCGCCGGGCGCAGGAAGAACCGCCAGTGTAGCGGGGTCAGCTGCTGCCAGTGGTGGGCGATATCGGGTTCCACTTCCCCGTTTTCCTCATTTATTCGCGCAAGGCCGCTGAAAATCTGACGGGCGAGATGAGTTTCCGAACGACGAAGTGGCGTTCCGGGCAGCAAATTGAGCAGCGGACGGTAGTAAAGTACGCGCAGAATATGTTTTCCCTGGCGAAAGCTGCGGCCCAGTTGGGAAAGTAGCATCTGCCGTGCGCGGTTTTTGTCCCCGACCAGCTGTACCAGCTGGTCGATACGATCCTGTTCCAGCAGCTCCTCCGCACGCTGCTGCTGCAGCGCCAGCCCGGTGTACAGGAAACTGAGCCGCGAACGCTTGCCGCGCCCGGCTTCTGCCTGCCACTTCAGCCAGCCCGCCTCCTGCATAGCATTCAGCAGGTTTCGCATATGGCGGCGCGAGCAGTTGAGCCGCACTGCCAGTTCGTTAAGGGTGATTTCCTGCGGCTGGCCGTCACAGTATTGCCAGAGCCGGATAAATTGCTGCTGCAAGCGCGGTGAGGACATAAAAGAGGAACTCCGTCATGAAAGCGGTCAGTTTTTCTTGCCATATATTACGGCGATAATGGCGGCAGATGGAAGAGCGGGAGGCACTCTGCGGAGTGGCGCTTGGCCATCTTTAGTGGCTAAGGTCACTGATTTCTGAGTATGGTGCTGTTCACCGGCCAGCGAGCAAGATGTCGCTGGCTTTTTTCGTCGTTTCTCGTCATCTTTTGCCTTATTTCTTCTTTATCTGTGCCAGTGGGGCATTGCTATGAAATCGCGGTTGGCGCGTCATCGTTTTAATCCGGTCTCTCTGGCGTTTATGGCGATAACATTTATGGTCGGCATTGCCGGTGCGCTTCAGGCACCCACGCTGAGTCTGTTTCTCAGCCGTGAGGTGGATGTACGGCCATTTTGGGTCGGGCTGTTTTATACGGTGAATGCGGTGGCGGGAATTGTGGTCAGCCTGCTGCTGGCGAAGCGTTCCGATAACCGCGGCGATCGCCGCATGCTGATTCTGTTTTGCTGTCTGATTGCCGTGGCTAACGCCGTTCTGTTTGCTTTCAATCGCCATTACCTGACGCTGATTACATTAGGCGTGATGCTGTCAGCGATAGCCAGCGTGGCGATGCCGCAGATATTTGCTCTCGCCAGGGAGTATGCCGACAGCTCGGCACGCGAGGCGGTCATGTTCAGCTCAGTGATGCGTGCGCAGATGTCACTGGCGTGGGTTATTGGGCCTCCGCTGTCCTTTTCGCTGGTGCTCAATTTTGGTTTTACCACGATGTTTATTATCGCCGCGCTGCTGTTTGTCGTCTGTAGCGCGATGACAGTGTTTACTCTGCCCTCGGTGCCCAGAGCCCTGCCGACCGCGGCAATGCCGGTGGCTGAAGTCAGCGGATTAAAGCACAACGATGTCCGACTGCTGTTTATCGCTTCGGTGCTGATGTGGTCCTGCAACAGCATGTATATCATTGATATACCGCTGTATATCAGCAGCACACTCGGGCTGCCGGATCCCCTGGCGGGATTACTGATGGGGACCGCCGCCGGGCTGGAGATCCCGGTGATGTTGCTGGCAGGGCGTTACGCCAGGCGTACTGGCAAGCGCAAACTGATGCTGCTGGCGGTCGGCTGCGGTGCGCTGTTTTACCTCGGGCTGATACTGTTCCAGGATCGCGTCGCGCTGATGGTGCTGCAGCTGTTTAACGCGGTATTTATCGGCATTATCGCCGGGATTGGGATGATCTGGTTGCAGGATTTGATGCCGGGCCGCCCTGGCGCGGCGACCACGCTGTTCACTAACAGCGTTTCTACCGGGATCATTCTGGCCGGGCTCTTACAGGGCATTGTGGCGGAAAACTTTGGCCATCATGCGGTGTACGTACTGGCCTTTGTCATGGTGCTGGTGTCACTTGTGCTGACGTGGCGGATTCGGGAAGCGCGGGCAGAACACCGGGACGCCGTAAAAACTTCCCTGTAGATCTGGCTGTGGCAGACACCGGGTTTATCTGCACCGTGACGGCCATCCTTTCACCCAACGGTGTTGCGTCAAAAAAGTCAGCTTCGAGGGGGAGTGAGATCCCAACCAGCAGGCGGGTCGGTTTGCGGACAGTCGGGCGCATGGATGCGCCCGTCAGGGCTTCAGGAATACCTTCACGCCGGGGTGACCAACCCGACCTGCACCGATTAGCAGAGTGAGAAAGCCGCTACACCCAATCTTCACCGGTAATCAGCGTAAAAACGCGGGCTGCTTCTCTTCGTAAGCGCCGATCGCCGCATCATGCTGAAGCGTCAAACCAATCGCATCCAGACCGTTCAGCAGACAGTGGCGACGGAAACTGTCGATTTCAAACCGGTACGTTTTGCTGCCAGCCCGCACCTGCTGATGTTCCAGATCGACAGTCATTTGCATCCCCGGCTCGGCTTCAACCATGCGGAACAACTCATCAACTTCGTTCTCTGCCAGCGTCACCAGCAGCAGCTGATTGTTAAATGAGTTATTGGCAAAAATATCGGCAAAATCGGAGCCGATAATCGCCTTAAACCCATAGTCTGTCAGCGCCCACGGAGCATGTTCACGCGACGAGCCACAGCCGAAATTTTCACGCGTCAGCATAATGCTGGCACCCTTGTAGACCGGCTTGTTCAGAACAAAATCCGGATTATCGATCTTGCCTTCCGCATCGCTGTAGCGCCAGTCGAAGAACAGGTTGCGGCCAAAACCGGTACGGGTCACCATCTGCAAAAACTGCTTGGGGATGATCGCATCGGTATCAACGTTAGCCTGGTCCATCGGCAGCACAATGCCGGTGTGTTGAATAAATTTCTTCGCCATATCTGTTCCTTACGCCAGCTCGCGAATATCAGCAAAGCGACCCGCCACTGCCGCCGCCGCCGCCATCGCCGGGCTGACCAGATGCGTGCGCCCGCCGCGGCCCTGACGACCTTCGAAGTTACGGTTGCTGGTGGATGCGCAACGTTCGCCGGGGCTTAAACGATCGTTGTTCATTGCCAGACACATTGAACAGCCCGGTAAACGCCATTCAAAACCGGCATCAATAAAGATCTTGTCCAGGCCTTCCGCTTCGGCCTGCGCCTTTACCGGACCCGAGCCGGGGACCACATAGCCCTGCACGCCCTCAGCGATTTTATGGCCTTTGACGACCGCCGCCGCCGCACGCAGATCCTCAATGCGTGAATTGGTACAGGAACCGATAAACACTTTATCGATGCGGACATCGGTCAGGCGAATACCGGGTTTCAAATCCATATAGGCCAGCGCTTTCTCTGCTGAGGCCCGCTCCACCGGATCGCTGAATGATATCGGATCGGGTATCGGATCGCTGACGGCTATCACCTGCCCGGGATTCGTGCCCCAGGTGACCTGCGGCGCGATATCTGCCGCTTCCAGGGTGACCACTTTATCAAAGTGGGCGCCGTCATCGGTTTTCAGCGTGCGCCAGTAATCTACCGCCTGCTGCCACTGATCCGCTTTCGGAGCAAAGCGGCGACCCTTAACATAATTAAACGTGGTATCGTCGGGGGCGATCAGACCGGCCCTGGCGCCCAGCTCAATCGCCATATTGCACAGGGTCATACGACCTTCCATGCTCAGCGCCGTTACCGCGTCGCCGCAGAATTCCACAACGTGGCCGTTGCCGCCGCCGCTGCCGGTTTTGCCGATAATCGCCAGCGCGATGTCTTTAGCCGTAATCCCTGGTGCAGCCTGACCGCGCACCTCGACCTTCATGGTTTTTGCCCGTGCCTGTTTCAGCGTCTGCGTTGCCAGTACGTGTTCAACTTCAGACGTTCCGATGCCAAACGCCAGCGCACCCAGCGCACCGTGGGTTGAGGTGTGTGAATCGCCGCAGACGATGGTCATGCCCGGCAGCGACAGTCCCTGTTCCGGGCCCATAACGTGAACGATGCCCTGAAACTGATGGCTCAGGTCGAACAGCTGCACGCCGAAGGCTTCACAGTTTTTCATCAGCATCGACATCTGAATGCGCGCCATCTCACCGCTGGCATTGATGTCCCGGCTCTGGGTTGAAACGTTGTGATCCATGGTGGCAAAGGTTTTTGACGGCTGGCGCACCGGGCGTCCGTGTGCGCGCAGGCCGTCAAAGGCCTGTGCTGAAGTCACCTCATGAACGAGGTGACGATCGATATAGATCAGCGGTGTTTCATCGGGTGCTTCGTGCACGACATGCGCATCAAACAGCTTCTCGTACAGTGTTTTCATAATTATGCTTCGCGAATAAACCGGGCAATAATGTCGCCCATTTCATCGGTGCCGATTGCCTTGCCGTTGCCGGCCAGGTCACCGGTGCGATAACCTTCTTCCAGTGCGCGACTGATGGCCTGCTCAATGGCATCAGCGGCGTTGCCCGCATCCAGGCTGTAACGCAGCAGCAGCGCCAGTGACAGGATCTGCGCAATTGGGTTAGCGATATTTTTACCGGCAATATCCGGAGCCGAACCGCCGGCCGGTTCAAACAGGCCAAATCCCTCTTCGTTCATACTGGCTGATGGCAGCATGCCCATTGAGCCGGTGATCATGGCGCACTCATCGGAGAGGATGTCGCCAAACAGGTTTGAACACAGCATGACGTCAAACTGCGACGGCGCTTTAATCAGCTGCATGGTGGCGTTGTCGATGTACATATGGCTCAGCTCAACGTCCGGGTAATCCTGCGCGACTTCGGTTACGATCTGACGCCAGAGGATGGAGGACTGCAGCACGTTGGCTTTATCAATAGAGGTCACCTGCTTGCGGCGCTTGCGCGCTGACTCGAAGGCGATGCGCGCAATGCGTTCGATCTCAAACCGGTGATACACCTCGGTGTCGAAAGCGCGTTCGTACATACCGCTGCCTTCACGGCCTTTAGGCTGACCAAAGTAGATCCCGCCGGTCAGTTCACGCACGACCAGAATATCAAAACCTTTGTCTGCGATATCGCGGCGCAGCGGGCAGAACGCTTCCAGTCCCTGGTGGAGGCTGGCGGGACGCAGGTTGCTGAACAGCTTAAAGTGCTTACGCAGCGGCAGTAGCGCACCGCGCTCCGGCTGCTCTGCCGGTGGCAGGTGTTCCCATTTCGGGCCACCTACGGAACCAAACAGGATCGCATCCGCCTGCTCGCAGCCTTTAACCGTGACTTCCGGTAACGGAACGCCGTGACGATCGATGGCAACGCCGCCAACGTCATATTCGCTGGTAGTAATACGCAGACCAAAGCGCTGGCGAATGGCTTCCAGCACTTTTGTTGCCTGTGCCATCACTTCGGGTCCGATGCCGTCACCGGGTAATACAGCGAGATGATAGGTTCTGGACATGATTACACGGTTTCCTTTTGATCCTGTTGAGTCGACTTGCGTTGCAGTTCCTGCTCGACCTGGCGTGCGCGCCAGATATTGTTCAGCGCATGCACCATGGCTTTAGCGGAAGATTCAACGATATCCGTTGTCAGGCCAACGCCGTGGAATTTACGTCCGTTATACTTGACCACGATATCCACCTGGCCCAGCGCGTCTTTACCGTGACCTTTTGAGGTCAGCTGATAGCTGATCAGCTCGGCGTCAAAATCGGTAATGCGGTTAATGGCCTGATAGACCGCATCAACCGGACCGTTGCCGGTGGCAGCTTCGGTTTTTTGCTCTGCGCCACACAGCAACTGCACGGTGGCGGTAGCGATCACGCTGGAGCCAGAATGCACGTTGAAGGACTCCAGAGAGAAGAATTCGGGTTCTTCCGACTGTTTATTAATGAACGCCATGGCTTCCAGATCGTAATCAAAGACCTGGCCTTTTTTGTCTGCCAGCGCTTTGAAATCTTCGTACAGCGTATCCAGGTTGTAGTCGGACTCGCTGTAGCCCATCTCTTCCATACGGTGCTTGACGGCTGCACGGCCAGAGCGTGAGGTCAGATTCAGCTGAACCTGCTTCAGACCGATGGATTCCGGCGTCAGGATTTCGTAGTTTTCACGATTTTTCAGCACGCCGTCCTGGTGGATACCGGAGGAGTGAGCGAAAGCATTGGAACCAATGACCGCTTTATGCGCCGGGATGGGCATGTTGCAAATCTGGCTGACGGTCTGGCAGGTACGGTAAATTTCCTGATGATTGATGCGGGTGTGCACATTCATCAACTGGCCGCGGGTTTTGATCGCCATAATGGTTTCTTCCAGCGCACAGTTACCTGCGCGTTCACCCAGCCCGTTCATTGCCCCTTCAATCTGGCGCGCGCCCGCATTGACCGCGGCCAGTGCGTTGCCGACGGCCATGCCCAAATCATCGTGGGTGTGGACGGACAGAATCGCTTTATCGATATTCGGGACGCGTGCGCGCAGCTGGGCAAAGATGTTGGCGTATTCGTAGGGCAGGGTGTAGCCCACGGTATCCGGGATGTTGATGGTGGTGGCACCGGCGTTGATGGCGGCTTCTACCACGCGGCACAGATCGTCGATAGGTGTACGTCCACCGTCTTCGCAGGAGAACTCAACATCATCGGTATAGTTGCGCGCACGTTTAACCATTTTCACCGCGCGTTCAATCACCTCAGGCAGGGTGCTGCGCAGCTTTGTTGCAATGTGCATTGGCGAGGTCGCCAGGAAGGTGTGGATACGGTAAGCGTCGGCCACGCGCAGAGCTTCGTAAGCGGCATCGATATCTTTTTCCACACAGCGTGCCAGCCCGCAAACGCGGCTGTTCTTGATTTGGCGGGCAATGGTCTGGACCGATTCAAAATCGCCGGGTGAAGAAACCGGGAAACCGACCTCCATCACATCAACGCCCATACGCTCCAGTGCCAGGGCAATTTGCAATTTTTCTCTCACACTCAGGCTGGCCTGTAATGCCTGCTCACCATCGCGCAGAGTGGTATCGAAAATAATGACTTGTTGGCTCATGGGTTTATTCCTTGTCGTGATTGCGTCGGGCCCGGCGCGAGCATAAAAAAACCCGCGCATTGGCGCGGGTTTCTTAGGTTTTGCAGGCCTGAATCAATGATTGATTCCGCCCACTCGTCTACCGCGCAACGAAGATGCGTTTAGTAGTAGACCAAGTAGGCGGACGGAACGAATCATTATCTCAGACCTCAGAAATTCAAAGTGATATTATTGATACCTGATAAAGGGGCGGGCTGTCAACTTTCACGACAGGGTTATTTGCGTGCGGCGCGCGATGGTCTGAGGAAAATATTCTGGCGGCTGCCCGCACCTCAGAAGAATAGCCAGCTTCCAGGCGGTTTGGAACGTGAAATGGCGGGGTGGGCGAAGGTTTAATGTGTAATTTAAATGGTTATCTTAATGATTTTTAATGTTTTTTATTTGCTGAGGTGAGCGCTTGTGTGCAGTGATAACTCCGGTTTTCTTGGATTAAAATATTACCTTTGATTTAAAACTTAGTAGATATAACTGAAATATCCGAACAGCCAGCGCGGGACTCCTTGTTTTTTACCCGGCTCCATTTTAATAACAAAACGATCACGCTGATAATTAACTAAATCACAGTACATTCCGCTTTTATAACGCCTTAAGTTCAGTGTTATTATCGATAGCAGAGGCCGTGCGGCAGAGCCTTAATCATCCCTTTCCACACCCGGTGTGTGGTTTGCCGTTTGCCTGCCAGGTTTTCTACGGTTATGGTAATCGGCATACCCTCAAACCAAAAGAATGACAGGGCGCTGCCCGGTATCTGGATTTTGGAAATGAGTTCCAATTTCTGAGCATAAACACGGGTTTTTGAACTTATCTGGCAGCGGCCTTTCAGGGGAGACGCTGGATAACTCAGTACCCTAAAGCCTGGAGGCAAAAATGGAGATGTTGTCAGGAGCCGAGATGGTGGTCCGATCGTTAATCGATCAGGGCGTAAAACATGTATTCGGCTACCCCGGTGGAGCGGTCCTTGATATTTATGACGCTCTGCAAACCGTTGGTGGTGTTGACCATATTCTGGTCCGCCACGAGCAGGGCGCAGTGCATATGGCGGATGGTTATGCACGCGCAACCGGCGATGTCGGTGTGGTGCTGGTGACCTCAGGCCCCGGTGCAACCAATGCGATCACCGGTATCGCCACGGCCTATATGGATTCGATTCCTATGGTGGTCCTGTCCGGTCAGGTGATGTCCTCCCTGATTGGCTATGATGCCTTCCAGGAGTGCGACATGGTGGGGATTTCACGCCCGATCGTGAAGCACAGCTTTATGGTGAAAAGCGTCGAAGAAATCCCGACCATCATGAAGAAAGCCTTCTGGCTGGCGGCGAGTGGCCGTCCGGGGCCGGTGGTTGTCGATCTGCCAAAAGATATGATGAATCCGGCCAATAAACTGCCCTATGTCTGGCCGGAAGAGGTCAGCATGCGTTCCTACAACCCGACAACTCAGGGTCACAAAGGGCAGATTAAACGCGCTCTGCAAACGCTGCTGGGCGCAAAGCAGCCGGTTATTTATGCCGGTGGCGGCGTGATTAACGCGGCCTGCCATGAAGAGCTGCGACAGCTGGCTGAAAAACTTAATGTCCCGGTCACCACTTCGCTGATGGGGCTGGGGGCTTTCCCTGGCACTCATCGTCAGTGCGTTGGCATGCTGGGCATGCACGGCACCTACGAAGCCAACATGACCATGCACCACTCCGACGTGATTTTTGCCGTTGGCGTGCGCTTTGATGACCGCACGACCAATAACCTGGCAAAATATTGTCCGAATGCCACCGTGCTGCACATTGATATCGATCCGACATCCATTTCCAAAACCGTGGCGGCGGATGTTCCCATTGTCGGTGATGCAAAGCTGGTACTGCAGCAGATGCTGGAGCTGCTGGCGCAAAGCGATACGCAGCAGAACTACGACAGCCTGCGTGACTGGTGGCAGCGTATTGAACAGTGGCGCGCGCGTCAGTGCCTGGCGTTTGATCGCACCAGCGATAAAATCAAGCCGCAGGCGGTTATCGAAACCATTTGCCGTCTGACCAAAGGCGATGCGTATGTGACGTCGGACGTGGGTCAGCACCAGATGTTTGCTGCGCTTTACTACACGTTTGACAAACCGCGCCGCTGGATCAACTCGGGTGGTCTGGGCACGATGGGCTTCGGCCTGCCTGCCGCGCTTGGCGTTAAGCTGGCACTGCCGCAGGAAACTGTGGTGTGTGTCACCGGTGATGGCAGTATCCAGATGAATATTCAGGAGCTGTCCACCGCGTTGCAGTACGGCATTCCGGTGCTGGTTCTGAACCTGAACAACCGTTTCCTCGGTATGGTGAAACAGTGGCAGGATATGATTTATTCCGGTCGTCACTCACAGTCGTACATGGAGTCGCTGCCTGATTTTGTCCGTCTGGCGGAAGCATACGGTCACGTGGGTATCTCCATCAGCCGTCCGGAAGAGCTGGAGTCGAAGCTGGCTGAGGCACTGGAGCTGGTGCGCAATGAACGTCTGGTGTTTGTGGATGTGAATGTGGATGGCACCGAACACGTCTACCCGATGCATATTCGCGGTGGCGGTATGGATGAAATGTGGCTGAGCAAAACGGAGAGGACTTAATTATGCGTCGTGTATTATCGGTTCTGCTGGAAAATGAATCTGGCGCATTGTCCCGCGTGGTTGGGCTGTTTTCCCAACGCGGCTACAACATTGAAAGTCTGACCGTTGCTCCAACGGACGATCCAACGCTGTCACGCATGACGATTCAAACCGTCGGCGACGAAAAAGTGCTGGAGCAGATTGAGAAACAGCTGCACAAACTGGTTGATGTGCTGCGCGTCAGCGAGCTGGGTCAGGGCGCGTTTGTTGAGCGCGAGATCATGCTGGTGAAAATTCAGGCGACCGGCTACGGTCGCGAAGAGGTGAAACGCAGCGCGGAAATTTTCCGTGGTCAGATCGTGGATGTGACGCCGTCGCTTTACACGGTTCAGCTTGCCGGCACTGCCGATAAGCTTGATGCTTTCCTCAGTACCGTACGTGAAGTCGCCGAAATTGTTGAGGTGGCGCGTTCAGGTATTGTTGGCGTGGCTCGTGGCGAGCGCATCATGCGCTAATCGCTGCTGACGATTTAACAAACAGTTTGCTAACCCGGCGTAATTGCCGGGTTTTTTTATTTTTTGCTTAATTGCACCTGCCGCCGATAAAAGCGGTTGCCCGCTAAACTATTCTGCGGTTAGATGTTATAAACGAGTTAACCATGGATGTACTGTGGCTATTGGCTGCAGATACGCGACAGAAGTGTGGGGTTATTGTGAAACTGGATGAAATTGCGCGCCTGGCCGGTGTATCGCGCACCACAGCAAGCTATGTCATCAACGGCAAAGCAAAGCAGTATCGTGTCAGCGATAAAACCGTCGAGAAGGTGATGGCGGTGGTGCGTGAGCATAATTACCATCCGAATGCGGTGGCGGCGGGGCTGCGTGCCGGCCGCACCCGATCAATAGGACTGGTTATTCCCGATCTGGAGAATACCAGCTATACCCGAATAGCGAACTATCTGGAACGCCAGGCACGTCAGCGCGGCTACCAGCTTCTGATCGCCTGTTCTGAAGATCAGCCCGACAATGAAATGCGCTGCGTTGAGCACCTGCTTCAGCGGCAGGTTGACGCGATTATCGTCTCAACGGCGCTGCCGCCAGAGCATCCGTTCTACCAGCGCTGGATCAACGATCCGTTGCCGATCATCGCCCTGGACCGTGCCCTCGATCGTGAGCACTTCACCAGCGTAGTCGGTGCCGACCAGGATGATGCTCAGGCACTGGCGGCGGAACTGCGCAAGCTGCCGGTGAAATCCGTGCTGTTCCTCGGCGCCCTGCCGGAACTGTCGGTCAGCTTCCTTCGTGAGCTGGGTTTCCGTGATGCATGGAAAGGGGATGAACGACAGATCGACTACGTGTATGCCAACAGTTTTGAACGCCATGCCGCCGCCGCGTTATTCGAAAAGTATCTTGAAACGCATGAGATGCCGGAGGCGCTGTTTACCACCTCCTTTGGCCTGTTGCAGGGAGTCATGGACGTGACGCTGAAATCAGAAGGGCGGCTGCCGCAGGATCTGGCGATTGCTACTTTTGGCGATCACGAACTGCTCGATTTCCTGGAGTGCCCGGTACTGGCGGTGGGGCAGCGGCACCGTGATGTTGCGGAGCGGGTTCTGGAGTTGGTTTTAGCCAGCCTTGATGAACCGCGCAAACCAAAACCCGGCCTGACGCGTATTCGTCGTAACCTTTATCGTCGCGGGCGATTAAACCGTAAAACTTCCTGACTATTCATCGCGTAGTAAAAGGCAGCTTCGGCTGCCTTTTCAATTTCCCTGCATCAACACTGGCTGATTCTGGCATGCGTTACGTCAGAGTAAAATTATGTGTTATTTCAGATTCATCTGATGGGTGATGCGTAAATATAAGTAAAAGGGGCAAAAAGATGTTTCGTCGCTGAACATCTAAACCGGCGAAACCCCCGCAGGCCTGTCACATCCTGAGTTCCGGTATCCCCGAAACAGACTGGGAAAATCCTCGGAAATGCCCTAAAATGCAGCCCGCGTCGCAAAGCTGAGCACTTAATTCCATTTATTTGTAAGTGATATCTTTTTGAGCAATTGAATATGCCTGACGAAATTCCTGCCACTATTCATTAGTTTATTCTCTGTATATCTCTTAACGCAGTTTGTTTTTAAGTTCTTCGCGTTTTATTCCTCTGAGAAATAATGTCTTTCTGCCGTGACTGCGGCTTGACAATGTTTTCCTTCGCTCCGTAAACTCATTCAGTGGGAATTTGTGGTGTAAAGTGGTGTTTTGGGGGAACTGGAGGGGCTGACTGGCATGTTCCGCGGGGCAACGTTAGTGAATCTCGACAGCAAGGGGCGGCTTGCCGTGCCCACGCGATATCGCGATACGCTGATCGGGGAGTCTCAGGGGCAAATGGTTTGTACCATTGACCTCCACCAGCCATGCCTGCTGCTTTATACGCTGCCCGAATGGGAAGTTATTGAAAAAAAGCTGTCTCGCTTATCCAGTATGAACCCGGCAGAACGGCGCGTGCAGCGCCTGCTGTTGGGGCATGCCAGTGAATGTCAGATGGACAGTGCAGGTCGTTTACTGCTGGCGAATACCCTTCGTCAGCACGCGGCGCTGACTAAAGAAGTGATGCTGGTTGGACAGTTTAACAAGTTTGAGCTGTGGGACGAACAGACCTGGTATCAACAAGTCAAGGAAGATATAGACGCAGAGCATTCCTCTCAGCAGGCGTTGTCTGAGCGGTTGCAGGATTTGTCGTTATAGCTATGCAGGATACTTACAATCACACCACGGTACTGTTGGATGAGGCGGTTAACGGCCTCAACATTAAATCTGACGGTATCTACATTGATGGCACCTTCGGGCGCGGCGGGCACTCACGTCTGATCCTCTCCCGGCTGGGTGATCATGGACGTCTTTATGCCATTGACCGCGATCCGCAAGCTATTGCAGCCGCTGCCGAGATTACCGATCCACGTTTCAGCATCATTCACGGCCCGTTTTCTGCGCTGGCGGACTACATGTCCGAGCGCGGTCTGAGTGGCAAGATCGATGGCATTCTGCTCGACCTGGGCGTTTCTTCCCCGCAGCTGGATGACGCGGAGCGCGGTTTTTCGTTTATGCGTGACGGTCCGCTGGATATGCGTATGGATCCTACCCGTGGGCAGTCAGCGGCAGAATGGCTGCTGCAGGCTGATGAGAGCGATATCGCTTTCGTGCTGAAAACCTTTGGTGAAGAGCGCTTCGCCAAACGCATCGCTCGCGCGATTGTAGAACGCAATCGCCTGGAGCCAATGACCCGGACAAAAGAGCTGGCGGATGTGATTTATGCCGCAACGCCGGTTAAAGACAAGTTTAAGCACCCGGCAACGCGCAGTTTCCAGGCTATCCGAATCTGGGTTAACAGTGAACTGGAAGAGATCGAACAGGCGCTAAAAGGTGCGCTCAGTACGCTGGCTCCCGGTGGGCGACTGTCGATTATCAGCTTCCACTCTCTGGAAGATCGGATCGTGAAGCGTTTTATGCGCGAACAGAGTCGCGGACCGCAGGTACCACATGGCTTGCCGATGACCGAAGCGCAGCTCAGCAGTCTGGGTGGTCGTCAACTGAAGGCGCTGGGGAAAATGATGCCGGGCGAAGCGGAAACCGCTGAAAATCCCCGTGCGCGTAGTTCCGTACTGCGTATCGCGGAGAGAACAGCGTCATGATTGGCAATGAGCGTCATAGCTTACCCGGCGTGATCGGTGGAGACCTGTTACGCCACGGTAAGATACCGCTGATCCTGTTGATTTCGGTGCTGGTATCATCAGTACTGGTGGTCACCACCGCGCATAAAACGCGTCTGCTGACCGCTCAGCGCGAGCAGCTGGTGCTGGAGCGTGACGCGCTGGATATTGAATGGCGCAATCTGATCCTTGAAGAGAATGCGCTGGGCGATCACAGTCGAGTGGAGCGGATAGCAACAGAGAAACTTCAACTACAGCATGTTGATCCTTCTCAGGAAAATATTGTGGTACAGCAATAAGGAAACACGGACTCAATGAGAGCCGCAGGAAAAACGCAGAAACTGAAACGCACGGAAGATAAGGCCAGCTTCGTAAGCTGGCGTTTTGCGTTGCTGTGTGGCGGTATTTTTCTGGCGTTAGTGGGATTACTACTGCGTGTCGCTTATCTGCAGGTGATAAACCCCGATCGGCTGGTGCGTGAAGGGGATATGCGCTCCCTGCGCGTGCAGGCAATCCCCACCTCCCGCGGCATGATCAGCGATCGTGCCGGTCGTCCACTGGCGGTTAGTGTGCCGGTTAATGCCATCTGGGCCGATCCGAAAGAGCTGCATGATAAAGGCGGCATTACCCTCGACAGCCGCTGGAAAGCGCTGTCCGA
>CAJYIY010000036.1 GCA_913775305.1 uncultured Erwinia sp. | reverse complement strand
TTCGCTTAACGCCAGTATCAGAGAAAAGAGCATTAAAATTTAAATAATTTTATTACCCATATTCCCTCTTATTAATCAGGCGGGAAAAGCGACGGCATTGCTGAACTGGCGATTACGTTTTCTGTGTCATCACAGTGATGATCGTTGAATGAGGTTTTACCATGATCCTGACGGTAACGATGAATCCATCGGTGGATATTTCCTACCCGTTAACGGTACTGGATATTAATTCGGTTAACCGGGTATCCAGCGTGAGTAAAGAAGCCGGTGGTAAAGGACTTAACGTTGCCCGGGTGATTAAACTGGCCGGTAGGGCGGTGCTCGCAACGGGTATTAGCGGGGGAATCTTAGGTGAATATATTCTCAGCCAGCTGACGGCGGAAAATATTGCCCATGACTTTTACCCTGTCGCCGGGGAGTCACGAAACTGTATTGCCATACTGCATCAGGGATGGCAGACGGAAATACTGGAGCCTGGCCCGGCGGTCGGCATGGCGGAACAACAGCAGTTCCTGGAGCATTTCAATACGCTGCTGGATCGCGCTACCACGGTCACTCTCTCCGGCAGTCTGCCCGTAGGAATCGCGAAGAATTACTACAGCCATCTGATTCAGCGGGCGAACAGGAAAAATAAAAAAGTGCTGCTGGACTGCGCCGGAGAATGCCTGCATGACGTGATTAACGGCGAGGATCTGCCCTGGCTGATTAAACCGAATCAGCAGGAAATAGAGCAGCTGACTGGTAAAGAACTGGACTGCACGGCAATCGACTCATTTAAGGCGATGGTGGATGGCCACCGGGGATTACAGCGTATTCCGTGGCTTATTGTCTCACTCGGTAAATCAGGCGCATTCGCCAGAATTAACGGGCGTTATTACAGGGTAACTGTTCCGGAAATTAACGCGGTTAATCCGGTGGGATCCGGCGATGCCACGATTGCCGGTCTGGCCATGGCAATCAATGACAATAAACCAGCAGGCTACGCATTAAAACAGGCGATGACGCTGGGAATATTAAACGCCATGCAGCCAAAAACCGGCTGGATCAATATTGATGACTTTTCGCCGGTGATGAAAGAGATAACTGTTCGGGCCTGTCACTAGGCACTATTTCGCTATTTAATGACTTCTCTGTATAAAGGTAAACCTGATGATCAAACTGACGGAACAAAAAAAACAGGCCATGCTGAGGCTGTCCAGTAAATCCGGTATTATCGCCGCGCTGGCCATCGATCAGCGGGGCGCGCTTAAAAAGATGATCGCTGCCTGTAAACCCTCCGGCGCGGAAGATCGCGATATTATTGATTTTAAAACGCTGGTATCGAAAGAGCTGACCCCCTTTGCCTCATCCATTCTGCTGGATCCGGAATACGGTCTTGCCGCCGCCAGAGCCAGGGACAGCAATGCCGGGCTGTTACTCGCCTATGAAAAGACCGGCTACGACGCCAGTCAAAAAGGACGCCTGCCTGATTTACTGAATATCTGGTCGGCAAAGCGGCTGAAGGAGGCCGGTGCGGATGCGGTTAAATTTCTTCTTTATTATGATATTGCTGAAGAAGCCGACATTAACGAACAAAAGCATGCCTTTGTGGAACGCCTGGGCGCGGAATGCACCGCCGAGGATATCCCCTTCTACCTGGAACTGATCTCCTATGATGCGCAACACTCCGATTCAGGCAGTCAGGCCTATGCCCGGATCAAGCCCCATAAGGTGAACGACATGATGAAAGAGTTTTCAAAGCCGCGTTACGGCGTGAACGTTCTTAAGGTCGAGGTGCCGGTCACGATGACATTCGTTGAAGGCTATGCTGACGCTGACAAGGTGGTTTACAGCCAGGATGAAGCAGCGCGATACTTCAAACAGCAGTCCGAGTCCACGCCGCTGCCGTTTATTTTTCTGAGTGCAGGGGTCAGTGCCGAACTTTTCCAGCAGACGCTGCGCTTTGCCAAAGCGGCGGGATCCACCTTCAACGGCGTACTGTGCGGTCGCGCCACCTGGGCTGGTGGGGTGAAGCCTTTTATTACCGAAGGTGCCGATCGGGCAAAAAACTGGCTTCATGCTGAGGGCCAGCGCAACATCAGCCAGCTCAATGCGGTACTCCAGGAAACGGCAACGCCCTGGTTTGGAAAGTGCTGATCGTTCTTCACAAAGCGTGGGGCAGAAGGCCGGTGTGCAGTCTGCCCCGCAGAGATCACTGCCACAGCGCCAGAATCGGCCAGCCAACCAGAAGCAACAGGGAAATAAACACCACGCCGAAAATCGCCCCCAGCCGCCAGTAATCTTTCGATTTCACGTAGCCGCAGCCGTAGATAATCACTCCCGGACCGGTGGCATACGGCGTCAGGCAGCCCATAATGCCGATTGACAGCACCAGTAACAGGCACAGGTGCTCCATCGGTACGCCCGGCATCCCTTTACCCACCGCCAGAATCATCGGCAGCATGGTGGCGGTGTGGGCCGACAGGCTGGCAAACAGATAGTGGGCAAAATAAAACACCAGCACCAGCGCAACCACCGTACCGCTGGGGGAAAATCCCTCCAGATGTCGGCTCATGGTGTTGGCGAACCAGTCGATAAAGCCTGAACGGGTCAGGCCGTTGGCCATCACCACCAGCGTGGCCAGATTTACCAGCGTATTCCAGGCGCTGTGATATTGGGTGATCGCTTTCCACGGCACCACGTGCAGCGCCAGCATCAGGGAAACCGCCAGCAAACCGACCGCCGTGGCGTTGATGATTTTGCCACCGAACACCCACAGTCCCAGACTCAGCAGCACCAGAGCGATCAGCGTCAGCTCCTGTCGTGTCAGGCGTCCCATCTCCTTCAGGGCTTCGCCCGCCCAGTTTGAGACCTCTTCACTGTGGGTGATCTCCGGCTTGTAGAGGAGATAGGAGAGCCAGGGAGCCACAATCAGCAAAATGATCCCCGCCGGCAGGAAACTCAGGAACCACTGTAGCCAGCTGATATGGATACCGGCAATTTTAGCGACGAATTCCAGACCCAGCACGTTAGGTGCGGCACCGGTAATAAACATGGATGAACTCAGGCTGGTGCCTATCACCATCATCCACATCAGGTATCCACCAATGCGCTTTGAGGAGGGATCGTTGGGAAAGGATTGAAACAGCGGCGGCAGGTTTTTGATGACCGGAAATACCGTCCCCCCGGTTCGCGCGGTATTGGACGGCGTAAAAGGCGCCAGCATCACGTCGATAATGACAATCGCATAGCCCAGCGTCAGGGTGCGCTTTCCCATGAACTTCACCATAAACAGCGCAATACGGCGGCCCAAACCGGTCACTTCATAGCCCAGCGCGAAGATAAATGCGCCGAATACCAGCCAGACCGTGGAACTGGAGAAGCCCGCCAGCCCCCATTTCAGCGCCTGTTTACCGGCGTTGAATTCTGGATCTGCCAGTTCAGAAGCATCAAACAGCACGCAGTGGCTGGTAATCACACAAATCGTCACGGCGATAAAGCTGATGGCGGTGGCCGGGATCGGTTCCAGGATCATGCCAACAATCATCGCCACAAAGACCGCAAAGTAGTGCCACGCCTGCGGCGGCATGCCGTCAGGAACCGGGATCAGCAGCATCACTGCGAGTACAATCAGCGGGGTCAGAGATTTCCATATCTTATCTTTCACACGGGACATAATTGATCCTCTGTCTGGGATTTAGTGGTGGGTACTGATGTTGGCCTGTTGCAGCAGCAGGTTCATCTGATGGAGCAGTTCGGTTAACGGATGGCTGCGATTCCGTGCGCACACCGCTGCCGTCTGCTGGCACAGCAGGCAGGCGCGGGCGGGCAGGCCAAAGTCGCGGCGCGACAGGAGCACGCCCGTCGGCGCGATCGCGTCAAAATCCCACAGCCTGCCCAGCGGCGAGGCCTGCTCAAGCGCAATCAGCGCACGTTTAACCGGTTCAGCCGGGGCGCTGACCGCCAGCAGACCTTCCGGTCCGGTGGGCAGAGCAACGCAGTGCTGGCGCAGGATCTCCCAGCCGGATCCCGCCAGCCGCTGCCTTAATGCCCGCATGCCATGATTGAAGATGCAACGGGTCAGCGGGCTGTCTTTGACCGGGCCGGGGGCCAGCACGGTAAAGGAGATCAGCGTGCTGGCCTCACGCGCCAGCCAGTCCTGCTGACGTGCGCGGCGGGCATCCCGACTGGCCAGCAACGCCTCAACGCCGATCGCGGCACCGGTGGCTGAAGTGACATAAAGCGGCATGGTTTACTCCCTTACCTGACGAACGACGTCGATCACTGAACCGTCGCGATAGCGCACCACGGCGATCGTCCGGTCGGTCAATGCCAACGGCTGCGGCTTACCGGTCAGCTGTTCCGCCCGTTCGCGCAGCCACTCAACCGTCACCACCTTCATTCCGGCGGCTTTTAAGCGCTCTGCCAGTTCAGCACGCGCCGGGTTCACCGCCATACCGTGATCGGTAACCAGAATGTCAATGCTGGAGCCGGGCGTCACGCAGGTGGTAACCCTGTCAACCAGTGTGGGAATGCGGCCGCGCACCAGTGGGGCAACGATAATCGACAATAAAGCGGCCTCGGCGGTATCACAGTGACCGCCTGACGCGCCGCGCAGCACCCCATCGGAGCCGGTCAGCACGTTGACGTTAAAGCCGGTATCCACCTCCAGCGCACTGAGGATCACCACATCAAGGCGATCGACCGAGGCACCTTTGGAACGGCAGTTGGCGTACTGGTTCGCGCTGATCTCGATATGACCGGGGTTGCGCGCCAGCGATTCCGCCGCGTGGCGATCGAAGCTTTGTACATCGAGCAGCCTGCCGATCAGGCCCTTTTCGTGCAGATCGACCATCGCAGCCGTAATGCCGCCAAGCGCAAAGGCGGCGTGAATATTTTCACGGCGCATGCTGTCTTCAAGGAAACGGGTGACCGCCAGTGAAGCCCCGCCGGTGCCGGTTTGCAGCGAAAAGCCTGTTTTGAAGTAGCCGGAATTAACGATCGCCCGGGCGGCGCTGCGGGCGATCAGCAGCTCGCGGGGATTGTTGGTCATGCGGGTGGCATCCGCCCCAATTTTGTCGGCGTCACCCACCCGATCAACCTGAACAATCAGGTCAACCTGGTCCTGAGCCAGGCTGGCCGGTGCGAGCGGATAGCTGACGATCGTCTCGGTCAACAGCACCACTTGCCGGGCAAACGCGGCATCCACTTTGGCATAGCCCAGCGAGCCGCAGCAGGCGCGGCCAGTTTGGCCAGTCGCGTTACCCGCCGGGTCGCAGGCGGAGACGCCGAGGAAGGCGACATCAATCGACAGTTCACCCAGCTCAAGTAACGTGACGCGCCCGCCGTGGGAATGGATCTGGACCGGTTCGGCAAGCAGCCCGCGCGAGATCGCCTCCGCCAGCGGGCCGCGCAGACCGGAGGTGTAAATACGGGCGACCACATTGTTGCGGATATGGTCAATCAGCGGCGCATGGCAGTCGCTGAGCGAACTTGACGCCAGCGTCAGGTTCTTAAATCCCATACCGGCGATAGCCTCCATCACCGCGTTCAGCGTCAGATCGCCGCCGCGAAAAGCGTGATGGAAGGATACGGTCATGCCATCCTTCAGCCCCGCCCGGCGAATTGCCGCTTCCAGCGTGGCGCAGAGCTTACCGTCGCGCGGTTTCTGCGACCGCAGATTGAGTCCGGAAGCCGGTTGATATGCCGGGGTGTCCCCCCCTGGCTGACGCTCCCCATTGAGGGGAGGCTGCTGTTGATGCTGAATCATCGTCTGTCTGTCCTTATTCATCACGAAGCCCGGAGAGCGCCGCGCGGGAAAGAACCCGTCGCGCACGCTCAATCACCGGGCTGTCCACCATTTTTCCGTTCAGTGAGACAACGCCGCGTCCTTCGAGGGCCGCCGTTTCAGCGGCCTCCACAACCTGCTGAGCCTGAGTAAAAGCTTTGCGCGTTGGCGCAAAGAGATTGTGCAACAGATCGATCTGGCGCGGGTTTATCAGCGATTTGCCATCGAAACCCAGCTGGTGGATATGCGCGGCTTCATGCAGGAAACCGGCATCATCGCTGGCATCAGAGTAGACGGTATCGAATGCCTGAATGCCTGCTGACCGCGCCGCCTGCAGGATGGCGCAGCGGGCAAACAGCAGTTCCACACCGTCGCGGGAACGTTCGGTGCGCAGATCGCGCACGTAGTCTTCCGCTCCCAGCGCGATGCCGATCAGACGCGGTGAGGCGTGGGCAATCGCCACCGCCTGGGTAATTCCCCTGGCGGATTCGATCGCCGCCAGCAGACCGGTACTGCCGGGCTCACGGCCACACTGCGCCTCAATTCGGCTGATTTCCGTTTCAATATCTGTAATATCCTGCGCGCTGTCCGTTTTCGGCAGGCGCACGATATCCGCGCCGCCGCGCACCACGGCTGCCAGATCGTCCAGGCCGAAAGCCGAGTCCAGCGCATTCACCCGCACGATGGTTTCCACCTGCTGATACAGCGGATGCTGCAGGGCGTGGTAGACCAGGCGACGCGCGGCGTCTTTTTCACGCAGGATGACCGAATCTTCAAGATCAAACATCAGCGCATCGGCAGGATAGATAAACGCATTACTGACCATCGCCGCGTTGGCACCGGGCACAAACAGCATGCTGCGGCGGATCCGCGAGCGCAGTGCAACCTGATGAGGGTGAGTCATTTTTCGCTCTCCCACGGCAGGGCGGTCAGGTCGGCAGCGCGGGCCAGCAGGGTTTCCAGCCGGGCGCGCAAAATGCAGTCCAGTGCGCCTTTGTCGTCAACGATAAGCTGGACGCCCTGCACGCCGTACTGGCGGAGCGTTTGCAAAATCGTGGCGCGGATCGCCGCGCTAAACTGCTTTTCAACGCTGCTGTGAATCTGCAGGTCGATCTCCTGGCTGTCGGCGGGAGCGATGCGGATCATCACATCGCCCGATTCCAGAGTGCCAGCTACGGCGGGATGAACTATTTTCATGTTTCCTCTGTGGCTGATTCAGAACAGAAATGTTTATCTGCGGTAAGCATCTGCTGCAGATAGTCGAAGGTGGAGGGCGGAACCAGCTGCCTGATGAGCTCTGCCTGCTTTTTCACCAGCAGCTGGCGAACCCAGGAGGCAGAAATGGCGTTGCCCTGGTACTGCAAACGTGCGATCTCCACCATCTCTATGGCGGGGGCATCCATCGCCGGATCGCTCAGGCAGCGGCGCATATCGCGGTTATAGCCAGCGGTTACGGTACAGAAGGGCTCGCTGCCGACAAACCGGTGGGTAATTCCCAGCGCCGGAGCCAGGTACTGACGAAAAATTTGCAGGTCGATTTCGGTGTAGCAGTGGTTGATCACTCCCTGTTCTTTGATGAAGTAACAGGGAAAGGTGGCACGCGAGATCAGGTACTCTGAGCCGCGATGCACCGTCAGACGCTGGATATCGGCGGTTCCGGCACGGACCAGCGCCAGCCGATCTTCATAGGGAAACCGCGAGGTGTCTTCCTTGACCAGAAACACGTGCAGCCAGTCGCACTGGCTGGTCGCCTGCTGGATCAGGTAGCGATGACCCAGGGTGAACGGATTGGCATTCATCACGATGCAGCCGGTTTTACTGCCGCCCTGCCGCAGAGTTGTCAGATAGCTGGCATAGCGTTGCAGGCGGGTGGCGTCATTTTCCATCAGCACCATCATGCCGGGAACGCGGGCTAGGGGATAAAATCCGCACTGCCGGAACAACGCCTCATTCTCGCATTTGGTGTAAATAAATAAGTGCGTGGTCTGGCGTTCGTAGGCCAGATTGATGAGTTCAGTGGCCAGCGTCAGCGCCAGCCCTTCACCGCGTGCGGACTCGCTGATGGCGACACATTTAATAATATTTCCGGCAATACCTCCGCAGGCGATAAGATGATCATCACGCGTCACGGTAATAAATACCTCTATCGAAGTATCAATATTCAGACCATTGCTTCGCAGGAATTGAATAATGGCGGCCATCTTTCGGTTTTCGGCACGTTTAACCTGAGCAAAGACACAATGAGATAACATATTCTTTTTTTTCACCTCTTTACGCGCGTTGTGAAATCGCGTAAAGGATAATAACGTTTTAAAATCAACGGCATTTCTGACGTAAATGCATGCGTTAACGGACGGTAAGGCGATATTACGTGCGGGAGAAACGGGTTTTTTTGATTTATTTCATAAACTGCGCGCTGATTTAAAGAGCTTAATGGTTTTTATTTGCTTAATTCATTTTGTAACCAGGGATGGCGGGATTTTCTTTGCTTTACGGCAGTGACGATTGCGTTTTTAATAGCGGAGGGGAGGCGGTATGGCAGCAAAGGAAATAAGCGATGCTCAGTAAAATGAATAAACGTTGTTTACGGTTTTCAGAGCATCGAACGTTTTCTCTGCGCTTCTTCCTGCTGCTGCTACTGACCTCCGCGCTGTTAATCACGGCGCTGGGTCACTGTTTTTTTGCCAGATTTGAAGACTATCTGAACCACCAGGTGCGCGAGATGGCGATGAATCAGGCCAGAATTATCGCCTCCAACGACAGCGTGGTGGCCGCGGTGCAGGCGCGCGATACTGCCCGGCTGCGGACTATCGTTCAGCGTCTGGCAGGGGGATCCGACTTCGACTATCTGGTGATTGGCGACCGTCAGTCGATCCGTCTTTATCACCCCAATCCTGCCAAAATTGGCTACCCGATGCAGTGGACCAAATCCGGTGCGCTGGAGAAGGGCGAAAGCTATTTTATCAGCGGTAAAGGGTCGATCGGGGTGGCGCTGCGCGCGAAAACGCCGGTATTTGATGCTCATGGCAGGGTGATTGGCGTGGTGTCACTGGGCTATCTCTCCAGCAAAATTGAGGGCTGGCGACGGGACTTTATCCTGCCGATAGCCGCTGCCTGGGGGATGCTGCTGGCGATCCTGCTGCTGCTGTGGTGGCTGTTTGCGCTGCATCTTCGCCGCCGGATAAGCGGCATGCAGCGGTATATGGATGGTCTGCGAACCCAGCGGCATGAACAGCTAAACTGGATGTCGACGATCAATGGCCTGCTGCAGCTGAAGGAGTACGATCGGGTGCTGGAGATGGTGCACGGGGAGTCCAGCGCACAGCAGGCGCGGGTTGACCGCCTGCTGGCATCCTTTGCTGACCGCCAGCTGGCCGGATTGCTGTGCGGCAAGATGCAGCGGGCGTACGCGCTGGGCCTGACGCTGACGATTGCCGATGGTAGCCAGCTGCACCAGCTGCCGGAGGGACTGGCGAGCAGCGAGTTTGCCTCCCTCGTTGGCAATCTGCTGGATAATGCCTTTGAAGCCAGTCTGGGCTGCCCGCCTGACGACCGCATCGTCGAGCTGTATCTGAGTGATGAGGGTGCGGAGGTGCTGATTGAGGTGAGCGATCGGGGCTGCGGTATTGCGGAAGATCGGCGCGAAGCCGTCTTCAAATGGGGAGTCAGCAGCAAGGCTGACAGCGACGGTGAGCACGGTATTGGCCTCAGTCTGATCGCAGGCTACGTGGCTCGCTGCGGTGGCGCGATGACGCTGGAGGATAATCAGCCCAGCGGTACGCTGTTTTCTGTGTATTTACCGAAAGTGAAACGGACGCATGGCACAACCTCTGAGCATACTGATC
>CAJYIY010000035.1 GCA_913775305.1 uncultured Erwinia sp. | reverse complement strand
AAAAATCATCGCCATGCGATTACCGCGCAGGCCGCGCGGTAATCGCATGGCGATGATTTTTCAGGAGCCGATGGTTTCGCTGAACCCGCTGCACAATATTGAAAAGCAGCTGTACGAGGTGCTGTCGCTACATCGCGGCATGCGTCGGGAAGCGGCCCGTGCCGAAATACTCAACTGTCTGGATCGCGTGGGCATCCGCAATGCCGCCCGCCGGTTAGCTGACTTTCCCCATCAGCTTTCCGGCGGCGAACGCCAGCGCGTAATGATTGCCATGGCGCTGCTGACACAGCCGGAGCTGTTAATCGCCGACGAACCCACTACCGCGCTGGATGTGACGGTACAGGCGCAGATCCTGATGCTGCTGAAAGAGCTGAAGCAGGAACTGAACATGGGCCTGCTGTTTATCACCCATAACCTCAACATCGTGCGTCGGCTCGCCGACAGCGTGACGGTTATGCGCAGCGGTCAGGCTGTGGAACACAACAGCACGCAGCAGCTGTTCAGCACACCGCAGCACCCTTACACTCGTCAGCTGCTGAACTCCGAGCCGGAAGGCCGTCCCGAACCCGCCGACGCGGATCGGCCTCCCTTGCTGAAGGTTGAGAATTTGCAGGTGGCGTTCCCGATTAAAAAGGGACTGATGCGCCGCACGGTAGGCTATCACCACGCGCTGAAATCGCTGAGTTTTAACCTCCATCCCGGCGAAACGCTGGGCCTGGTCGGAGAGTCCGGCTCCGGTAAGAGCACCACCGGGCTGGCACTGCTGCGGCTTATCGCCTCCGGCGGGGATATCTGGTTTAACAACCAGCCGCTTCATCAGTGGAGTCGTAAACAGATGCTGCCGGTGCGGCGTCAGATCCAGGTGGTGTTTCAGGACCCCAATTCAGCGCTGAATCCCCGGCTGAACGTCCTGCAAATTATCGCTGAGGGTCTTCAGGTTCACCATCCCGAACTGAATGCAGCGCAGCGTGAAGCGAAGGTGATCACCGCGATGCAGGAAGTGGGGCTGGATCCGGAAACGCGCCAGCGCTATCCGGCAGAGTTTTCCGGCGGTCAGCGCCAGCGTATTGCTATTGCCCGCGCGCTGATACTGCAACCACAGCTGATTATTCTGGATGAACCGACCTCTTCACTGGATCGTACGGTGCAAAAGCAGATCCTCGCCCTGCTGAAGAAACTGCAGCAGCAGCACCGGCTGGCCTATATTTTTATCAGCCACGATTTACAGGTGGTACGATCGCTTTGTCACCAGGTGGTGGTCTTGCAGCAGGGAGAAGTGGTCGAACAGGGGGAATGCGAAAAAATTTTTAACGCGCCGCAGCAGGATTATACCCGCCAGCTGCTGATGCTGGCTTAAACAGGGCGTTCACCGGTGGACCTGGTTAATCACGGCGTTGAGGTTGACCGGCTGTAGCAGGCTTCATCGTCATGCGCACCGGCGATAGTTTCTGCAATGCCGACGCCAAAGTTCTTCAGGCGGCAGGTGGTGGTGCATTCATCCTGGCGGTGAACAAACAGGCAGGGCTCGCCCTCCAGTTCCAGCACGGAACATTCCAGCTGTATGTCTGCCAGCGCCAGTTTGATGTTCTGCATGATTTCCCAGGCTGAATCGCCGTTGTGGCTCAGCAGGCGCAGCCCGATCAGATCGTCGTCGCTGTTCAGCGCGTTAGCGGTCTGTGGTTCTACGGTGACGCCAGCGGGACCGATGCAGCATCGATAGCTGACGGGCAAACGGTGCACCACTGAATGTTGTAGTATATTCAACGTCGTTCCCCAGAGTGAATTTTAAACAATATTTTCACAATAATTTTACAAGGTAAATCGTCATTTGTGGAAATAAACCTAATCACATGAAAATAATCACTATTTATTCCGGATCGGTTTTCTTAACTGACTAATCCACAATTTTTATAGTCTTTTTTTGAGAGGTATATCTCATTTATCAGGTATTTTTACCGCGTCTCCTGAGGGATAACAACCGTTTTCGTAGCAATATTGTTACTTTTACAGCGTGGCATTTCACAAATAATCAACAGCGGCTGCGCTACTGAAGCGCGCAGGCAGGGATACCCTGCCGCATAAACCCGATGCCCATGCACGGGCCGTTGCCGCAGGAAACGCGTTCTGTGGCTTTCGCCGGGTCAGACCCGGCGCAAGAATCAGGCAGATTGGGTATGACGCGGGCGGGCCGCATAGAGGAACATCATCATCGACAGCGTCGCGCAGATAAAGATGGCCGTGACCATCGGCCACGCGCTGCTAAACGTCATGGTCGACAGCAGCGCGCCTGCCAGCGCGCCGACGCCAAAGCGCAGCGTGCCGGCCAGCGAAGACGCGGTGCCCGCCATATGCGGGAACTCGTCCAGAATTACCGCCATGGCATTCGATGACACCATCGCCACGCAGCCGATATACATGGCCACGCCGAAGACCAGCGACAGGAAGCCAAGATCCAGCGCGCTGACCAGCAGCAGCCAGACCGCCATGGCGAACTGAATCAGTAATCCAAAGCGGAACATGGCCAGCGGCCCGAAGCGCCGCACGCAGCGGCTGTTCAGCAAGGTCATCAGAAACAGGAACACCACGTTCAGGGCAAAATAGTAGCCAAAGTCCTGCGGCGAGATGTGGTTCAGTTCGATGTAAACGAAGGGCCCGGCGTTCAGAAACGAGAACATGCCGGCAAACGAACAGCCGCTGGCCAGCATATAGCTGAACACCCGCTTATGGCGAAACAGTGAGAGAAAATTACCCAGCGTGGTGCGCAGATGAAAGCGCTGCCGCTTTTCCTTTGGCAGCGTCTCTTTGATCTGCGTGACCACCAGCAGGGTGGTGATAATGGCCGCCACCGATATGCTCCAGAAAATAGCATGCCAGTTCCAGATCAGCAGCAGCCAGCCGCCGACAATGGGTGCCAGCAGCGGCGCAACGGTGGTCACCAGCATCACAAAGGACATCATGCGCGAGAACTCCTCTTTCGAGTAGCTGTCACGCATCAGGGCGCTGATCACCACGCTGCCCGCCGCTGCCGACAGGCCGTGCAGGAAACGCAGGTTAATCAGCTGCTCGATACTCTGTGAAAGCGCGCAGGCGGCGGCGGCCACGGCAAAGATCAGCGTGCCTGCCGCAATCACCGGCTTGCGGCCAAAGCTGTCCGCAAGCGGGCCATAAATCAGCTGACCGAGCGCAAAGCCAAGGATATAGGCGTTCAGCGTCATCTGTACGCTACCCGCCGATACGCCAAACTCCCGGGCAATCTGCGGCAGCGCGGGCAGATACATATCGATCGACAGCGGCATCAGCATCGCCAACAGCCCGAGGATCACCACCAGTCCTGCAGAAGAATTTTTCTCCTTCGACACTCACGCCCCCTTTGACTTGATTATCTGCTAGCGCGTCAGCCCGACGCTGGCGATTTCTTCCGCGGTCAGCGCACGATATTCACCCGGCTCCAGATCGGCATCCAGGTGGATATCACCAATGCGTTCGCGATGCAGTTCCACCACGCGATTTCCTACCGCCGCAAACATCCGTTTTACCTGATGATAGCGGCCTTCGCTGATGGTGAGGCGAACGTGGTGTTCGTCGAGCGCTTCCAGCACTGCCGGTTTGGTCAGCGTTTTTTCATTATGCAGCTGCACGCCATCGGCAAACTGCTGCGCCGTATCGTCACTCAGCGGGTGCTCAAGGGTCACCAGATACGTTTTCTCGCAGTGATGACGCGGAGAGGTAATCCGGTGCGACCACTGGCCATCATCGGTCATCAGTACCAGACCGGTGGTATCAATATCCAGACGACCGGCGGCATGCAGTTTGTGAGCGGTCGGTTCTGCAAGGAAATAGAGCACGGTAGGATGATCGGGGTCGTCGGTCGAGCAGACATAACCCACCGGCTTATTCAGCATAAAATAGCGTGGCCCCAGCTGCTGCTGCAGCGGATTACCGTCAAACTCTACCTGATTTTCCGGGGTCAGCTTAAATGCGCCATCGCGCACGATTTCACCGTCAACGGTCACTCTTTTTGCTCGCAGCTCACGCGCGGCAATGGCGCGGCTCACTTCCAGCTGCTGGGATAAAAACTTATCAAGTCGCATTAACTCTGCACTACCTGTATTTTGGAATGAAAACTGACGTTTAACGTCTTGTGATGTGGCGCGAGGCGCTCATCCAGAATGGAAACGCCAGTATAGCCGCAGAAATCCCAGCGGCACAGGGGAATAGTCCTCATCACGCCCTTTCATGGCATAATAGCCCAATATTTTTCGCCGCAGTGAGTCTTCATGTCTTTTACCCTACGCCCCTATCAACAGGAGGCGGTGGACGCCACCGTCAGTTACTTTCGCCGCTCCACCGAACCCGCGGTCATCGTGCTGCCGACCGGCGCGGGCAAAAGCCTGGTGATTGCCGAACTGGCCCGGGTGGCGCGGGGTCGGGTGCTGGTTCTGGCTCACGTAAAAGAGCTGGTGGCACAGAACCACGCAAAATATCAGGCCTATGGACTGCAGGCGGATATCTTTGCCGCCGGACTGCAGCGTAAGGAGAGCGAGGCGAAAGTGGTGTTTGGCAGCGTGCAGTCGGTGGCGCGCAACCTGGCGCAGTTTGATGACCGCTTTTCCCTGCTGATTGTTGATGAATGCCATCGCATCAGCGATGCCGACGACAGCCAGTATCAGCAGATCATTACTCTGCTGCGTCAGCGAAATCCGCAGCTGCGTCTGCTCGGCCTCACCGCCACGCCCTACCGTCTGGGGAAAGGCTGGATCTATCAGTTTCACTACCACGGTATGGTACGCGGTAATGAGCAGGCACTGTTTCGCGACTGCATCTACGAGCTGCCGCTGCGCTATATGATCAGGCATGGCTTTCTGGTGCCGCCTGAGCGGCTTGATATGCCGGTGGTGCAGTATGATTTCAGCCGACTTCAGGCGCAGGAAAACGGCCTGTTCAGTGAGGCCGATCTCAACCGCGAACTGAAGCAGCAGCAGCGCATTACGCCGCATATCATTCAGCAAATCGTTGAATTTGCCCGCGAGCGTCAGGGCGTGATGATTTTTGCCGCCACCGTAGAGCACGCCCGGGAAATTCTCGGCCTGCTGCCGGAAAGCAAAGCGTTAATCAGCGCCGGAACCCCTGCCGCCGAACGAGATGCTCTGATTACCGCCTTCAAAGCGCGTCAACTGCGCTATATGGTTAACGTGGCGGTACTCACCACCGGTTTTGATGCTCCCCATGTCGATTTGATTGCTATTCTGCGCCCCACCGAATCGGTCAGTCTCTACCAGCAGATCGTCGGCCGTGGGCTGCGCCTCAGTCCGGGTAAAAGCGACTGTCTGATCCTCGACTATGCCGGGAACCCCCACGACCTCTTCACGCCCGAGGTGGGTACGCCAAAAGGAAAAAGCGACAATATACCGGTGCAGGTTTTCTGTCCTGCCTGCGGCTTCGCCAATACCTTCTGGGGAAAAACCACCGCCGACGGCACTCTTATTGAGCACTTCGGACGCCGCTGCCAGGGTGTGCTGGAGGATGATGAAGGCGGGCGCGAACAGTGCGATTACCGCTTCCGCTTTAAGCACTGCCCGCAGTGCAACGCCGAAAATGATATCGCCGCCCGCCGCTGTCGGGAGTGCAATACTATTCTGGTCGATCCCGATGACATGCTGAAAGCCGCGCTAAAGCTTAAGGACGCGCTGGTGCTGCGCTGTGCGGCGATGGTGCTGGAGGCCGGGCGTGATGAGCACGGTGAGTGGCTGAAGGCGCGCTACTTTGACGAAGAGGCCACCGAGGTGAGCGAGCGTTTCCGGCTGAAAAGCCCGGCACAGCGTACCGCTTTTGAACAGCTGTTTTTACGTCCACATCAGCGTGCACCGGGCGTTCCACTCGGCTGGAATACGGCCGGGGATATCGTTAACCTTCAGCCACTGCTGCGCCATCCTGATTTTATTGTCGCCCGCAAACAGCGCCATTTCTGGCAAATTCGGGAAAAAGTCTTTGATTACCAGGGACGTTTCCGGCGCGCGAATCAACTGCGCTGAGTTTATTACATTGCCCACGGCGGCAAACAGGGCTATAATGCCGCCCGCTTTTGCTAAGCAAAGGCTGAACACTCCGCCTGCTGCTGGGTCGCCTGTAGCAGGAACAAAAACTGAAGAGACTTTTAAATGTTCACTATCAATGCAGAAGTACGTAAAGAGCAGGGTAAGGGTGCGAGCCGCCGCCTGCGTGCAGCTAACAAATTCCCCGCTATCGTTTACGGTGGTAAAGAAGAAGCTGTTTCTATCGAACTGGACCACGACTCCGTAATGAACCTGCAGGCTAAGCCAGGTTTCTACGACGAAGTGCTGACTCTGGTTGCCGATGGTAAAGAAATCAAAGTTAAAGTGCAGGCTGTTCAGCGTCATCCGTTCAAGCCAAAACTGCACCACATCGACTTCGTTCGCGCTTAACTGCTCGTTCGTCACTGATGTTAAAAAAACGCCGCATTCGCGGCGTTTTTTTTGTGCTGAATTTGGGCAGACCGGATATCAGGCCTGCCACGGGCGCTTACTGACCGCTGGTGCGGCGCTGCAGCTGATCGCGCAGATTTGGCGGCGTGCCCTTAATCGTCAGGGTATCGGTGGTCGGATCCCAGAAAATACGCTCGCCCAGCAGCATGGCGTCAAAATTCAGGGTCAGGCCGCCGCCGCTGCCGGCGAATTTGGTCAGCTGACGCAGGGTGCTGCGATCCGCCGGGAAGCTCTCTTCCAGTTCGTAGCCCTGCTCGGCGGTAAACGCCTTAAAGGATTTGTCACCCAGCGGAGCCAGCTCTTCTGACAGCCCCTGCAGCTCAATCTCCTCGCCTGCCTGCAGCTGTTCGTTGCAGTAACTGTACACCTGCTGGCGGTAATTCTGACGTTCGTTTTTATCGAGGCTGGCTTCCGCGCAGTAGTCATCCACCGCCTGCAACAGCCCACGGTTTTGTGCTTTCGTATCCAGGCCCACGCTTGCACCGAGAAAGTCCATAAAAAAATCGGCGACTTTGCGCCCGACCCGCCCACGCAGGAAGGTCAGATAGCGGGTTGATTCCGGGTTGGTTTCCCACTCGGTTAAATCGACACGCGCGACAATATCCGCATGATTAATATCCAGGAACTGCGTGCTGCTGATATCCAGCTCTTCGTTGACGCGCATACTGTTCTGGCTGCTCAGCACCGCAATCAGCAGATAGTTCACTGCCAGGTAACGATACTGGCCAAACAGCACCACGCCGCTTTCCGCGAAAGGATACTGACCTAATTCATCGCGCAGGCGACCGGTGGCAGCACGGCTGAATGCAAGAAAATCATCCTCGCCTTTACGGCAGTTGCGCAGTGCATCGGCCAGTTCGCTCTCTTCGTTGAACAGGCCATAGGCTTTACTTTTAGCGCTGTATACCCGATGCAGCTCTTCCATCATGGCGGAGACGGCCGGTGTGGACGGCAACAGCGAATCGCGAAGAACCAGATCCAGCGTCTGTTCATCACGCTTAATCAGCTGATGAAGGGCAATCTGGTCGATATCCAGACTCATGGTAAACTCTCCTTTTGGCACAGGCGCGTATTCAATCACCCTGTGCTGTTTCGATCAACCAATCAGCAGTAACATTCACCTGTTGCTGACGATAAAAATGCAGAAAAAAACCCGCCGTTACGCTAAAATGGCGCCTTTTAAATCTCAGTAAAATAGACGCTATGGCACAATCATCCCGTTACACTAACGAGCGCGTGGAAAAAATCCTCGCAGAACTGGTCCAGGTACTGGAGAAAAATCAGACTCCTACCGATCTTTCCCTGATGGTTTTGGGAAATATGGTGACCAACCTGCTCAATACCAGCGTTGCACCTGCGCAGCGCCAGACCATGGCTCGTTCGTTTGCCGAAGCGCTTCAGGCGTCGGTACGCGAAGACAAAGCCCACTGATGAGACGACTCTGATCCCGTTATGGTAACAAATCGGCAGCGCTACCGTGAAAAAGTCTCCCAGATGATAAGCTGGGGGCACTGGTTCGCCCTGTTTAACATTATCTTTGCGTTCATTCTGGGTAGCCGCTACCTGTTTGTTTCCGACTGGCCAACCTCGCTGGCCGGTCGGATTTATGCGTTCAGTAGCTGGATTGGCCACTTCAGCTTTATCGTTTTTGCCGTCTACCTGCTGGTCGTTTTCCCGCTGACCTTCGTGGTCATGTCGCAGCGGCTGTTACGCTTCCTGTCGGCCATTATCGCCACGGCGGGGCTGACGCTGATCCTGGTCGACGGTGCTGTTTTTGAACGGTTCCATCTGCACCTGAACCCGGTCGTCTGGGAGCTGGTGATTAATCCCGATCAGAGCGAACTGGCGCGCGACTGGCAGCTGATGTTTATCAGCGTGCCGGTTATTTTCCTGGTGGAGATGCTGTTTGCCACCTGGAGCTGGCAAAAACTTCGCAGCCTTAACCGGCGCAGTTTTGGAAAGCCGCTGGCGGCGCTGTTTATCAGCGCTTTCTTTGCCAGCCACCTGATGTATATCTGGGCGGATGCCAACTTCTACCGTCCGATCACCATGCAGCGTTCGAATTTGCCGCTCTCTTATCCGATGACGGCACGCCGCTTCCTGGAAAAATACGGGCTGCTGGATGCCCAGGAATATCAGCGCCGACTGGTGCAACAGGGCAATCCTGAAGCGCTGTCGGTCGCCTATCCGCTTAGCGATATTACCGTCAGCGATCGGGGAACGGGCAACAACCTGCTGGTCATTACCGTCGATGGCCTGAATAATGCCACCCTGCCTGAAATGCTGCCCAATCTGACGCGCTTCGCCGAAAGCAACGTGCGCTTCAGCCAGCATTTCAGCTCCGGATCTAACGATGATAGCGGCCTGTTTGGGCTGTTTTATGGTATTTCACCCAGCTATATGGACGGTGTACTCTCATCGCGCATCGCCTCAACGCTGATTGGCACGCTGGGCAAACAGGGCTATCAGTTTGGTCTGTTCGCCAGCGACGGTTTCAGCTCGCCGCTGTATCGTCAGGCGCTGTTGTCAGATTTCTCGCTGCCGGAAGCCCGCGCTCAGAGTAACGATCAGACCACCAGCCAGTGGAAAAACTGGCTGCAAGGGCAAAAGAACGATCGCAGCCCGTGGTTCTCTTATCTGTCGTTGACCACTGCGGATAACAGCGGCGGGGAGAATGCCGATAAGCAACGTCTGCGCCGCTACAGCCGCGCCGCCGCCAGCGTCGATCGGCAGATCCAGACCGTGCTGACCACGCTGGAGCAGAAAGGCTTACTGGATAACACCGTGGTGATCATCACCGCTCAGCACGGCGTGGTGCTGGAAGGCGACACCAACCCCGGCAACCGCGCTGCGCTGCAGGTGCCGCTGATCGTACACTGGCCCAAAACTCCTGCACAAACGGTGAACAAGCTCACCGATCATCAGGACATTATGGCGACTCTGATGCAGCGTCTGCTCCACGTAAGTACGCCGCTGGCAGACTATTCCCAGGGGGAAGATCTGTTCTCTTCAAAACGTCGTCATAACTGGGTGGCAAGCAGCATCAGCAACCACCGCCTGGTGATTACCACCGCCAGTGAAACCCTGCTGTTGGATAACAACGGCAGCTATACGGCGTGGAATTCGCAGGGCGAGGAACTGAAAAATCATAAGCCGCAGCTGGCGCTGTTGCTCCAGGTGTTGACCGATGAAAAACGTTTTATCGCTAACTAACTGTATAAATATAACGCAGTCAAGATGTTAGCTACTTGCATTCGAAGAGCAGTTGAGTAATATAGACTGCAGTTATCGGCACGTAGCGCAGCTTGGTAGCGCACGGTCATGGGGTGTCCGGGGTCGGAGGTTCAAATCCTCTCGTGCCGACCAAATTATCCGCCGGTGAGTTTTATTAACTGACCGGCAGCCCCTTAAAAAGCCCGCATTCTCTCTGAGTTTGCGGGTTTTTTATTGCCTGTTTTCCGCCGGTTTACCGGGGGGTTAATCGAAAACTTTGGCGTACCTTCAGGGATATCTTGCTGCAGAGTTGCATTGATATGCTTTCCCATCGATTTATACACTGCGATGTTTGTGATGTCTTTATCATCACAGTCAGGCTTTTTCATGGCGCTTTTCCGCGACGAACAGATATTCAGTATTGTCCGCAAGTCGGGTTTCAGCCCTCAGCCGTCCCAGCCGATCATACTCAAAACTCACGTTCTGCGGAGCATCGGCGTTGGCGTGCGTCAGGGTCGCAGACGTCAGCAGCCCTGCCGCGTTGTAGCTAATAAAGGTGGTCGTGCCGTCGGGCGTCTCCTCACCCGTCAGCTTCCCCGCCGCATCAAACGTCACCCGGTGCGCCTGCGGTGTTTCCGGCACAAAGGTTCGCGTCACCGGGCGGTCGCACGCGTCATACTGATAGCGGGTGACTGTCACATCCGGCCGTGCGC
>CAJYIY010000034.1 GCA_913775305.1 uncultured Erwinia sp. | reverse complement strand
ATGATACCGCGCTCTACACGACCGGTCACAACGGTACCACGGCCGGAGATAGAGAACACGTCTTCGATTGGCAGCAGGAATGGCTTATCGATAGCACGCTCTGGCTCTGGGATGTAGCTGTCCAGGTAACCGGCCAGTTCGATGATCTTCGCTTCCCACTCCGCTTCGCCCTGCAGTGCTTTCAGTGCAGAACCGTGAACGATTGGAGTGTCGTCGCCTGGGAAGTCGTACTGTGACAGCAGGTCACGAACTTCCATCTCAACCAGTTCCAGCAGCTCTTCATCATCAACCATGTCACATTTGTTCATGAACACGATGATGTAAGGAACGCCAACCTGACGACCCAGCAGGATGTGCTCACGGGTCTGAGGCATTGGGCCGTCAGTCGCAGCAACAACCAGGATTGCACCGTCCATCTGAGCAGCACCGGTGATCATGTTTTTCACATAGTCGGCGTGGCCCGGGCAGTCAACGTGTGCGTAGTGACGTGTTGGGGTGTCATACTCAACGTGAGAGGTGTTGATGGTGATACCACGTGCTTTTTCTTCTGGTGCGTTATCGATCTGGTCGAATGCACGAGCAGAACCGCCGTAGGTTTTAGCCAGAACGGTGGTGATAGCAGCAGTCAGGGTAGTTTTACCATGGTCAACGTGGCCGATAGTACCTACGTTAACATGGGGTTTGGAACGTTCAAATTTCTCTTTAGCCACGACGATATTCCTTACTTTAATGCTCTCACCCTGTGGTGAGAGCATAGGATCAATATTTTAAAACTGTGGCTTATTTGCCACGAGCTTCAATAACGGCCTGAGCGACGTTGTTCGGCGCATCATCGTACTTCAGGAACTCCATAGAGTAAGAAGCACGGCCTTTGGTCAGAGAACGCAGCTGAGTTGCATATCCGAACTTTTCAGACAGCGGAACTTCAGCGTGAATCTGAACGCCAGTAGCGTTAGATTCCTGTCCTTTGAGCATACCACGACGACGGCTAAGGTCACCGATAACGTCACCGGTGTTCTCTTCCGGAGTCTCTACTTCAACCTTCATGATTGGCTCAAGCAGAACCGGCGTTGCTTTCTTAAAGCCGTCTTTAAACGCGATAGAAGCCGCCAGTTTAAACGCCAGCTCAGAGGAGTCAACGTCATGGTATGAACCGAAGTGCAGACGAACACCCAGATCAACTACTGGATAACCAGCCAGAGGACCGGATTTCAGCTGCTCCTGGATACCTTTATCAACGGCAGGGATGTATTCGCCAGGAATCACGCCGCCTTTGATGTCGTTGACGAACTCATAACCTTTAGGGTTAGAGCCCGGCTCCAGTGGGTACATGTCGATAACAACATGACCGTACTGACCACGACCACCAGACTGCTTGGCGTGTTTACCTTCGATATCGGTCACTTTCGCGCGAATCGCTTCGCGGTAAGCAACCTGAGGTTTACCGACGTTCGCTTCAACGTTGAATTCACGCTTCATACGGTCAACGATGATGTCGAGGTGCAGCTCACCCATACCCGCGATGATGGTCTGGTTGGATTCTTCATCAGTCCATACGCGGAATGATGGATCCTCTTTCGCCAGACGGCCCAGAGCCAGACCCATTTTTTCCTGGTCAGCTTTGGTTTTTGGCTCAACAGCGATCGAGATCACTGGCTCAGGGAACTCCATGCGCTCCAGAATGATCACGCTGTCCGGGTCACACAGGGTGTCACCGGTAGTCACGTCTTTCAGACCGATAGCCGCAGCGATATCGCCCGCGCGAACTTCTTTGATCTCTTCACGTTTGTTAGCGTGCATCTGTACGATACGGCCCAGACGCTCACGAGCAGACTTAACCGGGTTGAACACGGTGTCGCCAGAGTTCACAACACCAGAGTAAACGCGGAAGAAGGTCAGGTTACCCACAAACGGGTCGGTAGCGATTTTGAACGCCAGTGCAGCAAACGGCTCGTTATCGTCAGAGTGACGAACGGCCGGGGTGTCTTTACCGTCGTCCAGCATACCGTTGATGGCTTCAACGTCATTCGGTGCCGGCAGGTATTCAACAACCGCATCCAGCATCGCCTGAACACCTTTGTTCTTAAATGCAGAACCACAGGTAACCAGGATGATTTCGTTTTTCAGAACGCGCTTACGCAGAGAGTCTTTGATCTCTTTTTCAGTCAGTTCTTCGCCGCTGAAGAATTTCTCCATCAGCTCATCAGAACCTTCCGCAGCCGCTTCAACCAGCTTCGCGCGCCATTCTTCGGCCAGTTCCTGCATATCAGCTGGGATATCTTCGTAAACGAAGGTCACGCCCTGATCGGCGTCGTTCCAGTTGATCGCTTTCATTTTCACCAGATCAACAACACCGGTGAATTTCTCTTCTGCGCCGATAGCCAGCTGCAATGGTACTGGGTTTGCACCCAGACGCGCTTCCATCTGACCAACAACTTTCAGGAAGTTAGCACCCATGCGGTCCATTTTGTTAACGAACGCGATGCGTGGAACTTTATATTTGTTAGCCTGACGCCATACGGTTTCAGACTGTGGCTGAACACCACCAACCGCACAGTAAACCATTACTGCGCCGTCAAGCACACGCATGGAACGTTCTACTTCGATGGTGAAGTCAACGTGTCCCGGGGTGTCGATGATGTTTACGTGGTGTGGCTCAAACTGCTTAGCCATACCAGACCAGTAACAGGTGGTCGCAGCGGAGGTGATAGTAATACCACGTTCCTGTTCCTGCTCCATCCAGTCCATGGTTGCTGCGCCGTCATGTACTTCACCGATTTTGTGGTTTACACCGGTGTAGAACAGAACACGTTCGGTGGTCGTCGTTTTACCGGCGTCGATGTGCGCACTGATACCGATATTACGGTAGCGCTCAATGGGTGTTTTACGAGCCATTTGATTCCTCTGATTCTCGGACGTTCTAAGTTAATTCCCAGCGGGTTAGTCACTTGAACGCCCGCTGGGTTAATAACAACTACAGGGCTGTTACCAGCGGTAGTGAGCGAACGCCTTGTTGGCTTCGGCCATACGGTGAACGTCTTCACGTTTCTTCACTGCAGTACCTTTGTTTTCTGCAGCATCAGAAAGTTCGTTCGCCAGGCGCAGAGCCATAGATTTATCACCGCGTTTACGAGCAGCTTCTACGATCCAACGCATTGCCAGGGCATTACGACGGACCGGACGGACTTCAACTGGTACCTGATAAGTAGAACCACCAACGCGGCGGGATTTAACTTCCACGGTTGGGCGGACGTTGTCCAGGGCTACTTCGAAAGCTTCCAGCTCGTTTTTACCAGAACGCTGAGCCAGGGTCTCCAGCGCGTTGTAAACGATAGCTTCAGCAGTAGATTTTTTACCATCTACCATCAGGATATTGACAAATTTGGCCAGCAGCTCTGATCCGAACTTAGGATCTGGCAGAATTTTACGCTGACCAATGACGCGACGACGTGGCATGGAAATACTCCGTTGTTAATTCAGGATTGTCCAAAACTCTACGAGTTTATTTTGACATTAAGGTTAAAACGTTTGGCCTTACTTAACGGAGAACCATTAAGCCTTTGGCTTCTTCACGCCGTACTTGGAGCGAGCCTGCTTACGGTCTTTAACACCTGAGCAGTCCAGCGCGCCACGAACGGTGTGGTAACGCACACCTGGCAGGTCTTTTACACGACCGCCACGGATCAGGATCACAGAGTGTTCCTGCAGGTTATGACCTTCACCACCTATGTAGGAGGTAACTTCAAAACCATTGGTTAAACGAACACGGCATACTTTACGCAGTGCGGAGTTCGGTTTTTTAGGGGTAGTAGTGTATACACGAGTACATACACCACGTTTCTGCGGGCAGGCTTCCAGCGCAGGTACGTTGCTCTTTGCAACTTTACGTACGCGTGGTTTGCGAACCAGCTGGTTAACTGTTGCCATTAAATAGCTCCTGGATTTAGCTTTTGCTTCGTAAACACGTAATAAATCACCTCGCGGAATCACGAGGCCGCGGAATTTTAGGGCTGAGCTTAAAAAGAGTCAAGAAATAACCAGGGGTACCGTCATTACCAGGTCATTTGCTGAGGGTGTTTAACCGCCAGCGCGACGAACTCAGTATAGCTTATCGCTGTCACATTGGTTGAAATTTGACCAAAAAGCCCGCGGGCGTCAAGATCTTCTTTCAAAGCAAAAAGAGATATGGGGGCTTGCAACAGCGCTTCAAGTGCCGGGCTACCGTCCAGCGCAGCAATAACGCCATCCTGCAACAGCAGAATATCATCGCCTTCCGCCAGCAGGCGTACCATCGCATTCAGGTCGCAGCGAAACGGTGAGGTCATTAAAGTGTGCAGCATAGCTTCCTCAGAAAGTAAGCACCCGGTCAAATTCAGCCAGTCTGGCACGCAGTGCTTCCGGAGTCAGCACCTCAGCGGGCAATACACGTGCTGCATCAGCAGCCATCCCCCGTTCGGCCAGCGAAGCCGAACAGATATAGCATTGCTCAACGTCATACAGCGGCAACACGCCGAAAGTCGCGATGTAGTTACGCGCCAGGATTGCCTGAGGCTGCTGCCCCGCTGTGAGCTGAAAAACTCCATCGCTGATGAAGAACAGCGCAATCTCGTCACTCAGTGCTGAAGTAGCCAGTACGGCATCCAATCCTTCACGACCTGCGCTCGAACCATGCGGAGACTGGCTGAAAACAAATGCAATACGATTCATTAAAACTGTACCATTCTGTCACAGTTCAGCGCCGCTTCGGCCAGTGCGCCCAGGCCAGAAAGCTGAAACCCGTCGGCCAGGTTCGCCGTTGGCAGCCCCAGATTTTCCGCCTCCTGACGATCGGTAATACCGCGTCGCAGCGCCGCAGCCACACAGATGTTCAATGCAATACCGTGTTTCTGCTGCAACTGCTGCCAGCCGCGCGTTAAATCGAATTCATCGTTGGCCGGAGCGTTCAACAGGCTGGCATTCAGCACGCCTTCACGATAAAAAAACACGCTCTCAAGCTGATGTCCCTGCGCCAGCAGTGCGTTAGCAAACTGCCAGGCGCTGCTCGCCTGCTGTGTGCCGTAAGCCGGTCCGGTAACCATCAGCGTGAAGCGCATTACTTGTCCTGCCCGTGGAAGTCACCGTTTTTAAACTGGCGGATATAAAGATAAACGGTATGCTTGGAGATATTTAAACGATCGGCCACCTGGTTAATCGCATCTTTGATGTCAAAAATCCCTTTTTCATAGAGATTCAGGACAATCTGACGATTCTTGGCGTTATTCGACACATTACGGTCGGCGCTCACCTCTTCAATGGTGAACTCCAGCGTCTGCATGACCAGGTCTTCAACCGAGGATGCAAAATTAACTGACGAGGCCACATCCGGGGTTTCCGGCGGCATGAAGGTCGCCATGATTTGCGAAAACGGGACGTCCAGATTCATATTGATGCACAGCAGACCGATAACCCGCTGATTGCCGTTGCGGATAGCAATGGTGACTGATTTCATCAGTACACCGCTTTTAGCGCGAGTGAAATAGGCTTTGGAAACATTGCTGTCTGCATCAGTCATATCATGCAGCATACGCAGCGCGAGGTCGGTTATCGGCGAACCAATTTTACGCCCGGTATGTTCACCGTTAGCGATTCTGACCGCCGAGCATTTTAAATCTTCCAGTGAATGCAGCACGATCTCACAGTGCGAACCGATCAGCATGGCCAGGCCATCCACAACGGCTTCGTAAGACCTTAAAATATCGAAATCCGCAGGCGCGAAGGGATGCTGCTCAAGCAGATCCGCATCCGTTATATCGGCGGGAAGAAATGAACCAGACATAGACGACACCACCCTTTGACAAGAGCCTGTCACACAGCGCAAGGGCAGACTCATTCTTATTAAATGCGCGCTGGCTAGTCTAGCAAATATCAGAAAGCCGTGTCCCGACTTTGTCGTGAAATGATGATCTTAGCAAAAAACATGAAGAAACAGCGAGGTATGACCGGGAAATAAAACCGCCACCCGAAGGTGGCGGCAGGCAGCAATTAATGCTGTTTGGCAGTGCCTTTCGCTGGCGCGGCTTCTGGTGCTTCCGCTTTTGCGGCAGGTTTGATATCCAGCAGCTCAACGTCAAACACCAGCGTGGAGTTAGCCGGGATACCAGGAACACCGTTTTTGCCGTAGGCCAGATTCGGTGGGATCACGAGCTTGATCTTACCGCCTTTCTTAACCTGCTTCAGGCCTTCAGTCCAGCCTGGGATCACACCGTCCAGACGGAACGACAGCGGCTCACCGCGGGTGTAAGAATTATCAAACTCAGTTCCGTCAATCAGCGTACCTTTGTAGTTAACCACTACGGTATCGCTGTCTTTCGGTGCATCACCGCTACCGGCTTTCTCAACTTTGTAGAGCAGGCCAGTTTCAGTTTTCTTAACGCCCTTCTCTTTAGCGAATTTAGCGGCGAAAGCTTCACCCTTGGTGGCGTTCTCTTTTGCATCTTTTTCTATTTTCGCCTGAGCGGCCGCTTTCACACGACCTTCGAAGGACTGCAGCGTTTTTTCGATTTCCTGGTCAGAGAGTTTGCTTTTACCGGCAAACGCATCCTGGACACCGGCAATCAGCTGGTTTTTGTCCAGGGTGATGCCCAGTTTTTCCTGCTCCTTCAGGGAGTTTTCCATGTAGCGACCCAGTGAGGCACCCAGCGCATAGGCAGATTGCTGATCGTCATTTTTGAACGCAGCGTTCCTTGGAGCCTGTTCTGCCGCTTTCTGAGCAGGGGCTGCATCAGCAGCCATTGTCAGTGGAGCATTCAGCGCAAGCGCCATCGTGGCGGATAACAATGTGACTTTAAATAATGATTTCATCCATTTCTCCAAAACCGAAGCGTCTCACCTCGGGAATCGTTTGCAGACCTTCGGTCCGTACTACAATCGGGCGCGGGGGAAAAAAAATACTCCCGCCTGAAATATAGAAGTTAAATTCCGACAATCCGGCTGCCGGAAAGTTTCACTACCTGTGATGGTTTCCGACGACTTGATTTTCAACCCTCAATCGCCAATTTACGCCATTTTACCTACTTTAGCCTCTCTTTTGCCGTTAGAATCGGATAATTCACCCAAACGAACGAACGGTAAGTAGTAACAAGAGGGAACAAAATGCAACAAACATTGCTGGAACAGCGAATTGAAGCGCTGGAGAATAAACTGGCGTTTCAGGAACACACCATTGAAGAGCTGAATCAGACCGTCGTGCAGCACGAACTGGATATGGCAAGGCTGCGTGAGCAAATGCGTTTGCTAACGGACAAGCTAAAAGCCGCAGCCCCTTCCATGATCGCCTCACAGTCGGAAGAAACCCCCCCTCCGCACTACTGATCGGGCTTCAGCGACAGTTTCAGTAATCGTTAAAAGATTATTGTGATGTTTCAACCACGAACAGTGCTCTGACGAATTGTTGGCCAGTCACTAACAGCAACGTCACTGATCGCCTGCCCTGGAGTCAGCGTCTTATCCGGACGCCCGATTATCACCTCAGGTTTCCTTCAGCTCTGCCGTTCATAATGGTAAACATAGTGAAAAGTGGCGTGAAGGGGAACAGCCGCTGCGGCTCAGGATCATCCGCAGGGGCTGGCATCCGCTTGTCGATGCCGGGAGATCCGTACCTGCGAGATATCCGGGCGAAAAAAAACCGCCATCTCCAGGAGACAGCGGTTATCCGGCATAACCCGTCGGCTGTTAGTGGCTGCAGCCACAGCCGCCATTGCCACAACCACCTTGACCGTGGTCGTGATCGTGGTGATGATCGTGCTCTCCGTGAACGTGGCCATGAGCCAGCTCTTCCTCGGTTGCGGCACGAATGGCGATCACTTCAACATTGAAGCTCAGATTCTGACCGGCCAGCATGTGGTTACCATCAACCACAACGTGATCGTCTTCCACTTCAGTGATTTCAACCGGAACCGGGCCCTGATCGGTTTCTGCCATAAAGCGCATACCAACCTGCAGCTCGTCAACGCCCATAAAGACGTCTTTAGGAACGCGCTGCACCAGGTTGTCGTCATACTCGCCGTAGGCATCGTTAGAAGCGATTTTCACGTCAAACTTATCGCCTACTTCACGATTTTCCAGCGCCTTCTCCAGGCCGGAAATCAGCGAGCCATGACCGTGCAGGTAGTCCAGCGGTGCGCTCACCGGTGACTCATCAACCAACACACCATCTTCTGTACGTACCTGGTATGCCAGGCTGACCACAAGGTCTTTTGCTACTTTCATGATTTCTCCTAACCGTTGAGAGCGTTGAGCCCCTCACTTCACTGGTTGTTATGACCAACGTCATGGACTCTTAGTGGCGTCAATTGTATCGAATTTCAACGCGGCTGTACGCTACAGCTTAAAAAAAGCTGGGCGATCGCGCTAGTCGGGATGAAAAATACCGATTACCTGTTCATTCTCGCGTACCTGCTCACGGGCCTGCTTATCCGCTTCGCGCATCTGGTGGCCACACTTAACACACTCAACAACCTCAATGTTGTTCTCACGCCACAGAGCAAGCGTGTCTTTAGCCTGACAGCTGGGGCAGGTTGCACCAGCGATAAAACGTTTACGCATAATGATCCCAGAAACATGATGATTGAATTCTGCCGTCGCGGGCGCTCGCCGAAAGATCGCCCGTTACTCGTTGCCGTCCCAGCCATCGAACTGCCGTTTTTCCTGGCGCATCTCTGTCTGGAAGATATCCTCCAGCTCACGCCGCGCCTCTTTCACCCTTGAGATATGCTGACTGTCGGTGTGATTCGGCATCAGCTCGCGCAGCATACGCATATCCAGACGGCGGAAATGCTGTTGGGCACGATACGCCTGATGCGGATGCATCCCCAGCGTCATCAGCGTCTTGCGTCCCAGCTCCAGCGCACTGCTGAAGGTTTCACGCGAGAACTGCATCACCCCGGCCTGCAGCAGCTCATGCGCCTCCACCCTGCCGCGCGCGCGGGCCAGAATTTGCAGATGTGGGAAATGCTGCTGACAAAGATGCACAATCTCCATCGAATCTTCCGGACTGTTGCAGGTTATCACGATCGACTGCGCAGTTTCTGCACCTGCCGCCCGCAGCAGCTCAAGCTCGGTGGCATCACCGTAATAAACCTTATAGCCGTATTTACGCATCAGGCTTACGGTGCTGATATCGCGTTCCAGAACGGTAATGCGCTTTTCGTTCGCCATCAGCAGGCGACCAATCACCTGACCAAAACGCCCGAAGCCCACCACAATCACCTGCGGCTTATCATCTTCAACAAACGGCTTTTCCTGGGTGTCATCCGTTTCATTAAACCGTCGGGATAGAATACGATCTACCCCCTGCATCAACAGCGGCGTGGTCATCATCGACAGCGTAACGGTCACCAGCAGCAGCGGCATCTGATCGCCACTGAACAACTTTGCAGACGCCGCCGCAGAGAACAGCACGAAAGCAAACTCTCCGCCCTGACTCAGCACGCCAGCAAACTGCAAACGCTCAGAACTGCGCAGGCCATAAATGCGGGCCAGCAGATAGAGCACCAGCGTCTTCACCGCCACCAGTGCAACGACCCCCACCAGAATCTCAATTATATGGGTATAGAGCACACCGAGGTTGAGCGCCATACCCACCGAAATAAAGAACAGTCCCAGCAGCAGGCCTTTAAACGGATCGATAGAGACTTCCAGTTCGTGGCGGTATTCGCTTTCCGCCAACAGGATCCCGGCGATGAAGGTTCCCAGTGCCATCGACAGCCCAAGCGCATCCATAAACAGCGCGAAGCCCAGCACCAGCAGCAAAGATGCCGCGGTAAAGACTTCACGCACGCCGGAGGCGGCAATAAAGCGCAGGATTGGACGGAGTAAATAGCGCCCGCCGACCAACATGCCGGCAAACGCCAGCACCTTGATGCCGATCTTCATCCAGTCGGTATGGCCGCTGTCGTTACCGGCCAGCAGTGGAACCAGCGCCAGCGCGGGGATCACCGCCAGATCCTGGAACAGCAGTACCGAAAAACCAAGCTGGCCCGACTCATTGCGATTCATGCCCTTGTCGCGCATCAACTGTAGCGCCATCGCCGTTGACGACATCGCCAGTCCAATCCCGCCGACAACCGCAGCCTGCCAGGAGAAATCGCTCAGATACAATAAGCCCCCCAGTACCGCCGCGCTGAGGATCACCTGTGCAGCACCCACGCCAAAGATCGAGCGGCGCAGTTGCCACAGCTTTGAGGGATTCAGCTCCAGACCAATGATAAACATCAGGAACACCACGCCCAGCTCAGAGAAGTGCAGGATCTCCTCGACATCGCTGATAAAGCCTAGTCCCCACGGACCAATGGCGATGCCCGCAAGCAAATATCCCAGCACCGCACCGATACCCAGACGTGCAGCAATCGGCACCGCAATCACTGCGGCGAACAGATACACCACGCCTGCGGTCAGGAGTGTTTCACCTTCCATCAAACACCTCCATAAGGCAGTGGGTTTTCCAGCCAGTCATCGTAAGCATTGGCATAATTTTTCATATTTTCTGGAGACTGACGACGCGCCCAGTAGACGATCATCGGCGTCAGCCAGTGCATCCGACACATCTGCGCCGTGAGCTCAAACGGCCGCATAATCTCAGACATCGGATAACGGTTAAGCCCTTGCTGATGATAGGCCGCTTCCGGCTCACCGGTGGTGATCACGCTGCGCCAGTATTTACCTTCCAGCACGTTACCGCCCGGTCCGCTGGCAAAGCCACGAGACAACACACGATCCATCCATTCCTTTAACAGCGCCGGGCAGCTGTAGGTATAGAGGGGATGTTGAAACACGATAACTTGATGGTCACGCAGCAGCTGCTGTTCATGATGAATATCGATGAAAAAATCTGGATAGTGTGCGTATAAATCGTGAACCGTCACGTGTTCCAGATTACGAGCCGGTTGCAGCAAAACACGATTGGCGATCGAATCTTGAGACTCCGGATGGGCATACAACAGCAGAACTTTAGGCGGCTGCGACATCATTCCCCTCCAAATCGTCGTCACGGCCTGGGATTTCCGCTACCATGCACGACGCAACGGAATACTTGATTCCGACAAACTGATTATGATGGCTTAATTTAACATATTCTAAACTGACGGCGCTTATGATTGTATTCTCCTCGTTACAAATTCGTCGCGGTGTCCGCGTACTGCTGGATAACGCCACGGCGACGATTAATCCCGGTCAGAAAGTGGGCCTGGTCGGTAAAAACGGCTGCGGTAAATCCACGCTACTGGCCTTGCTTAAAAACGAGATAAGCGCCGATGCCGGCAGTGTGAACTACCCCGGCAGCTGGTCACTGGCGTGGGTCAATCAGGAAACCCCCGCGCTGGACGTTGCCGCTATTGAGTATGTTATCGACGGTGACCGTGAATTTCGTCAGCTTGAATCCGAATTAGTGCACGCCAACGACATCAATGACGGTCATGCGATTGCCACGCTGCACGGCAAGCTGGATGCGATTCAGGCCTGGACAATACAGTCCCGTGCGGCCAGCCTTCTGAACGGTTTGGGCTTTAGCCAGGAACAGCTGCGTCGCCCGGTCAGCGATTTTTCCGGCGGCTGGCGCATGCGTCTTAACCTGGCCCAGGCCCTGATCTGCCGCTCCGATCTGCTGCTGCTTGATGAACCAACTAACCACCTCGACCTTGATGCGGTGATCTGGCTGGAACGCTGGCTGAAGAGCTACAGCGGCACGCTGATCCTGATTTCCCACGACCGCGACTTCCTCGATCCGGTGGTGGATAAGATCGTGCATATCGAACAGCAAACCCTTTACGAATACACCGGTAACTACAGCTCGTTCGAAATCCAGCGCGCCACCAAGCTGGCGCAGCAGCAGTCGATGTTTGAACATCAGCAGCAAAAAGTGGCGCATCTGCAAAGCTTTATCGATCGCTTTAAAGCCAAAGCCAGTAAAGCGAAACAGGCGCAGAGCCGCATCAAAATGCTGGAGCGCATGGAGCTTATTGCTCCGGCACACGTGGATAATCCGTTCACCTTCAGCTTCCGCGAGCCGGAAAGTCTGCCTAATCCGCTGCTGAAAATGGAAAAAGTCAGCGCGGGCTACGGCGACAGAAAAATTCTTAACTCCATCAAGCTGAACCTGGTGCCCGGCTCGCGTATCGGTCTGCTGGGGCGCAACGGTGCCGGTAAATCGACGCTAATCAAACTGCTGGCGGGCGAACTGGCGCCGCTACAGGGCGACATTGGCCTGGCAAAAGGTATCAGGCTGGGCTACTTCGCCCAGCATCAACTGGAGTTCTTACGCGCGGATGAATCGCCACTTCAGCATCTGGTACGGCTGGCTCCCAAAGTGCTGGAACAGCAGCTGCGTGATTACCTGGGCGGCTTCGGTTTCCAGGGCGATAAAGTCAGCGAGGAGACAAAGCGCTTTTCCGGCGGTGAAAAAGCACGTCTGGTGTTGGCACTGATTGTCTGGCAACGTCCTAACCTGCTGCTGCTGGATGAACCAACCAACCACCTCGATCTGGATATGCGTCAGGCATTAACTGAAGCACTGATCGACTTTGAGGGCGCACTGGTGGTGGTTTCTCACGATCGCCATCTTCTGCGCTCCACCACCGATGACCTGTATCTGGTGCACGACGGTAACGTCGAAGCCTTTGAAGGGGACCTGGAAGATTACCAGCAGTGGCTCAGCGATCTGCAAAAACAGACGGCGGCGGAAGCTGCACCGAAAACCGACAGCGCCAACAGCGCACAGGCGCGTAAAGATCAAAAGCGCCGCGAGGCCGAACTGCGCACGCAGACACAGCCGCTGCGTAAACAGATCGAGAAGCTGGAAAAGCTGATGGAGAAACACAACCTTCAGCTGTCGGACGCCGAGACAAAGCTGTCAGACAGTGCAATTTACGAGCCAGGCCGCAAGGCCGACCTCACCGCCGCACTGCAACAGCAGGCCGCGGCGAAATCCGCGCTGGAAGAGTGTGAAATGGGCTGGCTGGATGCCCAGGAACAGCTTGAGACGATGCTCGCTGCTGAATAACGTCCCATCAGGCAGAGGAACGTTTAACGCTCCTCTGCCCTGACTGAACCTGCCACTCGTATCCCTCCCGCGAACCCCGCCAGACTTCGTTTAAACACGCTCCCTGACGCGATTATTATTCAGCACGGTAAAACGGCTTGTCCCCTAAGATGGTCGCCCGATGCATTATTCTGCGCGCGGGCAGATAATCCGCGTTGGCATAGTGCTGGGTCACGCGGTTATCCCAGATTGCCACGTCATTTTCCTGCCAGCGCCAGCGCACCTGAAAATCCGGCTTGGTGATGTGGGCAAACAGGAAGCGCAGCAGTGCATCGCTCTCTTTCTCCTTGAGGCCGACAAGACGCGTGGTGAAGCCTTCGTTAACAAACAGCGCCTGCTTACCGCTGACCGGATGAGTACGCACCACCGGATGCAGCAGCGGCGGATTTTTCGCCACCGCCTGCTGCCAGCGTTGATGTTCCTCTTCACTGCCGCGATGTCTGTGTTCCGGGAACGATTTTTTAAAATCGTGTTCCGCCAGCAAACCGCTAAGCAGCTGTTGCATCGGCTCGGACAGCGCATTCCAGGCAGCAATCCCGCTGGCCCACAGCGTGTCACCTCCGGTTTCCGGCAGGTGTTTCGCAGCAAGGATGGCACCGGCGGGCGGCGTCTCAATGAAGGTCACATCGGTATGCCAGTTATCGTTATCGGGTGGATTATCGTCGTGGGTATCCAGCACGATAATCTCCTCCACGCCGGGGGCGTGAGGATAGACAGGATGAATATGCAGGTCGCCAAATCGCGCGGCCAGTGCCCGCTGCTGATGCGGCGTAATAGGCTGATCGCGCAGGAACAATACCTGATGGCGAATCAACGCATGATACAGCTGTTCAAACTGACCATCGCTGAGCGGAAGGCGTAAGTCGAGATGGCTGACCTGAGCACCAATGTAAGGCCCAAGCGGCTGAATAGTGATACGTTCGTTCATGACTGTGCTCCGTGCCACGGGGTTAAACGACGCTGTAGGGCTCTCAGCCCCAGCTCAAGTGCAAAAGCAATCAGGGCAATCACCGCAATGCCTGCCAGCACTACGTCAGTGGCGAGAAACTCTCCCGCGGATTGCACCATAAAACCCAGACCACGCGTGGCTGCAATCAGCTCGGCCGCCACCAGCGTTGACCAGCCCACACCCAGACCAATGCGTAAACCGGTGAGAATTTCCGGCAGCGCACCGGGCAGAACCACAAACCACAGCACCTGCCAGCGGCTGGCGCCCAGCGAACGTGCGGCACGCAGACGAACCTGCTGGGCACTTTTCACTCCAGCCAGTGCGGACATTGCCACCGGGGCAAATATCGCCAGGTAAATCAGTAAGATTTTCGAGCTTTCACCAATGCCAAACCAGATAACCATCAGCGGCAGATAGGCCAGCGGCGGCACCGGACGGTAAAGCTCAATCAGCGGGTCAAGAATGCCGCGCACCGTCTCATTCAGTCCCATCAGAATGCCCACCGGCACGCCAATCACCACTGCGGCCAGCAGCGCAATCAGAATCCTCGTCAGGCTGGCGCCCAGATGCTGCCACAGCGTGGCATCCATAAATCCGGCCGGACCGGCGATTGTCAGCAGCTTTTGCAGCACCTGCTGCGGTGGCGGCAGGAATAATGGCGCCACCAGCTGCAGCGTGGTCACCAGCCACCATATGGCAATCACCACCAGCAGCGTGACGCTACTCAGCGTCAGCTGGCGAGACAGCGGCCAGCGCATACGCCAGCGGCGTGGCGGACTCTTTTCAGTAATCAATGCACTCATGCCCATACCTCGCGCTGATGGAATACCCGGCTGAGGACATATTCACGGCGCTCAATAAAAGCCGGGTCGGATTTAATTGATCGGCAGGTTTCCCCCCCGGCGTAGCGGCGACCGAAATCCAGCGCCAGGCGTTCGACGATGCGGCCAGGACCAGGCGACAACAGCACCAGCTCGCTGGCAAGGAATACCGCTTCTTCAATATCGTGGGTAATCAACAGGATCTGTTTGCCGCTGTCCCGCCAGAGTGTCAGCAGCAGCTCCTGCATCTGTTCACGGGTAAACGCATCCAGCGCACCGAAAGGCTCATCCAGCAGCAGCAGGCGCGGATCGGCGGCCAGTGCGCGGGCAATGCCGACCCGCTGACGCATCCCGCCGGAAAGCTGCCAGATATAGCGCTTCTCCGCACCGGCCAGGCCCACTTTCTTCAGCATCTGACGGGCGATATGCTGCCGCTCATTTTTTTCGACTCCGGCCAGCTGCAGGCCGAATGCGACGTTGTCCAGCACGTTGCGCCAGGGTAGCAGTCCTTCGTTCTGAAATACCACGCCGCGATCGGCACCCGGGCCGGTCACCGCCTTACCGTCCAGCGTGATACTGCCGCTCTCTGCCGGGATAAATCCGGCAATCAGGTTCAGCAGCGTCGTTTTGCCGCAGCCGGAAGGTCCTAATACCACCATCAGTTCTCCGTTGCCGATCGACAGATTAATGTCCTGGAGCGCCAGCTGATTCTGATAGCGTGCACTGAGATGAGAGACGGACAGCATCGGCTTTACCTCGCTTATTGCGTCAGCGGTTTAACAAAACGATCGGTGACAAAACTGCTGTAATCGCTGGCCACCTGCGGCACCCTGCCCTGCTCTTTCAGGAAGTTGGCGGTATCAACAATGGCCTTATTCACCGGGCCGTTCAGCTCCTGCACCTGCTGCTGCGCTGTCAGATAGGTATTTCCTTTCACCAGCACGGGCACATCTTCCGTCGGCACACCGCTCAGGCGCGAGAGCTTGCTGAGGTTGTCATCCTGCTTCAGCCAGGCTTCCGGGTTAGCGATGTAGGCTTTTTGCGGGGCCAACGCGCTGCGGGCAAAGGCAGTCACCACGTCAGGATGCTTCTCGGCGAAGTCTTTACGTACCACCCATACGTCGAGGGTCGGAGCACCCCACTTACCCACCTGCGAAGAGTCGGTAAGCACGGTTCCCTCTTTTTCCAACTGATTGACCGCCGGTGACCAGACATAGGCACCGTCGATATCTCCACGCTGCCAGGCAGCAATAATGGCCGGAGGCTGCAGGTTAATAATCTGTATCTGCCCCGGCTTGATGCCCCAGTGTTTTAGCGAGGCCAGCAGGCTGTAGTGGGTAGTCGAAATAAACGGCACGGCGATGCGCTTACCGATCAGATCCTTCGGATCTTTGATGTTCTTTTTCACAACCAGCGCTTCGGAATTGCCGAGCTGCGATGCGATCAGGAAGACTTCAATCGGTACACCCTGACTGGCCGCAACGGCGAGTGGGCTGGAGCCCAGGTTACCAATCTGCACGTCGCCAGACGCCAGAGCCCTGACCACGCTGGCGCCGCTGTCAAATTTGCGCCAGTCCACTTTTGCTCCACTCTCTTTCGCAAAGGTATTATCGGCCTGCGCCACCTTTGCCGGTTCTGCTGAGGTCTGATAGGCGACGGTCACATCCACCGCCTGCGCGTTGAGTGCGACCAGCCCCAGGGCCGCTGCCAGAATTGAAACCGTGAATTTACCCGCCATAGCCTGCTCCAGTCTTGTTGTTATCGGTGAACACCTCCTTTGTAACCGGGCGCGACCATCTCAATAAAGTAATTAAAAATTATTTTTTATATCAAAAACTGCTTAGAAAAAAGACTGGATTGCTTAGCCAAAATCCTGCATTTGCATACGCTGACACTTTTTCAGATTCTGACGGATTTATAGTGGCGGTTTAGCTGGTGCGCATTTCCTGATACTTTTAGCCGCACTGATGATTCACGCGTTCAAATAAGGATAATGTCGTGTCGGAAACTCCTCTTTCCTCTTAGCCAGTTGACCAAAACGCCTCAGCCACTCCCCTAACTGAAGACGATCGGCAGCAGGTCGCCGCGCTAATTGCACAGATAGATATTAACGACCCGCTGATGGCCATCGCCTACGGTGCCAGTACCATGAACAGCGTTTCACGCTTTGCCGAACTGCTGATGAGTGAAGTACGGGCTAAAGATGCCGGAGAGGTGGGACAGCAAATTACCGATCTGCTGCAAAAGGTGAAGGGCATCGACCCTGGCGTCCTCGGGCAGTCGAAAAGCTGGCTGGAGTCCGTGCCGCTGCTCGGCAGGCTGTTTAACCGCATGGAGCGTACGCTGCTGGAGTATCAGACGCTGACCGCTGCTCAACCTCCCTTTGCTGTTTTCTGGCAAAACGTGGCGATGTTAAAAAGGTGTCTGAACTTTCCGTTGCCTTACAGGCCGAACTGGATGGGGTCATTGAGTATGCTGAACGAATTTTGCAGTGCATGCAGGATGACCCTCAGGACGTCAAACCGGGAAGCGAATTTCTGTACCGTTATCTGCCGCTGGTATCCAGCGTAGTGAAACGAGGCCTGATGCTTTCAGGGCAGCTCAGTGCGCACCATTCCCGCGACACGATTGAGCATCAGTGTTTGCAGGCATTACAGGCGTTAAAATCCGCCTTTGCCCAGCAACATTTGCGACTGCTGGAAAACGATACGCTGGCGAAAGCGACCTGACGGTACTCAACAGCCTGCTGAAAACCGACGGCTTCACGTCGTAGCGCGAAATCGGCGCGCCGCCGCATTCAGCTCCCGCTCAGTCGTGACGATGGCGGCGCGGGAGCGAGCCAACGCAGCCACAGGCCAGCACGGAGGTTTCAGTGCCAGATCAGCAGCACGCAGGCAGCAGTCAGCAGCCCCATAAACACGTTGAAAATCGTCCAGGCCCGGCGGCTGCGCAGGATGCGGCCAATCAGCGTACCGAAGCCCAGCCAGATCACCCCCGAGGCCAGGTTAACGACTGCCAGCGCAATACCGATCGCCACAACGGAACCGAGGTATGCCTTCCCGATCAGACTGAAGCTGGCAACTGCACCCAGCACCATCAGCCAGGCTTTGGGATTAATCAGCTGCAGCAGGCCGCCCTGCCAGAATGGCATCGGTGTCGCCGGGCCTTCGCTGATCTCCAGCTTCTCGTACTTCGCCGTGCCGATTTTCCACGCCAGCCAGAGCAGATAAACGCTACCGGCGATTTTCATAAACAGATGCAGGGACGGATAAAGCAGAATTAACCCACCGATGCCAAACGCCACCATCAACAGCATGATCTGCATGCCGAGCATAATGCCCACCAGCAGGGCCAGCGATCGCCAGAAACCAAAGTTGGCACCAGAGGCGGTGAGTAACATATTATTAGGGCCGGGCGTAATCGCGGCGACCCAGAGAAAACCTAACATAGAAAGAAACAGGCTCAGTTCCATAGAACGGGTGCTCCCCACCCTGAAGAAATAAACAACCCAAAGAAGCTAACAGCGAGTTATGGATCCTACAAGCTCAGACCCCATGATTTTCAGTCACCTGGATGACAAATCTTTCCGGCCGTTGCCCGGAGGGCGCAACCCTCACCTGCAAACTCTGTTGCCACGTCTGGTGCGCAGACGCATTACTCTGCAGCCACACTGGCAGCGCTTAACCCTGCCGGACAGCGATTTTGTTGACCTCGCCTGGAGTGAAAACCCGGTGCAGGCACGGCATAAACCTCGCGTGGTGCTGTTTCATGGCCTGGAAGGCAGCTTCAGCAGCCCCTACGCACACGGTTTGTTACAGGCATGGAAGGATTGCGGCTGGCTGGGCGTAGTGATGCATTTTCGCGGCTGCAGCGGTGAGCCGAATCGCCTGAACCGCATCTATCACTCCGGGGAAACCGGTGACGCCAGCTATTTTCTGCAGTGGCTGCGCGATGAGTGGGGCCAGGTCCCTACCGCCGCCGTCGGCGTCTCTCTCGGCGGCAATATGCTGGCCTGCCTGATGGGTCAACAGGGCGATAGCTGTCTGCTGGACGCAGGCGTGGTGGTTTCCGCCCCGCTGATGCTGGAACCCTGTAGTCAGCGGCTGGAGCACGGCTTTTCCCGCATCTATCAGCGCTATCTGCTCAATCTGCTCAAGCAGAATGCCACGCGCAAGCTGCGGACCTGGCCGGGCACGCTGCCTGTCGAACTGCCGCAGCTGCGGGCGTTAAAAAAACTTCGCGCCTTTGATGATGCGATTACTGCCAGAGCGCACGGTTTTGCCGACGCCACGGACTATTATCGTCGCTGCAGCGGGCTGCCGTTTCTGCCCGGTGTCCGCAAACCGCTGTTGATCATCCATGCGCTGGACGATCCCTTTATGACCACCGAGGTGATCCCCGATCCGGCCCTGCTGCCGTCAAATATCGAGTATCAGCTGACCCGCTACGGTGGGCACGTTGGTTTTGTAGGTGGTACCCTGCGTCAGCCGCAAATGTGGCTGGAACAGCGCATACCGCAATGGCTTTCAACCTGGCTGGAGCCCTGATGATTATTCCCTGGAAAGATCTCGATCCTGAAACCCTTGATAATCTTATTGAATCCTTCGTCCTGCGTGAGGGCACCGACTACGGTGAACAGGAGCGATCGCTGGCGCAAAAAGTCACAGATGTACGCCGCCAGCTGACCAGCGGTGAAGCGGTGCTGGTCTGGTCAGAACTGCATGAGACCGTCAACATCATGCCGCGTGGGCAGTTCAACGGCTGAACGTCATTCTTCCGGTCGTGACCCGGCGAAGATGACTTTGCACCGAGAAACATGTTAGGAATGATCCGTCCGTCCGACCATCTCTCAGGGAGTTGTTTACCATGTCAGCCAAACATCCGGTTATCGCCGTCACCGGCTCCAGCGGAGCAGGAACGACCACCACCAGCGTTGCGTTCAGGAAAATATTTCAGCAGCTCAATCTGAGAGCGGCCGAGGTCGAGGGAGACAGCTTCCACCGTTTCACCCGTCCCGAGATGGATATGGCCATCCGTAAAGCGCGGGACATGGGAAAACACATCAGCTATTTTGGTCCGGAAGCGAACGACTTTGCACTGCTGGAGCAAACCTTTATTGAGTATGGCCGCAGCGGTCAGGGCCAGTCGCGGAAATATCTGCATACCTACGATGAAGCGGTGCCGTGGAATCAGGTGCCGGGGACCTTCACGCCGTGGCAACCGCTGCCTGAACCAACCGACGTCCTGTTCTATGAGGGGCTGCACGGCGGTGTGCTGACGCCGCAGAACAATGTGGCGGAAAACGTCGATCTGCTGGTTGGCGTGGTGCCTATCGTGAACCTTGAGTGGATCCAGAAGCTGGTGCGCGATACCAGTGAGCGCGGCCATTCGCGGGAAGCGGTGATGGATTCGGTGGTGCGCTCAATGGAGGATTACATTAACTACATCACCCCACAATTCTCCCGCACTCACCTGAATTTCCAGCGTGTACCCACCGTCGACACCTCAAACCCGTTTGCGGCGCGCGGCATCCCATCGCTGGACGAGAGTTTTGTGGTAATTCACTTCCAGGGGCTGGAAGACATTGATTTTCCCTATCTGCTGAGCATGATTCAGGGCTCGTTTATCTCACATATTAAAACGCTGGTGGTACCCGGTGGCAAAATGGGCCTGGCAATGGAGTTGATCATGGGCCCACTGGTTAAGCGCCTGATCGAAGGGAAAAAAATCAGCTAATCCGGCATTAAAAAAGACACTCTGGCCTTTTCGCACTATGCTGAAGCGAGACAGCACGAGACAGCCACGTGAAGCTGTGCTACAAACGGTGCTGTATCACTATTCTGGGATTGCATGCAGGGTGAAAACGGGGCTGCAGGATGATTCAAACTCTTGATGATATAGTCCGTTTGATTTTCCTGTGGAAGCGCCTGACAGAGAATTCCGTCTCTGTTTACCCGAAATATTTAAAAAAGCAGTTAACAATTCTGCAACCTGAGTGGTAAAAGGGTATATTTAGGCACGATTACAATAGAGGATAACAGCGAATGGTTCTCGGCAAACCGCAAACAGACCCGACACTCGAATGGTTCCTGTCACATTGCCATATTCACAAATATCCATCCAAAAGCACCTTGATCCATCAGGGTGAGAAAGCAGAAACCCTCTACTACATCGTCAAAGGCGCGGTAGCGGTGCTGATCAAGGATGAAGAAGGCAAAGAAATGATTCTTTCCTACCTCAATCAGGGCGATTTCATTGGCGAACTCGGTCTCTTCGAAGAGGGCCAGGAGCGAAGCGCGTGGGTCCGCGCGAAAAGTGCCTGTGAAGTCGCTGAGATCTCCTACAAAAAATTCCGCCAGCTAATTCAGGTTAACCCTGACATTCTGATGCGCCTGTCTTCGCAGATGGCACGACGTCTGCAGGTCACCTCTGAGAAAGTCGGTAACCTCGCCTTCCTCGACGTGACTGGCCGCATTGCGCAAACCCTGCTTAATCTGGCTAAACAGCCTGATGCCATGACTCACCCGGATGGTATGCAGATCAAAATCACCCGCCAGGAGATTGGCCAGATCGTTGGCTGCTCGCGTGAAACCGTGGGCCGTATTTTGAAAATGCTGGAAGATCAAAACCTGATTTCCGCGCACGGTAAAACTATCGTGGTATACGGTACGCGCTAAGCGGTTCTGGATCTGAGGCGCGACAGCCTGGTCGCGCCTTTTTTTTACGTGGTGTCGGGCATGTGGCGGAGAATCATTTATCACCCTGAAGTTAACTATGCACTGCGGCAAACGCTGGTGCTGTGCCTGCCAATAGCCGCTGGCTGGCTGCTTGGCGATCTCCGACAGGGTTTACTCTTCTCTTTGGTCCCCGCCTGCTGTAACAACGCCGGTCTTGATACTCCCCATAAACGCTTTTTTAAACGCCTGATTATCGGCGGTTGCCTGTTTGCCTTCTGCAGCTTTATGATCCTTTATGCCGGAGAACAAGGCGTACCTCTGCCGGTCATTATGCTGGTCATGGCGCTGCTGCTGGGCGTGACCGCCGAGATCAGTCCGCTGCATGGCCGACTGCTTCCAGCCTCGTTAATTGCGGCTATCTTTACTCTGAGCCTTGCCGGCAGAGTGCCCCTGTGGCAGCCACCGCTGCTGTATATTCTTGGCACCATCTGGTACGGGCTGTTTAACTGGCTGTGGTTCCGCCTGTGGAAAGAGCAGCCAATGCGCGAAACGTTGAGCCTGTTGTATCGTGAGCTGGCCGACTACTGCGAAGCGAAATATACGCTGCTGACCCGATTGACCGACCCACAGACCGCGCTTCCCCCGCTGCTGGAACGTCAGCAAAAAGCGGTTGACCTGATTAACACCTGCTATCAGCAGATGTATATGCTGGCCGCCAGCCAGGATAACCACTATCAGCGTCTGACGCGGGCGTTCCAGGTGGCGCTGGATCTGCAAGAACATATTTCGGTCAGCCTGCATCAGCCGGAAGAAGTGCAAAAACTGGTGGAGCAGAGCCACGCTGAAGCCGTTATCCGCTGGAACGCGCAGACCATTGCCGCCCGGCTGCGGGTGCTGGCCGATGATATTCTCTATCATCGTTATCCAGAACGTTTCACCATGAACAAACCGCTTCAGGCACTGGAAAAAATCTCCCGCCAGAACAAAGACAATCCGGTGGGGCATTTCTGCTATTACCATTTCAGTCGCATCGCGCGCGTGCTCCGCACCCAAAGGCCGCTCTATCGACGCGATTTGATGGCGGATCGCCAGCGACGACTGCCGCTGTTCCCGGCGCTGAAAAGCTACCTGTCACTGACCTCGCCAGGCCTGCGCAGTGCGGCACGTTACGGGGTGATGCTGGCTTGTGCCAGCTCACTGGCGCTCTTTTTCAATCTGCCGAAACCCTACTGGATCCTGATGACGGTGATGTTTGTCAGCCTGAACGGTTACAGCGCCACCCGGGTGCGTATTCAGCACCGCGCCCTGGGTACCCTGGCCGGGCTGATTATTGCCGCCGTGACACTGCGCCTGCACGCCCCGGAATCAGTGATGCTGCTGGTGATGCTGGTCCTCACCCTGGTCGGCAATCTGTTTATCCGCAAATTTTACGGCTGGGCGACGATCGGATTTACCATCACCACGGTATTTACGCTTCAGCTACTGTCGCTGAATGGCGAGCAGCTGCTGATACCACGCCTGATGGATACGTTAATTGGCTGCCTGATTGCCTTCGGTGGGATGATCTGGCTGTGGCCACAGTGGCAGAGCGGGCTGCTGCGGCAAAATGCCCATGATGCGCTGGGTACATATCAGGACGCACTGCAGCTGCTGCTGGGAAAAGAGCAGGACCCGGTAAAACTGGCCTGGCAGCGCATGCGGGTTAATCAGGCGCACAACGCGCTGTTTAACTCGCTGCATCAGGCGATGCAGGAACCCAATTTTAATGCCGACTATCTGAAAGACATGCAGCTGTGGGTGACCCACAGCCAGTTTATTGTCGAACACATTAATGCGATGACGATTCTTGCGCGAGAGCACACCATGCTGACCGAGTCACTGGCACAACGCTATCTACAGTCATGCGAGATCGCGCTGCAACGCTGCCAGCAGCGCCTGGAATATGACGGCCCGGGTTCCGACAGCAATGTGCTGGAGGCGCCGGAGGATTTCCACCAGGGGCCGGTTACCATCCTGGAGCGGCACGTGAAGCGTATTCTTGGCCACCTCAGTACCATGCATACCATTTCGTCACTGGCCTGGAGCCAGCGTCCGCATCAGGGGCGCTGGCTGTCCAGGGGTTTACGCAAGAGGTCCTAGCCTAAAACTTTTTCCACTGCCGCAGCAAAGCGCTTCATCCCTTCGGTGATATCCGCCGGCTCGATAACCAGCGATGGCGCAAAGCGCATCACGCCCGTTCCGGCCACCAGCACCATTACTCCTTCTGCCGCGGCGGCGTTCAGGATGTCACGTGCCTTATCAGCATGATGCGGCTTCAGCTCGGCCCCGATCAGCAGCCCCATTCCACGGATATCGCTGAACAGATCCAGTCTGGCATCCAGTGCCTGTAAAGCGTCAACAAACAGCTGACGACGCTGCGCAACGCCGTTCAGCACTTCTGGCGTATTGATAATATCCAGCGCCGCTTCCGCCACCGCACAGGCCAGCGGGTTGCCGCCGTAGGTCGTGCCGTGTACGCCCGGCGCCATTACCGAAGCGATCTCGTTCGTGGTCAGCATCGCGCTGACCGGGAAACCGCCACCCAGCGCTTTCGCGGTGGTGACGATATCCGGCTTCACGCCGTAATGCTCATATGTAAACAGTTTACCGCTGCGGCCCATCCCACTCTGCACTTCATCCAGCACCAGCAGCGCATTGTGCTTATCGCACAGCTGACGCAATCCCTGCATAAATTCCTGCGTGGCAGGCGTCACGCCACCTTCCCCCTGGATCGGCTCCACCACGATAGCGCAGGTGTGATCGTCAATGACTGCTTTGACCGCCGCCAGATCGTTAAACGGCACATGGACGATATCGGCAGGCTTCGGCCCAAAACCGTCGGAGTATTTCGGCTGACCACCTACGGAAACAGTGAACAGGGTGCGGCCATGGAAAGCATTATGGAAGGCGATGATCTTACTTTTAAACGGGCTGTGGCGCTGGGTTGCGTAATAACGCGCCAGCTTAAATGCCGCTTCATTGGCTTCTGCACCGGAGTTGGCAAAAAACACGCGCTCGGCGAAGGTGGCAGCAATCAGCTTGCTGGCCAGGCGCAGGGCCGGTTCGTTAGTGAAAACATTGCTGGTATGCCACAAGGTTTCACCCTGAGCTTTCAATGCTTCAACCAACGCCGGATGACAGTGACCGAGCGCCGTTACCGCGATCCCCCCGGAGAAATCAACATACTCTTTCCCTTCCTGATCCCAGATACGGCTCCCTTGTCCTTTTACCGGAACGAACTGCGCTGGTGCATAAACAGGCAAAATCACTTCATCGAACGTTGCCCGCGTTACCGCTAATTTTTCCGCTGCCATCAACCACCCCGCCGTGTCATCTTTAAATCAACATGAAAATATAATCATGAAATATGCATAAAAAATCAAAAAAAGGCAAACACTAACTCAGTAACGCAGGAAATTTTCCAGCAGTTGATGGCCCTGCTCGCTCAGGATGCTTTCCGGGTGGAACTGCACCCCTTCCAGCGGCAGCGTACGGTGGCGGAATCCCATAATTTCATCGGGCTGACCGTCACGCAGCGTCCATGCCGTCAGCTCAAACGCGTCCGGCAGCGAACCCGACTCTACAATCAGTGAATGATAACGAGTGACCGTAAGCGGGTGATTCAGGCCGGAAAAAACGCCGCCGTCGTTATGCTCTATGGCCGAGGTTTTGCCGTGCATCACCTGGCGGGCACGAACGACTCTGGCGCCAAACGCCTGCGCGATCGCCTGATGTCCGAGGCAAACGCCCAGTATGGGCAGCTGACCGGCGAAATGACGAATCGCCTCAAGAGAAATCCCAGCATCGTCAGGCGTACAGGGGCCGGGAGAGATAACCAGATGTTGCGGGGTCAGTGCAGCGATCTCAGCCAGCGTAATATCGTCGTTACGACGAACGATGACCTCGGCGCCAAGCTCAGAAAAATACTGGTAGAGGTTCCAGGTAAAAGAGTCGTAGTTGTCGATAAGCAGCAGCATGGCGAATTCCGGTAAACGATTTACCCGGCTATTTTACGGATTTTACGCCGTTTCGCTTATCTCTTTGCTGTGCCGATAGCGGTCAGAAACCTGAACCGGCCCCACAGGTCGATTCAGGCACAGTGTCTTGCCTTAAGGCAGGACTTTGGCAGAGAGGATCACCACCGGCGTCACCGGGACATTCTGGTAAGGGCCCACATTCTGGGTTGGCACCTGTGCAATCTTGTCAGCAACGTCCATACCTTTAACGACTTTACCGAAGACCGCATAACCAAAATCACGCTGGCCGTGATCGAGGAAGGCGTTATCCGCAACGTTAATAAAGAACTGGCTGGTGGCACTGTCTTTTTCCGCAGTACGTGCCATAGAGATTGTGCCGCGTTTGTTCAGCAGGCCGTTATCCGCTTCGTTTTTAATCGGTGCGTTGGGCTGCTTCTGCTGCATATCGGTAGTGAACCCACCACCCTGCAGCATAAAGCCGGGGATCACGCGATGAAATGTGGTGTTGTTGTAAAAGCCGCTGTTGACGTAATCGACAAAGTTTTTTACCGAAACAGGGGCTTTCTGATTATTCAGTTCCAGCTCAATGCTACCTGCTGAAGTCGTCAGCAGTACATGTGTATCCCCTTTCGCGGCGAATGCAGAAGCAGAAATCGATGACAGTGCGAGAACTGCCGCCACAGCGGTCAAAGTGCGTTTCAACATGAAATATTCCTTACTGAGGGCAATAAGCCATAAATACAGCGCTGATTGTAAATAGGCACTTACCAACGCGCCAGCCTTTTACCTTTATTTACGCAGAAGAGCATCGGCGTCAGGGTAGTTAGAAAATGAATAAGTGTGACAAAAATCACACTAATAATGAAATGCTTAAAATATTATTTCATTAATTATTCATGCAGATCACGAATATGGTTAAACTTCCCCGGCATATTTCAGGCACCTCGCCTGAGAATCTTCCTCCTGACAGGTTTCCACTATGACAAATCGCGATCGAATCGGACTCACCTGGATCAGCTTCTTCTCTTATGCCCTGACCGGTGCAGTGGTTATCGTTACCGGTATGGTACTGGAGAATATAGCAGCGTACTTCCAGCTTCCCGTCGCTCAGATGAGCAACACCTTTACCTTCCTTAACGCCGGGATCCTGCTGGCCGTATTCCTCAACGCCTGGCTAATGGAAATCGTGCCGCTGAAGCGCCAGTTGATTTTCGGTTTTGTGCTGATGGTGCTGGCGGTGCTGGGGCTGATGACCAGTCACAGTCTTAGCGTCTTCTCACTCTGCATGTTCGTGCTGGGTGTGGTGAGCGGAATTACCATGTCGATTGGTACCTTCCTGATCACCCATCTCTATGAAGGACGTCAGCGCGGTTCGCGCCTGCTGTTTACCGACTCCTTCTTCAGCATGGCCGGTACTATCTTCCCGATTATCGCCGCCGCCCTGCTGGCACGCGCGCTGCCCTGGTATTGGGTTTACGTTTGTATCGGCGTGATTTACGTTGCGATCTTTGTTCTTGCGCTGTGCTTTGAATTCCCGGTGCTGGGCAAAAAAACCACCCGCGGCGAACCGGTCAAAAAAGAAAAATGGGGCGTTGGCGTGGCCTTACTGGCGGTTGCCGCGCTGTGCTATATCCTCGGACAGCTGGGCTTTATCGGCTGGGTACCACAATACGCGACGAAAAGTATGGGCATGGATATCGGCCAGGCCGGGAGCCTGGTGGGTAACTTCTGGACAGCATACATGATCGGCATGTGGGCATTCAGCGCCATTCTGCGCTTCTTCGATCCACAGCGTATCGTCACCCTGCTGGCGCTGCTGGCTACCGGACTGATGTACTGGTTTATCACCACCACCGACGCGTCAATGCTGAAGTGGATCATGCTTAGCCTGGGCTTCTTCTCCAGCGCTATCTACACCACTATCATCACACTCGGCTCACTCCAGACGAAAGTGTCTTCGCCAAAGCTGGTGAACTTTATCCTGACCTGCGGCACCGTTGGCACCATGCTGACCTTCGTGGTAACCGGCCCTATCGTGGAAAAAGGCGGCGCTCACGCGGCGCTGGCAACGGCTAACGGGCTGTATGCAGTGGTGTTTGTTATGTGTCTGCTACTTGGATTCGTCAGCAAGCACAAGCATCACGGCCATATGAGTTCGCATTAATTAGCGACGCCTGAACAGCAAAAAAGCCGGGGCTTATGCAACGGCTTTTTTTATTTCTTCTTCCCTTCCCCCTCTTTGCTTCGCTTTTCCCTCTCTGCTTCTCCTGCACGAGAAAATCATAAAACCATTTATTTCATAACGTTATGTAGCCCGTCATTTTTCTGCGACGTACCTACTAATGGGTATTTGTCAGGGGGCCTTGATACACATCAATAACCGTGGAATGCGAGAGGTTATCGTACGATCAGAATCTTATTAATGAGGCAAAACATGAGTATCAAACTCGCCATCATTGGCAACGGCATGGTCGGCCACCGCCTGATCGAAGAACTGGTGGAAAAGTCACAGCCCGGCCAGTTTGAGATCACTGTCTTTTGCGAAGAACCTCGTGTGGCCTATGATCGGGTACATCTTTCGGCCTATTTTTCTCATCACACGGCCGAAGAGCTGTCGCTGGTACGGGAAGGTTATTACCAGAAGCACGGTATTAATATCCTGATTGGTGAACGCGCCATTCTGATCAATCGCGAAGAGAAAGTGATTCATGCCAACAGCGGTCGTCTGGTCCCCTACGATAAACTGGTGCTGGCCACCGGATCCCGCCCCTGGGTACCACCGATCCCCGGTGCAGAGGGAGCTGACTGCTTCGTTTATCGCACCATTGAAGATCTCAACGGCATCGAAGCCTGCGCCCGCCACAGCAAACGCGGGGCGGTCATCGGGGGTGGTCTGCTGGGACTGGAGGCCGCTGGCGCATTAAAAAACCTCGGCATTGAAACCCACGTTATCGAATTTGCACCGGTGCTGATGGCCGAACAGCTCGATCGTACAGGGGGAGAACAGCTGAGACGGAAAATCGAAAGCATTGGCGTACAGGTGCACACCGGAAAAAATACCCGGCAAATTGAGCATCATGCACCGCGAGGTAAAACCCTGCACTTCGCGGATGACAGCCAGCTTGAGGTGGATTTTATCGTGTTCTCCACCGGCATTCGCCCGCAGGACGCGCTGGCAAAACAGTGTCATCTTGCCACCGGAGCCCGCGGCGGTGTGGTGATTAACGACAGCTGCCAGACCAGCGATGCGGATATCTACGCCATCGGTGAGTGTGCCTCCTGGCGGGGACATGTGTATGGTCTGGTCGCCCCGGGTTATAAAATGGCGCAAATTGCCGCCGACCACCTGTCAGGGGGCAGCAGCCACTTCGAAGGCGCAGACATGAGCGCCAGGCTCAAGCTGCTGGGCGTGGACGTTGGCGGCATCGGTGATGCACACGGACGAACCCCCGGTGCACGCAGCTACGTTTATCTCGACGAAAATAAAGAAGTCTACAAACGCCTGATCGTGAGTGCGGATAACAAAACGCTGCTGGGCGCGGTGCTGGTGGGTGACACCAGCGACTATGGCAATCTGCTGCAGCTGGCGCTGAATGCTATCGAGCTGCCTGCCAATCCGGACAGTCTGATCCTTCCTGAACATGCCGGAGCGAAACCGTCGATTGGCGTTGAGTCCTTGCCCGATAGCGCACAAATCTGCTCCTGTTTTGACGTCACCAAGGGCAGGATTATGCAGGCAGTGCAAAATGGCTGCCACAGCGTTGCTGCGCTGAAGGCGGAAACCAGAGCCGGAACCGGCTGCGGCGGTTGTGTTCCGTTGATGACTCAGGTGCTGAACGCCGAACTGAGCCGTCAGGGCATCGAAGTAAACCATCACCTGTGCGAACACTTCCCGTGGTCGCGACAGGAGCTGTATCACCTGATCCGCGTGAACAACATCCGGTCATTTCATCAGCTGATTAAAAAATACGGTAACGGCTACGGCTGCGAGGTATGTAAACCAACGGTAGGATCGCTGCTGGCCTCCTGCTGGAATGACTATGTGCTGAAGCCGGAACATACGCCCCTCCAGGACAGCAACGACCTGTTCCTCGGCAATATCCAGAAAGACGGCACCTACTCAGTCATTCCACGATCGGCTGGGGGTGAGATCACACCTGAGGGGCTGATTGCCATTGGCAACGTTGCACGCCAGTACAACCTGTACACCAAAATTACCGGTTCACAACGTATTGGCCTGTTTGGTGCGCAGCAGGACGATCTGCCAGCCATCTGGGAACAGCTGATTGCCGCCGGTTTTGAAAGCGGTTACGCCTATGCGAAAGCGCTGCGCATGGCGAAAACCTGTGTTGGCAGCAACTGGTGCCGTTTTGGGGTCGGCGACAGCGTTGGCTTTGGCGTCGCGCTGGAAAACCACTACAAAGGTATACGCACACCGCACAAGATGAAATTCGGCGTCTCCGGCTGCACCCGTGAGTGTGCGGAAGCCCAGGGCAAAGACGTGGGTATTATTGCCACTGAGAAAGGCTGGAATCTCTACGTCTGCGGCAACGGTGGCATGAAACCGCGCCACGCAGACCTGCTCGCCGCCGACCTCGATCGCGAGACGTTAATGCGCTATCTGGACCGCTTCATGATGTTCTATATCCGCACCGCCGATAAACTTCAGCGCACCTCGGTCTGGCTGGATAATCTTGAAGGCGGTATCGACTATCTGCGGCAGGTAGTGATTGACGACAAACTGGGCATCAACCCGCAGCTGGAAGAGGATATGGCTGGTCTGCGCGCCCGGGTGGTGTGCGAGTGGACGGCAACGGTCAACGATGCACAGCAGCGCGCCCGCTTTGCCCACTTTGTTAACAGCAGCCTGCGCGATCCGCTGGTGCAGATGGTACCGGAACGCGACCAGCATCGTCCGGCGCGGGTGCAGGAACGCCTTGAGCCTAATGAACTGGAGGAAAATGTATGAGCCAGTGGCAGAGGGTTTGCCCGTTGACCCGTATTCTACCCGCGACTGGCGTTTGCGCACTCGTTGGTAACCAGCAGATTGCTCTTTTCCGTCCGGGTGAAGATGAGCAGGTTTTTGCGTTAAGCAATATCGATCCTTTTGCCCATGCCAGCGTGCTTTCACGCGGTATCATCGCCGAGCATCAGCAGGAACTGTGGGTGGCAAGTCCGCTGAAAAAGCAGCGCTTCCGTCTGCGCGATGGCCTGTGCCTGGAGGATCAAAGCCGCTCAATCTCAAGCTATCCGGTGCGGATCAGCCGTGGCATGATCGAAATAAACCTCGCCGCAGAAACCTCAACCGCATGACGCCGTGATGACTGGCCGTGCACACTTCCGCGTACGGCCATCCTGCCATTTTCTTTTGTGAGCCATTATGGATTTTCTTCCTCTTTTCTGTCAGCTGCACGATAAGACATGCCTGCTGGTGGGGGGTGGCGACGTCGCCGAACGCAAAGCCCATCTGCTGCTGGCGAGCGGTGCCCGTCTGCGCGTCTGCGCGCGCGAGTTTTCACCCCAGTTCCAACTCTGGCAGCAGGCGGGCAAAGCAACGCTGATGCCCACCCCTTTCAGCCCGGAGCTGCTGGATGACTGCTGGCTGGTCATTGCCGCCACGAATGATGAAATGTTGAATCAGCAGGTCAGCCAGTGTGCCGACGCGCGGCAGATGTTCTGCAACGTGGTCGATGCCCCGCAGAGCGCCAGCTGCATTATGCCTTCGATTATCGATCGCTCTCCGCTGATGATCGCCGTTTCCTCTGGCGGCAATGCGCCGGTGATGGCGCGTATGCTGCGTGAAAAACTGGAAGCCCTGCTGCCACTGCACCTTGGCCGCCTGGCAGCCTGGGGCGGAGCCCAGCGGCAGCGGGTAAAACAGCAGTTTAGCGGGGGGCAGCGCCGTCGATTCTGGGAAAAGCTGTTCAACCATCAGCGGCTGGCGCAGGCGCTGGCCAACGATGACAGCCAAAAGGTCGTGCAGCTGAGCGAGCAATTATTGAATGAACCGCTGGAGCAGCAAGGCGAAGTGGTGCTGGTCGGTGCCGGGCCGGGCGATGCCGGGCTGCTCACCCTGAAAGGGCTTCAGCAGATCCAGCAGGCCGATGTGGTGGTTTACGATCGGCTGGTATCCGATGAGGTGCTGGCCCTGGCGCGTCGTGATGCTGAACGCATCTTTGTCGGTAAACGCGCGGGACATCACTGCGTTCCCCAGTCTGAAATCAATCAGATCCTTTTGCAGCAGGCGATGAGCGGCAAGCGAGTGGTGCGGTTGAAAGGCGGCGACCCGTTTATCTTTGGTCGTGGCGCAGAAGAGCTGGAGGCGTTACTGGGCGCGGATATTCCCTTCTCGGTCGTGCCGGGCATTACTGCCGCATCGGGCTGTTCAGCCTACAGCGGCATACCGCTGACCCACCGCGACTACGCGCAGAGCGTGCGGCTGGTCACCGGTCACCTGCAGCAAAACAGCGAACTGGCGTGGCAGAATCTGGCCGCAGATCGCCAGACCCTGGTATTTTACATGGGGCTGGCCCAGGCAGCAGAAATCCGTCAGCAGCTGCTCAAACACGGCATGTCAGCTGAAATGCCGGTCGCACTGGTGGAAAATGGCACATCAACGCGACAGCGCGTTGTCACGGGGTCACTGACGCAGCTGGCAGAGCTGGCAGAAAGCGTGGAAAGTCCGGCGTTAATTATCGTCGGTGAGGTGGTGGCGCTGCGAGAACAGCTAAGCTGGTTTTGATGATCCAGAACCGGTGGCCGGAAACCACCGGTTCTGCGTTCAGGCTCAGGGCTGCGCGACGAAACCAACGGCAGCATAGACCTTTTTCAGGGTATCCTGCGCACGGGCGCGGGCTTTTGCCGCACCATCACGCATGATCTGATCGAGTAAAGCTTCATCATTGCGATAGTGGTGATAGCGTTCCTGCAACTCGCTCAGCATACCGGATACCGCATCTGCCACCGCACCTTTCAGATGGCCATACATCTGACCGTCGAACTCTTTTTCCAGATCGGATACGGACTTACCGGTTACGCCAGACAGAATATCCAGCAGGTTAGACACGCCCGGTTTGTTTTTAACATCGTAGCGAATGACCGGTGGCTCATCACCGTCGGTCATCGCGCGCTTGATTTTTTTCACCACCGACTTCGTATCTTCCAGCAGACCGATAACGTTGTTACGGTTGTCATCAGATTTGGACATTTTCCGGGTCGGTTCCAGCAGCGACATCACGCGCGCACCGGATTTTGGAATAAACGGCTCAGGGACCTTAAAGATATCGCCGTAAATCGCATTAAAACGCGCGGCAACATCGCGACTCAGCTCCAGATGCTGCTTCTGATCTTCACCCACGGGCACCTGATTGGTCTGATACAGCAGAATGTCTGCCGCCATCAGCACCGGGTAGTCAAACAGCCCGGCATTGATGTTCTCCTCATAGCGCGCGGACTTATCCTTAAACTGAGTCATGCGGCTCAGTTCACCGAAGTAGGTGTAACAATTCAGGATCCAGCCCAGCTGGGTGTGCTCCGGCACGTGTGACTGCACGAAAATAGTACTTTTCTGCGGATCGATACCGCAGGCAAGGTACAGCGCCAGCGTATCCAGCGTTGCCTTACGCAGCGCAACAGGATCCTGGCGCACGGTAATCGCGTGGAGGTCAACGATGCAGTAAACACAGTGATAGTCATCCTGCATCTGTACCCACTGACGCAGCGCTCCCATATAGTTACCGATGGTCAGTTCACCTGAAGGCTGTGCGCCGCTAAATACAATGGGTTTGCTCATATTTCCGTCCTGATAATTACAGCCCTAATGCGGGCATTAAATCGTTAAAGTGATCAAGCGTGATGTCAGGCTGACTGGTCGCCACAGGCTCACCGTAGTTGTAGCCATAATTCATGCCGATACAGGGACATCCTGCCGCCTGTGCTGCCAGAATATCATTACGGGAGTCGCCCACAAACAGTAGCTCACCGGGGAGAAGACCAAATTTTCCTAACACCATAAACAATGGCGCAGGATGCGGCTTCTTCTCGGCAACATCATCAGCGCCAATCACCAGCGAGAAATAGTGTGCAATACCTAAGGATTGCAGCAGCGGAGCGACAAACGGCGTCGGTTTATTGGTGACAATCGCCATCGGCAGATTGTGCGCCGCCAGTTTCGCGAGCGTCTCCTGCACATTGGGATATAACAGGCTGCCGCTTTTTACCCTGGCGGCATAATGCTTGTCGAACACGATGCGCGCTTCACGTAGCGCATCCTCCTGAGGGGCATGGCCCTGAGCCCAGGTCAGGGCACGTCCGATAAGAATATCAGCACCGTTGCCAATCCAGGTCGCAACGCGCGCTAAGCCTGCCACCGGAAGCTTCAGTTCGGTTAAGGCGGCATCAACCGCACTCGCCAACCCCGGCGCGCTGTCCACCAGCGTGCCATCGAGATCGAAGGCCAGTGCGCGAATATCAGTGAAATGAGCCATGGCGGAATTTGTCCAGTTCAGTGCGCATATCGTCGATCACTTTTTTGTAATCGGGATGACCAAAAATCGCCGAACCGGCGACAAACATATCGGCACCGGCTGCCGCAATTTGACCAATATTATCGACCTTCACGCCGCCATCGACTTCCAGACGAATGTCGTAACCGCTCTGGTCAATCAGCTTGCGAACCTCACGCAGTTTATTCAGCGTGCCAGGGATAAACGACTGGCCGCCGAAGCCGGGATTCACCGACATCAGCAGAATGATATCCAGTTTGTCCATCACGTATTCAAGAATGCTCAGCGGCGTAGCGGGGTTCAGCACCAGGCCCGCTTTACAGCCGCTCTCTTTAATCAACTGCAGCGTGCGATCCACGTGTTCAGAGGCTTCAGGATGGAATGTGATATAGCTGGCACCGGCTTTGGCAAAATCAGGGATCAGACGATCGACCGGCTTAGCCATCAGATGCACATCGATCGGGGCAGTAATGCCGTAATCGCGCAGCGCTTTTAAGACCATCGGCCCCATCGTCAGGTTGGGAACGTAATGATTATCCATCACATCGAAATGTATCACATCACCACCAGCAGCCAACGCCTTCGCGGTATCTTCACCCAGGCGGGCAAAATCTGCGGCAAGGATTGATGGGGCGATTAAAAACTGTTTCATCCGTTTCTCCCATGCTAAACCCCTGATAGCCTTGACAGCAGCCGGTATGACTGCGGCGCGGGCCAGAGGGTCAGATCATTGTTGTTCACCGGCCAGCATACAGCGCCAGTAATTCACTCACTTTACTCCGCGTGTTACCACTGCGACTAATTGAGCGGCGCACCTCAATCTCATGCAGGACCGCTCCCTGATACCAGTTCCGCGTCAACGGCGTGTCATGATTCGAAATCAGCACCGTAATATTGTTGCTCTGCGACAGCGCAGAAGCCAGCTCAGCCAGGTGCTGTTGTTCGCGCATACTGAAGCTGTTGGTGTGATATGCCGTAAACTTAGCGGTGGCCGACAGGGGGGCATACGGTGGATCGCAATAGACCACCGAGCCCGTGGTCGCCTTAGCCAGGGTAACATCATAAGATTCGCAAACAAAGGTCGCGTTCTGCGCTCGTTCGGCAAACCAGTACAGCTCGGCCTCTGGGAAATAAGGTTTCCGGTAACTGCCAAACGGGACGTTAAACTCGCCGCGCAGGTTATACCGGCACAGGCCGTTATAGCAGTGGCGGTTAAGGTACAGGAACAGCATTGCACGGTAATACGGATCCTGGCTGAGATTGAACTCCTGCCGTCTGGCGTAGTAGACGGCAGAATCATTCGACTCTGCCGTAAACAGCCTGCGTACATCCTCGACAAAGGTCTGAGGACGTTCCTTGACGATATTGTACAGGTTGATCAGATCGCTGTTGATATCAGCAAGGATATAGCTCGGATAATGGGTGTTAAGGAATACCGATCCGGCACCGACGAACGGCTCGATCAGGCAATCACCTTCAGGCAGATGGCTTCTTATATCGTCAAGCAATGGATATTTGCCGCCCGCCCATTTAAGAAAAGCGCGATTCTTTTTCATGCCGTCGTTATTTTTTTACTCATCAGGCTGTGGCTATACCGACAGCATATCTGCGCTTTGAAAGGTCTGCGTGTCGTCACACACTCACACTTCATGATAAGCCGGGTTGCCCCGGCACGGGATTATTTTCCTGCTTCTTTTTTAACCTGGCTCACGGGTTTCACCCAGGGATTCTGAGCACGCACTTCAGCAGGCAGCGATGCGACTGCCCGTTTAGCCTCAGCGGAGGTATTGTAAGAACCGCTGACCAGCACATACCAGGGTTGACCGTTACGCGTTGTCTGGTAAACGTGATAACTGCTCAGGTTTTGTTTTCTGGCCCACGCGTTAAGCGTATCGGACCGTGAGGCACTGCTTAACTGCAGCGTATAGTTGCCACCGGGTTTAGCCGTGCCGGAGACGCCGCCAGACGTTTGGCTACGCGGTGCCACGCTGTGGCTGGCGCTAGCAGAAGATTTACTGCTCTCTTTAACAACCGGCTTACTGGCGACAGGCCGGTGAGTGGCGGCAGGTTTATTCTGCGATACGGCACCTGAATGCGGAACATTCGCCGTTTTCGTCGCAGCCGGTTTGCTGCCGGATCCGCCAACCGTAGCCTGTCCGGTAGGCAGCGAGGATGACCCCATCCCGGCCTGAGAAGCCGCATCGACCTGTCCCTGCTGATTGTTTAACGCGCTGTTCAGATCGCCCGGCAGCTCAACCCGCTGCTGATTCTGCGGGGTCGTCACCGGCACGGCTTCAGTGGGAGTCGAGGCGATCTGCGGAGCACTGAGTTCCTGCGGAGAAGCGCTTTGCCCAGCCGAAGACGGCTGAGTGGCGTTCTGTCCGCTCATGGAAGACGTACCGGTAAGATCGATATTCTTTTCACTGCCGGTGCTGCCTGAGGCAGGCTGCTGCGCACCCTGCCCACTCGGACTGTCCGGCGATTTGAGTGCTGAACCAATACCCAGCACTAACAGTAGCAGTACCAGAATGCCAACGCCCATCATCATATGCTGGCGTGAAACCGGTACTTTTGGTAGTGAAGACGTTTTGCGCGACCGCACTGGTCGGCGGTCACTGGTGTCAGGTTTCAACTCGTCTTCCGGTTTAAACTCGTCCATTTAACCTCCTCCCATAGAGCGATGACGCCATTCACTTCCTTTGAAAGGCGATAACTTGAGAATAGCAGCCATCAGGCTGACCTGATAATAACATTGTGAGTCAAGGCTTTTGGCAATCCTGAATGGATGCCAACACCATATCATGCGGTACTCCGCTTCGCACCTCGGCTTTGCCGATAGCCAGCGGCAGTACCAGGCGCAGCTTGCCGGCCAGTACTTTTTTGTCGCGCATCATATGCGGCAGATAGTCGGCAGCAACCATACTGTCAGGGCCGTTTACCGGCAGTCCGGCACGCTGTAACAGCACGATGATTCTGTCGGTATCAGCCTGGCTGAACTGTCCCAGACGCTCAGCATTGCGTGCCGCCATGACCATTCCGGCGGCAACAGCTTCGCCATGCAGCCAGTTACCGTAACCCATGTGCGCTTCAATTGCATGGCCGTAGGTGTGGCCTAAATTCAGCAGCGCCCGCAGCCCGTGTTCATGCTCGTCGGCAGCGACCACTTCGGCCTTCAGCTCACAGCAGCGGCGGATACAGTACGCCATCGCACTGCCATCCAGTGCCAGTAATGCATCCAGATTTTCTTCCAGCCAGCTGAAAAATTCGCCGTCGAGAATGATGCCGTATTTAATCACTTCCGCCAGCCCGGAAGAGAACTCACGAGCAGGCAGCGTCTTCAGGCAGTCCAGATCAACCACGACGGATGCGGGCTGATAAAACGCCCCGATCATATTCTTGCCCAGCGGGTGGTTAACAGCGGTTTTGCCGCCAACGGAAGAGTCAACCTGCGACAGCAGTGTGGTGGGAACCTGGATAAAACGCACGCCGCGCTGATAGCTGGCGGCGGCAAATCCGGTCAGATCGCCAATCACGCCGCCACCCAATGCGATAAGGGTGGTGTCGCGACCATGGTTTTTTTCCAGCAGAGCGGTAAAGACCTGATCCATAACGGCCAGGCTTTTAAACTGTTCGCCATCAGGCAGGATCACCTGATCGACGGTCACCCCCGCCTCTTCAAGGCGCTCACGTATTGCATCAAGATAAACAGGAGCCAGCGTTTGGTTTGTCACCAGCATGGCCATATCGCCAGCCTTGAGTGGCCAAAAAGAAGCCGGATCTGCAAACAATCCGGCGGCGATAGTGATGGGGTAGCTACGTTCCCCAAGAGTTACGGTAATCCTCTCCATGACGCTGTATCACCTTTTCTGCTTTGCCCGCAGGCGAACAATCAGAGCATTAATCAGCTCTTTTCCAACATGTTGATAATCTGGTTAGCCACGACTTTCGCACTCTGATCGTCAGTACGAATCGTCACGTCGGCAATCTCTTCGTACATGGGATTACGTTCGCTGGCTAATGCTTCAAGTACTTCACGTGGAGGAGAATCAACCTGCAGCAGCGGACGCTTTTTGTCGCGCTGAGTACGTGCCAGCTGTTTCTCGATGGTAGTTTCAAGATAAACGACTACACCACGAGCGGAAAGACGATTGCGCGTTTCACGAGATTTGACGGAACCGCCACCTGTCGCCAGCACAATGCCCTGCTTTTCAGTGAGTTCATTAATGATTTTTTCTTCGCGATCGCGGAAGCCTTCTTCGCCTTCGACGTCGAAAACCCAGCCCACATCCGCTCCGGTACGTCGCTCAATTTCTTGATCGGAATCGAAAAATTCCATATTGAGTTGCTGAGCTAACTGACGCCCAATAGTGCTTTTGCCGGCACCCATAGGCCCAACCAGAAAGATATTGCGTTTCTCTGCCATTTTTTCGGTATTACTAAGACAATTCGTGGATGATACCCCGCCTAAACCAGACAGGACATGAACTGAAACCTCATGAGCTAAGTGCGAGAGTCAGACGAAAAATTATCTCAACACTGAAGGGGTTTTGGCAACCGATTAAATTTACCTTGCTCATTGCACACAGTAATCTGGCACGTTTCAGTCCGCTTCATTTATCAGCCGGATATGGTTGCATCGGCTACGCCGTTTGCGCACGATAAAAAACGGTTAAAATGCATTCGCTACTAAGGCCACTGGCCTGATATTCAAAATCGCTAAACCTTGTAAGCTAATTCAGCCCTTGCGTCAAACGTAACCGTAAGCAATTCAGCAAAAAACATACAGGTCAGGTTTTTTGTGGCTGAAACCCTTAATCACTACGAACCAGCCGGGGCGTGATAAAGATCACTAATTCTCTTCTTTTCTGTTCCCGCACGCTGTGACGAAACAGCCCGCCCAGCAGCGGCATTTCTCCCAGCAGCGGAACCCGGGTTTGTCCGGTCGCGCTCTGCTGTTGGAATATCCCACCCAGCGCCAACGTCTGTCCATCTTTCAGCGCAACCTGCGTGTCTATTTCCTGCTTATCGATCGTCAACACTTCGTTCTCACCGCTGCGCATGGTCCGGCCCGGCACATTCTGACTGATATGCAGCTTCAGTAAAATCCGGCCATTGCCCTGTACCACCGGCGTGACTTCCATGCCCAGCACCGCTTCTTTGAATTCCATCGTCGTCGAGCCGCTGTTGCCGGTTGCCACTTCATAGGGGATCTCAGTTCCCTGTTTGATGCTGGCGGTTTGCTGGTGGGAAGTGAACAGTCGTGGACTGGCGATAATATCGGCCTGGTGCTCGCGTTCCAGTGCGCTTAACTCCAGATCCAACAGCCGGCCGTCAAGCTTCGCCAGGGTCAGTCCCAGCATGCCTGCGGGCCGCGCTACGCCAAGATCCACGCGCAGCTGACTGGCGCGCAGGGCGCTGGCGATCTGTTCTTTCCCACTCAGCCCCCAGCTTACGCCCAGTTCGCGCAGACTCTCCTCGCTGATGGTGACAATCTGAGCCGCTATTTCAACCTGCTCCAGCGGCACATCCAGCTGCTGTAGCCAGCGGGTGGTTTGCGCCAGCGACTTCGGGGTATCGCGAAGTAACAGCGCATTAGTCCGGGTATCTAACGTCACACTACCGCGCTCGGTCATTAACCTGCTGCGTTCGTTTTGCAGGCTGGCGTTTAACACAGCGGCATCGGCATATTTAAAAAGGACCGTCCGGGTCTGCAGTGGACTGTTCAGCTCCGCCATGGCTCGTTCCGCCTCGGCGCGCTGCTGTTTCTCCTTTTCACGTCCTTCCGGGAACACCAGCATCACGTTGCCTTCCCGCTCAATACTGAGCTTGCCCATTTTCATCACCAGATCGAGCGCCTGCTGCCATGGAACATTGTGTAGCCGCAGCGTCAGCGAACCCGCAACCTCGGGCGCTACCATCAGATTCAACTGCTGATACTCAGCTAACGCCTGTAAAACCTGGCCTATTGGCGCGTTCTCAAACGCCAGCGAGATCGGTGCTGCACCTCTGCACATCCCGCTAGCCAGAACCAGAACCAGCGCTATTTTCCTTAACATGATGCTCTCCTTTAAGTGTCAGCCTGAACGGTGGCAGGCAGGCATGCTCATCCGCAAAGTTAATGCCCCACAAATCGATACCTGTCACCCGCCACGCCGAACCGGCAGGACGATCGTGAACGCTAACGTGCAATCGCTTTTCTGAAGGAGATATCAGCCAGGCCTCATAGCGGCCTGGCCGTCCGATAATACCCTGAAGCCGCCAGGGCACAGCGGTTTCGCCAGAAGGCGGACATCGCCCGACTCCAACAGCTGAAAACGGATCCCGCGCAGCAACGTTCAGCGTCACAAGCAAAATAAACAGCGCGCTACATTTCATAGTGCAGTTGGATCAGCAGATGTAGCCGGGGTGATTGCCCCTGTAGCGTCAGGGCAGGGATGGTCACCGCCGGTCTTAACGTCATCAGATAGCCGAGAAGATCGACAAACTGCTGCCAGCCCAGGCGTATCGTCAGCTCACCGCCGTTCTCCGCCGGCTGCCAGTGCTCAAACTCACCGCCGCTGGCAGCCAGCAGGGCGGGTAAAGAAAAGTGTGGGCCCTCTTCCGCAACAATCCGCTCGCTCAGCTCAGTACGCTGCTGCTCCAGCGCTGAAAGCGCGGGTAGTCGACGCAGCGCCTCCAGCCGCTGCAGGTAGCGAGACGCCTGTGCCTGCCTCTGCCGATCCAGCTGCTGTGCGGTGTGCTGCAGCGGGCGAAGCCAGAACTGCCATATCAGCAGCGATATAAGTACCCCTGATCCGATAACGCTGAACATGGGAAGCCGCGTATCCGCGGCCAGCCAGCCCCTTAAACCGCGATTACTCATGGCCAGGTTCCCCGTTCCCCAAACTAAGCTGCATGCTAAAACTGACATCAGCAGATGGCTCGCGCCGGAGGGCTCCGGGCTTCACGGACAATATCTCCTGCTTCTGATGCAGCCTGTCACGCAGTTGGTGTAGTGCTGTAACGCTGCGGCTGAAGCCGCTGAGGGTGATACTTTGCTGGCGCTTCTTCAGGCCATCCAGCCAGATATCCTGCGGTATTTCCGCACTCAGCAACTGGATAAAATTCATCCACCGGGAAAGATCCTGCTGCTGTAATCGCCGCCGCTGTTCCACCTGCAGTAGCTGGCTGAGCCGCTGTTGCGCCGCCAGAGTACGTTCGTGGAGGAGCGCAAGATGCTGCTGCGCGTCGGCCCCTGAACTCAGCAGGTTAGCCCGCTGATGGTTAAGCTGCTGCTGCCAGTATCCGCTCTGCAGCGCGAGGATAATCAGCAGCACCACCGCTCCACACAGTCGCCCCCCCTGCTGCCAATGCTGCCGTTTTCGCCGGGCTCGCCAGGGCATCAGATTGACAGTGAGCATTAGTGGTCCTCCGGGCGCATGGCCAGCCCGGCCGCAATCGAATAAGCCCCGACGCAGACAGGCAGCGGCGGCTGAAGAAACTGCAGTGCGGCAAAAGGCGACAGCGCCGTGGTTCCCTCCGGCAAGGTCTCATCCAGTGCGGAGCTGTACCAGATCGCCCCCTGCGGCGGCAGGTAACGTTGTTGCAGCGTAGCAAAATCAGCCACATCCTCGAACGGGCACCATCCCCATGGCCGTTCTCCCTGCTGTGGGGAATACCACAGCCAGTGATCGCTCAGGCGATGCACCAGCGTTGCATCAGGCTGTAGCGCAAGGGCCCGCGCCAGCACAGAGAGCGCCGAAGGCGTCAGGTCCATCACCTGCGGAGTCAGGCCGATCGGCTGCAAACAGTCCAGCCAGCCCTGCAGCGCTTCCCGCCGGGTTGCAGTCAGCGTCAGCTGACGATGATCCCGGTCACTCAGACGATAATCCAGCGCCAGCGCATCCGGTTCAACAGGGAAAAAGCGCTTTGCGGCCGCGTGGATGTAGTCTCTCCATGCCGATTCACGCAGGTGGGTTGCGGGCAGGCTCAGCTGACGCTGCATCACCAGCTGGGGCGGAAACCCAACGCGAAGCGCAATCCGCGACGGCAGCAACCTGCGCCAGCGCTGCAAAACAGAGATGAGAATGTCCGGACGTTGCACCAGGCCATTTCTTAACGTATCTTGCGGCAATGTATGCTGCCACCAGTGGCGCAGCTGCCAGCCGTTGCGGCGGCGCAGGATACCGATGGCGGAGAGCTGCCCGTTTTGTATATCCAACCCGACCTGCCATGTCTGAAAAGCCATTGACGAAATCTCCTTATCGTCAGTTACAAAAGGACGTATCCAAGGTACTGGCTTGCCTTTATACTACCGCGCGATTGTTTATAAACTGCCCAATCGACTCTTAATGGGAAATATCAGGTGAAGTTCGTAAAGTATTTATTGATCCTTGCAGTGTGTTGCATCTTGCTGGGAGCCGGCTCGATCTATGGTTTATACAAATACATAGAGCCGCAGCTTCCTGACGTTGCCACACTGAAAGACGTGCGTCTGCAGACGCCAATGCAGGTCTACAGTGCCGATAACGAACTTATCGCGCAGTACGGAGAAAAACGCCGTATCCCACTGACCCTGCAGCAAATTCCTCCCGTGATGGTGAAGGCGTTCATCGCCACCGAAGATAGCCGTTTTTATGAGCATCACGGTGTCGACCCAATTGGTATTTTCCGTGCTGCCAGCATCGCGCTGGCCTCCGGTCATGCCTCTCAGGGTGCCAGTACCATTACTCAGCAGCTGGCGCGTAACTTCTTCCTCAGCCCGGAAAAAACCCTGTTACGCAAAATCAAAGAGGTCTTTCTGGCCGTTCGCATCGAACAGATGATGAGCAAGGATGAGATCCTTGAGCTTTACCTGAATAAAATCTATCTCGGCTACCGCGCGTATGGCGTCGGGGCTGCGGCTCAGGTTTACTTCGGAAAGAATGTTGATCAGCTGTCGCTGAGTGAGATGGCGATGATTGCCGGCCTGCCAAAAGCGCCGTCCACGTTCAACCCGCTTTACTCACACGAACGCGCCGTGCAGCGCCGCAACACCGTTCTGGCGCGTATGCTGGACCAGAATTACATCACTCAGTCGCAGTATGACGAGGCACGTAATACACCGCTGGTAGCGAACTATCATGCGCCGGAAATTGCCTTCTCTGCCCCGTATCTGACCGAAATGGTGCGCCAGGAAATGGTGAAACGTTATGGCGAAGATGCCTATAACGATGGCTACAAAGTCTATACCACCGTCACCCGCAAGCTGCAGCTGGCGGCGCAAAAGTCAGTACAGGACAACGTGCTGGCTTACGACATGCGCCACGGCTATCGCGGTCCGGCCAGCGAGCTGTGGAAAGCCGGTGAGCAGGCCTGGAGTCAGACAGACATTCTGAAAACGCTGAAGTCCCTGCCGGTATACGGTCCTCTGTTCCCGGCGGTCGTGACGCAAAGTCATGCCGACTCTGCCACGGTGCAGATGCGCGATGGCAGCACCACGGATCTGGATCTGGGTGCCGTTCGCTGGGCACGCCCGTTTAAATCCGATACCTTGCAGGGCGCAACACCCCGCGCCGTGAATCAGGTCCTGCAGCCGGGCCAGCAGATCTGGGTACGCCAGATGGATAACCGCTGGATGCTGTCACAAGTGCCTGACGTTAACTCATCGCTGGTTTCACTCGATCCCCATGACGGTTCAGTCCGCGCGCTGGTTGGTGGATTTGATTTCACCTTAAGCAAATTCAACCGCGCGACCCAGGCACTGCGCCAGGTAGGTTCGAACATCAAGCCGTTCCTCTACACGGCGGCAATGGATCGCGGCCTGACGCTGGCGTCGATTCTGAACGACCTGCCGATTTCCCGCTGGGATGCCGGAGCCGGTGCCGACTGGCGCCCTAAAAACTCCCCCAACACCTACGCCGGGCCGATTCGCCTGCGTCAGGGACTGGGCGAATCGAAAAATGTGGTGATGGTCCGTGCTATGCGCGCAATGGGCGTTGATTATGCGGCGGAATATTTGCAGCGTTTTGGCTTCCCGGCACAAAACATTGTCCACACCGAATCACTGGCCCTGGGTTCCGCGTCCTTCACGCCTTTACAGATGGTTCGCGGCTACGCGGTGATGGCCAACGGAGGATTCCTGGTTGATCCTTACTTCATCACCCGCATCGACGATGAAGCGGGCAATCACGTCTTTGAGGTGAAACCCAAAGTGGCCTGCCCGGAGTGCAACCTCCCGGTCATTTACGGCGAAACGCAAAAAGCGGTAGCGCTGAGTGAAGACAGCGTGGAGAACGTTGCGGTTTCGCAGGAAGGTAAAACCAATGCCGTACCGCAGCCTCAGCTTGAACAGGTAACGCAGCAGCAGGTTCAGCAGGATGGCGACCAGCTGTACGCGCCACACGTAATCAACACGCCTCTGGCGTTCCTGATCAAGAGTGCGCTGAACTCGAACATCTTCGGAGAGCCAGGCTGGATGGGGACGGGCTGGCGTGCCGGGCGCGACCTGAAGCGCAACGACATCGGCGGCAAAACCGGGACCACCAACAGTTCGAAAGATGCGTGGTTCTCCGGCTACGGTCCGGGTGTCGTCACGTCGGTGTGGATAGGCTTTGACGATCATCGCCGCGATCTGGGCCGGACTACCGCGTCCGGGGCGATTAAAGATCAGATTTCAGGCTATGAAGGCGGTGCGAAGAGCGCTCAACCCGCCTGGGATGAGTATATGCAGGCCGCGCTGGATGGCGTACCGGTACAGCCACTGACGCCACCGGAAGGTATTGTATCGGTGACCATTGATCGCAGTACCGGCAAGCTGGCAAACGGCGGTGGCAACACCCGCCAGGAGTACTTCATCGATGGTACTCAGCCGACCGAATACTCGGTACACGATGTGGGTACCACGCTGATGGATAATGGCGAAACCCACGAGCTGTTCTGACAGGTTTTAGCGCCTTAATCACGAAGAAGCCGGATTAATCCGGCTTCTTTTTTTGATCAGCGCAGAGAGATGGTCTCAGGCGATCAGTAGCTGAGGCGCCCTTGTCTTACCAGCCATTCCCGCACCAGGAATAGCGCACTGACGTTGCGTGCTTCGCGGAAATCAGGCTCCTCCAGCAGCGCCAGCAGGTTGTCCAGCGGCCAGCGCAGCTGCGGCAGCGGTTCAGGTTCATCCCCTTCCAGCTTCTCCGGATAAAGCCCTTCCGCCACGACAATATTCATCTGGCTGGAGAAATAGGAGGGGGCCATGGTGAGCTTACCCAGTTTTTCCAACTGATGCGCCCCAAAACCCGCCTCTTCTTTCAGCTCGCGGTTTGCCGCCTCAAACGGCGTCTCACCCGGATCAATCAATCCTTTGGGAAAGCCAAGCTCATAACTTTCAAGCCCCACCGCATACTCCTGAATCAGAATCAGGTGGTTGTCGATAATCGGGACAATCATGACGGCTTCGCGGTCAGAGGGACGCATCCGCTCGTACACCCGTCGGGCGCCGTTGCTGAAGACCAGATCAACGGCCTCGACGGTAAATAACCGCGAACGGGCAACGGCCTCAACGTTGAGGATTTCAGGTTTTTGTAATCGTCTGGTCATAAGGGCCCCAGGAATAAGCCGAAGATAAATGCCATCGTCCGCGCAACGCTGGACGCTGACCGCATTTACACTATTGTGCGGTAGCCGCACCAGGAAACCAATCATCGCACGGATCATTTTGCTTATTTATAACAAATCATTGTTAATATAAGGAAAATCTTTCAATGAAAGTCAGTCTCAGCCCTGGCAAATAGGATTATACCGATACTTAATCGTGCAAATGCCTGGTAAGATTCAGGCAAGGAAAGGCATGCTATTATTTACCATCATGATTTCATTAAAATTTATGTTTCCGACGACGATTGTCAGTGCAATCTGAATCCGCGATTATTGGTTCAGAGATGACCGAAGCCGTACGCCAGAATCGTAACAGGAGCATTGTGGCAGGAATGAGGGAAGCATGAGCACACTGGTTAGCATATTGCTTGCAATACTGGCCTGCTCAATCGTAGCTGGTTGTGTATTTTGGTATGCACTACGCCGTCGCTCACCGCTGGCTAAGCCTCTGCCATTTTCAAGCCCACCCCAGCGTAAGCTGAGCGACAAAGAGCGCGCGGCCGTTGAGCGCTACCTGTCATCTCTGGCTCGCAGCCGTTCGACGATCCTGCCAACCGGTGCCAGCAGCACCCAGGAACAGCTGGTTCTGACCTCGCTAAGTAATAACGTTTATCCCGTTACCCGTGCCATTACCCGCTACGGACTGTCCACGGATGAACCGCATAAATGGCGCTACTATCTTGATGCGGTAGAGGTCCACCTTCCGCCACTCTGGGAGCAGTACATTACCGATGAAAATTACGTCGAGCTAATCAAAACGCAGACCATTCCCCTGGTCATTTCACTGAACGGCCACCTGCTCACCGAGTACAACCGGGAGACGCCCGTATTAGCCCCTGCGCTGCGGACAACGGCCCAGAATGCCTCTATCCGTAAGGCAGAAAGCGAGCCAATAGAACTGCTTCGCGTCCGCAAAGAAAGCCCGGAAGAGTACGCATTAAGCCGTCCCGAGGGCACTCGTGAAGCTCTGGTCATCGGCACTGCCCTGCTGCTGTTTTTCCTTGGTCTGGTCAGCCCGGTCATCCTGGCCCCGTGGCTGGTTCTGGCCGGGATCACCATGACGCTGGTGAGTTGCTGGTTCCTTTACCGCCGACCTGCGGATAGCGATCTGCGCGAAATACATTGTCTGAGAGGGGCACCGAAGCGTTGGGGTCTGTTTGGTGAATCAAATCAGGGGCAGGCAAGTAACATCTCTCTGGGCAGTATTGACCTGATTTATCCTGCGCACTGGCAGAATTATCTCGCCCAGGACCTGGGGCAAACAACGGAAATAGATATCTATCTGAACAGGCACGTTGTGCGCCAGGGGCGCTTTTTGTCATTACAGGATGAGGTGCGTAATTTCCCCATTCAGCGCTGGCGGAAAAATGTGGTGCTTGCCGCCTGCGCGCTGGTGGTGATGGTGCTGTTGATGACTCTGATCCCCCTCAGCATGCCGCTCAAACTCAGCGTGGCATGGATTAAGGGCACCGACAGTTTGCAGGTCACTGAGGTTTCCGAACTGGAGAAAACCACACTGCACGTGGGCGACAGCCTGAAGGTGAAGGGAATCGGTATGTGTTCCATTCCTGAAGCCTATCAGGGAAATCGCAGCTACGTCTTTATGCCGTTTGACTGCTCAGCCCTTTACTGGAATACCGCCCCTGCCCTGCCTCTGCCGCAGTCGGATATTATCGATAAGGCAACGGCTCTGCTGGACACAACGCGTCAGCAGCTTCATCCACAGACCAACACCGATCCGAAGCTGAATCCGCAACTGGCAACGGCGATTCAGAAATCCGGCATGACCCTGCTGGACGATTTTTCAGATATCGTGTTAAAAACTCAGGATCTGTGCAGTCAGAAACTGGACTGCGTGCGGTTGAAAAATGCGCTGGTTAACCTCGGTAACGCCAAAGACTGGAGCACGCTGGTACATCGCGCTAATTCCGGAGCACTGCGAGGCATGAACGTTCTGCTGCGTCCGGTGAGCGCCGAAGCGCTGGAAAACCTGGTGAATACGGCAACCTCAACGTTCTTCTATCGCGAGACGCGCCGGGCGGCAGAGATGCTTAACAGCCCACCACCGGGAGGATTTTTGATCTACAGCGATGAGGGGCGCTCGCTGGTCAGCCATCCGGCACCCTCCGTGTCACTGTTCGATTATAATGCCCCCGATCAGTGGCCAGAGCTGCAACGGCTGGCGGGAATGCTGCTGCAAACGCCATTTACTGCCAGTGGTATCATCACCAATATTTCAACCGATGCCAATGGCACCCGGCATATCGCCCTGCACAGCGAACCCAATTCCGTCACCCTCTGGCGCTATCTCGGCACCAGCCTGCTGCTGCTTATTCTCGCAGCGACGATAACGATAAATCTCCTGCTGGCGCTGCGCAGGATGAATCGTAATCGTATTCGCCTGCAGGAGATCCAGCGCTATTACGACAACTGCCTTAACCTTACTCCCGGTAAGATTAACGCCGTTCGGCCAATGTTCTGACCCATGCATTTGTGCTATTTTTAAGGCTGATAATCTCCGCACTGATTGCACACCCACCTGCAGCTTGAAAGAGACGGGAATGACCCATACATAGGGAGATTCCCGACAGGAGCAGCGATGAAAGATAAACCCACAGAAGGGGTCAGACTCGATAAATGGCTCTGGGCCGCGCGTTTTTATAAAACCCGTTCCGCAGCACGCGAAATGATCGAGGGTGGCAAAGTCCACTATAACGGTCAGCGTAGCAAACCGAGCAAGCTGGTAGAAGTGGCCGCCGAACTGACCCTGCGCCAGGGTAACGATGAACGTACGGTCATCATTCAGGCGCTGAGTGATAAACGGGGTCCCGCCTCAGAAGCGCAGCTGTTGTATCGCGAAACGGAACAGAGCATTGAAAAACGGGAAAAAGTGGCACTGGCGCGAAAAATGAACGCACTCAGCATGCCTCATCCTGACCGGCGGCCGGATAAAAAAGAGCGTCGTGATCTGATGAAATTCAAAAATTCTGGCGAAGAATAATTCGCACAACGAGAGAAAACATATGTCCCAGCAAGACCAAATGCATCGTTACCTGTTTGAAAACCACGCCGTGCGTGGCGAACTGGTCACCGTATCCCAGACCTGGCGCGATATCATCAGCGGCCACGATTATCCGCAGCCCGTTCAGCAAATCCTTGGTGAACTGCTGGTTGCAACCAGTCTGCTAACCGCCACGCTGAAGTTTGACGGCGATATCACTGTTCAACTGCAGGGCGACGGCCCGCTGAACCTTGCGGTGATCAACGGTAATCATCATCAGGAAATGCGCGGCGTAGCCCGCACACAGGGCGAAATCGCCGAAGGCAGCAGCCTGAAAGAGATGGTTGGCAACGGCTACCTGGTGATTACCCTTTCTCCGAAAGAAGGCGAGCGCTATCAGGGTGTCGTTGGCCTTGAGGGCGATACCCTTGCCGCCTGCCTGGAAGACTATTTTATGCGTTCTGAGCAGTTGCCAACGCGGCTGTTTATTCGCACCGGTGAACATGATGGTCTTTCTGGTGCGGCAGGGATCCTGCTGCAGGTGTTGCCGGCACAGGATGCTGGTCTTGATGACTTTAATCATCTCGCCACCCTGACTGAAACCATCAAAACCGAAGAGTTGCTCGGTCTGCCTGCCAACGAGGTGTTGTGGCGTCTTTATCACGAGGAAGAGGTGACCGTTTACGATCCACAAAACGTCATCTTCAAATGCACCTGTTCCCGCGAACGCTGCGGCGAAGTGCTGAGTACGCTGGCGGAAGAAGACGTCAATCAGATCCTGGAGGAGGACGGACAGATCGATATGCACTGTGACTACTGCGGCAGTCATTATGTCTATGATGCGGTGGATGTCGCGGCGATCCGCAAAGGGTCAGCGGGTGAAGCCGATCGTGTTCACTAAATGACGAAAATAACTGATTGAAATTGAAATGAATAAAAAGAGTGGTCTGACGGGCGACTCTTTTTATATTCACAATAATAAACACAAAAATAACATTATGCGACTTTTTTAAACCAACAGTTAACATAAATAGGAAAAAATTTAAAATTATGCCATCTTTGAATTTTTAGTTATTCTAAGTATTGATCACAGCGAGAGCTAAATAAACGTTTCTTAAAAAAAACCCATCGATAATAAAAATAACATCTCCAGCATTTAATATCGCGTAATTCATTAATTATAGGAACTTCACTTATAATTTAAAAATCCTTCATTACTTTCCAGCACAGAGAAAATGCTTTTGGTATGATTTGGCATCGATAAATCCAGCAATCCGGAATATTGAAATGAAAATAACCAGGAGTATGTTGAAAATACGCTACTTTTTCATTCTGCTTTTTGTTCCCTGCCAGCTGTGGGCTTCTGCAGAATGGACGATTTACATCGACATGACCGTGGTTCAACCACAGTGTGTGGTCAATAATAACAAAGTGATTACCGTTGCTTTTGATGAGGTGCAGGTCGAAAAAATTGACGGTCAGGCGTATAAAAAGCAGCCTGTCCCACTTGACATCACCTGCCCGGGTAAAAGTACAGCTGATGTCAATCTGCAAATCAGCGGTCAAACCGCCAACTTCAATGTTGGCGATCAACTTCTCCAGACAACAAATCCTGATCTGGGAATAAAAATGCTGGCCAACAACCGGGGGCTACCCATAAACACCTGGCTGCCTTTTACCTGGCCCAATCAGGTGCCGGAGTTAGCTGCGGTTCTGGTCAGGAACGAAGGGGTAAAGCTACCCGGTGGGACGTTTAGTGCTGGCGCGACCATAAATCTTTCTTATAACTGAAATATTTTTACATACTGTCAGACACATCTCATCCCAGAAAGGAATGCCGCTTAGAAATAAGGATATAACGTGAAAGATATTAAAAAATTAAAGCTGCCATATTTTATATTAGGGCTTTCTTTTATTCTGCCTTTAAAGGTTGAAGGTGCCAGCCTGGCATTTGAAAAACTCTACTTAGGGGGCGGATACAAAGTCACTGGACGTATTAATGAAAACGATCTGCAATTTATGCCTATATCACAAATCTATTCAGCTATACAGATCACCGTACACGAAACGGGTAGAGATTTTTGGAATTATCAAGATAATAGCAGATGGTGTACGAGCTCAAAGCAGGAATCCGTAAAAATTATAAATGAAATTCTTAGTAAGGGTGTTTTGGCCACGCAGCATATAGGTTTTGCGGATACAGGACCGTATTATACTGCATCGGTCTATTGCCAAATAGGTAACGGTGCCCAACAAGGTGGCTGGTCCTTCAGTACTCTGACCCCATCGCCTCCAAATGGCATAAAGTGCGACACCTCAGTTCCCCTAAGGGTCAGTTTTGGAAATGTGGCGTTAGGCTCGACAAATCTAACGACTACGATGCCAGGCACGTTAAGGTGCGATAATAATGCAGATATATCAATGAGTTTCATGGGTTACTATGATGGCGCATACATTCCCGTGGGGGATGCCAAAGTGAAAGTGGCCTTCGATAATGGCAAGTCGACGTATAAGTTAACGGCGCAGAAAAACGTCACGACGAATTTCAAGGTTAATTTCCAGGCAATATCGACTGGCACCACTACCGGGTATAAATCCGGTTCTACCGTGCTGGTTATAGAGTGGCAATAGCATTAATCTCCTTACCCGGTGTTATCGTTTGGTTTCATCTTCATAAGAAAAATCTGAACTGCGCTGACATCGGGTAAAATGCCTTTTAGCAAAACTTAGCACTCATCGAAGCCTGATTGACCCTGCTTTAATATATATTTTTGCTCTGTTTTTCAGTGATTCCTGCTTTGCCTCTCATTTCTGTCCCCTGGCCCTTTCTCTCCCGGATAACAGGTGTACACTGCGCGCGATCGTGATGTACCCCCTCCGCATCAGGAACCTGCGGGCTATCACGCCGAAGCAATCGAAGTACCCTTACAATCTGCTGTAGTAAAAACCGAAAAAGGAGCAGTAACATGCGCGCTAACGACCAGACCACGCTGGACCTCGTCGCTTATGGCATCACTGATACGGTTGAGGTGGTTCATAATCCCGATTATGACACGCTGTTTATGGAAGAAACGCAACCCGGTTTGACCGGCTTTGAGCGCGGTACCGTCACCCAGTCCGGTGCCGTTGCCGTAGACACCGGTATTTTTACCGGCCGTTCACCTAAAGATAAGTATCTGGTACGTGATGAAACCACTCGCAACACGCTGTGGTGGAGCGACGAAGGTAAAGGGAAAAATGATAATCATCCGCTGTCACCGGAAACGTGGCAGTCACTCAAATCCCTTGTTTCACACCAGCTTTCCGGTAAGCGTCTCTTTGTGGTGGATGCCTGGTGCGGCGCCAACCCGGATACTCGCCTGTGCGTACGTTTCATTACCGAAGTAGCCTGGCAGGCCCACTTCGTAAAAAACATGTTTATCCGCCCGGATGCCGAGGGTCTGGCTAACTTTGTTCCTGACTTCGTTGTCATGAACGGAGCCAAATGCACTAACCCGCACTGGCAGCAACAGGGGTTAAACTCGGAAAATTTTGTCGCGTTCAACCTGACCGAAAAGATTCAGCTCATCGGCGGCACCTGGTATGGTGGTGAAATGAAGAAAGGGCTGTTCGCGATAATGAACTACCTGCTGCCGCTGAAGGGTATTGCCTCTATGCACTGCTCGGCAAACGTCGGTGAACAGGGCGACGTGGCGGTATTCTTTGGTCTGTCTGGCACCGGGAAAACCACGCTTTCAACCGATCCACTGCGCAGGCTTATCGGTGACGATGAACACGGCTGGGATGATGACGGCGTGTTTAACTTTGAAGGGGGCTGCTACGCAAAAACCATAAAGCTGTCCATGCAGGCCGAACCGGAGATCTACCACGCAATCCGCCGCGATGCACTGCTGGAAAACGTCGTGGTTCGTGCTGACGGCTCGGTGGACTATGACGACGGCAGCAAAACGGAAAACACCCGCGTCTCTTACCCGATTTATCATATTGATAATATCGCTAAGCCGGTGTCAAAAGCGGGCCACGCAAAAAAAGTCATTTTTCTGACCGCTGATGCGTTTGGCGTGCTGCCTCCGGTATCACGTCTCACGGCAGATCAAACCCAGTACCACTTCCTTTCCGGCTTTACGGCAAAGCTGGCCGGAACCGAACGCGGCATTACCGAACCGACGCCGACCTTCTCAGCGTGCTTTGGCGCCGCCTTCCTGACGCTGCATCCCACGCAGTACGCTGAAGTGCTGGTAAAGCGCATGAAAGCCGCTGGTGCACAGGCATGGCTGGTCAATACCGGCTGGAACGGTAGCGGCAAACGAATCTCCCTGAAGGACACCCGGGCCATTATCAATGCGATCCTGAGCGGCGAAATTGATAAGGCCGATACCGTCACGCTACCCATCTTCAATCTGGAAATGCCACTGTCACTGCCCGGCGTGGATGCCAGCCTGCTGGATCCGCGCAATACCTACAGCAGCGCAGCAGAGTGGGAGGTGAAAGCACGGGATTTAGCGCAGCGGTTTATTGATAACTTCGATAAATTCACCGATACCAGTGCCGGTGAAGCGCTGGTAAAAGCGGGTCCTGAACTGTAATGAAAAAGGATGGACCGTATGCCGGTCCATCCTTTCATCAGTCAGGAACGCTGCGGCGGCAAACCGCCCGTCCCGGACGCCTGGGAAGCAGGCAGGGGAAGCCACGCACGAATTAACAACCCCCCTTTCTCACTTCGACCAATCTCCAGCGCCCCCTGGTGGGCATCAATAATACGCTGGACAATAGCCAGTCCCAGCCCGGTGCCGCTGGTGCTGCGGGCGCTGTCGCCGCGCACAAACGGCTGGAACAGATGCTTGAGCTGATCCGGCTCGATTCCCGGGCCATCATCCTCAACCTGGAACCAGGCACGCTGCAATTCACGACCGGAACTGACCTTGATCCAGCCGTTACCGTAACGTGCAGCGTTGACTACCATGTTGGCGACCGCGCGTTTAATCGACAGCGGGTTGATATCGACCATCAGCTCAACCGGCATCACCGAGCTCTCGATCTCTCTCTCGTAACCGCTTTCTGCCGCAATCACTTCGCCCAGTACGCCGTTAAGATCGGCATATTCGAACTGCATCTCCTGCCCGGTACGCAGATAGTCGATAAACTGTTCGATGATGGCGTTGCACTCTTCGATATCTTTGTTGATCGACTCAGCGAGATAGCCATCCTGCTCCGACATCATCTCCGTTGCCAGACGAATACGCGTCAGCGGCGTGCGCAGATCGTGGCTGACCCCGGCCATCAACAGTGTGCGATCGTCAGCCAGCTGCTTAACCCCTGCTGCCATCTGATTAAATGCACGCGTCACCGAACGCACTTCAGAAGCACCGTATTCACGCAGCGGCGGCGGTATCACGCCCTTACCGACCTGCAGGGCAGCATGTTCCAGTTCCACAAGGGGCCGGTTTTGTATCCGTATAAACAGCCAGGCTCCGCCTATCGCCAGTAGCATAATCGCCAGCGTATAACGAAACAGCGGGGAGAAGTCTCCCTGGTGGATTTCCGTCAGCGGCACGCGCACCCAGATATCCGGTGACAGCCAGGTTTTCAGCCAGACCACCGGGGAATTCTTATTAACTTCAACCCGCACGTCGGTCGGCCCGCCCAGCTGCTGTGCCATCTGCTGACTGAGGAACTCATAGTGCTGCGCCCAGCGCAATCCGCTCTCTTCCGCCGCCGCATTGGTATACAGCGAAATCCCCAGTTCACGATAAATTTCGCGACGAAATGCAGGAGGCACTTCCAGCTGCGTCCCATCCTCAAGCTGCAACCGGTCGGTCATCAGCATGCGCACTTCGTAAGCCAGCACCTTATTGAATTGTTGCAGGCTTGGCAAAATGGCAAAGTTCAGAACAACCAGATAGGTCGTTACCAGACTGACGAAGAGCAGGGTAACGATCAATAGCAGGGTTCGGGCAAATGAACTGCGGGGAGAGAAGCGGATTCGCCTCATGCTTTACTGCCGTCCGGTACGAAGACATAGCCCAGGCCCCAAACGGTCTGGATGTAGCGTGGGTGTGCAGGATCTTCTTCCACCATGCGACGCAGACGTGAAATCTGCACGTCGATAGAACGCTCCATCGCACTGTACTCGCGGCCGCGGGCCAGGTTCATCAACTTGTCACGCGACAGCGGTTCCCGCGGATGGCTGACCAATGCTTTCAGCACCGCGAACTCACCGCTGGTCAGCGGCATCGGTTCATCTTCACGGAACATCTCGCGGGTACCCAGGTTCAGCTTGAACTTACCGAAGGCAATAACCGCTTCCTCCTGCGATGGCGCACCCGGTAATTCGTTAGCCTGGCGGCGAAGCACGGCACGAATGCGGGCCAGCAGTTCACGGGGGTTGAACGGTTTAGGAATATAATCATCAGCGCCAATTTCCAGACCAACGATGCGATCCACCTCTTCCCCTTTCGCCGTCACCATAATGATTGGCATCGGGTTGCTTTGACTGCGCAGACGGCGGCAGATAGACAGCCCGTCTTC
>CAJYIY010000033.1 GCA_913775305.1 uncultured Erwinia sp. | reverse complement strand
CGGGTAAAAAACTCCAGTGTGGAGCCAGTAACGTCTGCCCGGTGGGTTGTAAATAGCCGGCACGTAACCATAAATCGTCATATTTGAGTTTCAACGCCGCTTTATAAATGCTGGCACCGTTTCGATCCCCGCTCCAGCGCTCGTCCCAGCGGGTTTTCGCGTCACTAAACCCAATCTCGTTAGGGGCTGCCGGACCACTATTAAACATCTCTAATGCACCAAAAACCGCCAGATCGAAGCCCACCGTGTCGGCAGCGAACCCCGATGAGAAATCCAGATTTGCATTAAATGTTGAATGATGCAGGTTTTGCTGATAACGGCCGTAATGCTCGCTGCCAGGGGTTAAATCTTTACGATCGCGTTGCCGCTGCCAGTAATACAGGCCACCCTTTAGTGAAGCGTCATCAACAAATCCTTTAGCAACGGCAGGCGCAGAGAATAAGGCCGAAGATAAAATAAAATTAACAGCAAGGACGACGGCAAATTTTTGCCTTCCCGTGGTATTGATAATCATCGAATAATCCTTATCCAATAAAAAATCACAAAAAATTTTTATATCCTGGCTTCTGGTTATAGAAAAACAGCCAGGTACAAATACTATTTTTCGCGACGCGAACTATCAATTGAAAATATCACAAAGATCGTAAACTATGATCGGCAGCACAATTACAGACCGTAATAAATTTTTATCAGGAAAAAAATGAAATGCCGGTCTGCACAAATCTGGCAGACCAGCAATATTTTCAGAGCAGGCTTAGTAAATCGGCAGTAAGTTCATATAGGATAGAAGCGAAACCACGATATTCAGCACGCCAAAGCAGAGCACCAGGACAATAGCAGCACGCCCTCCTCTTACCTGCCAGTCGCCGGGAGCAAAGCGACGTCGCGCCTGCCTGGCCAGTAATGCAGGGGTGATCACCGCCCAGATTGTTGCCGCCAGCCCCGCATAGCCTATTGCCAGCAGAAATCCATTTGGCCAAATCAGGGAGGCGGTCAACGGCAGAATAAAAGTCAGTACCGTTGTTTTCAGTCGTCCAGTCGCGGAATTATCCAGTCGGAAAAGATCGGCCAGATAGTCAAAAAATCCCAGACTGACGCCAAGGAAAGAGCTGGCTACGGCGAAATTAGAGAAAATATCCAGCAGCAGATTCAGATACGGACTTTGCAGCACGCCGGAGAGTGCAGCCACCAGCACATCGATGTTTCCGCCCTGCGCCGCAATGACTTTGAAATGGGGACGTGGAATATTGCCCATCGTCCCGATAATCCAGATGAAGTAGATGACCAGCGCCAGCAGCGTACCTGACACCAGACAGCGGCAAACCCGGCGACCGTTCTTTTGATAGTAGCTGACCAGACCGGCGATATTGCCGTGATAGCCAAATGACGCAAGGCAAAACGGGATCACCATCCAGATATAGCGCAGATAGTGGCTGTCATCTCCCTGCCTGTCCAGCAGCTTCACCGGTTCGATATGCCACAGCAGCCCGCCAAAGATGATCAGAAAGGTAATAATCTTAGCGCCGAGAAAAATCAGCGTCACACGGCTCACCACCGCCGTACCCAGCCAGATAAACACGGCCACCAGCAGCGTAAAAGCGAAGCCGGCGACGCGCGCTGAAACCGGTAGTGAGAGCTGGCTCAGGGTATGCTGAATAATGGCTCCGCTGGCGGAGATATACGCATAGGTGAGGATCCCCAATACGAAGGCAACGGACAGACCGTTCATCAGGTTCCAGCCTTTTCCCAGCAGATCGCGAGTGATGGTGTCGAAGCTGGCACCGGGGGGGTAATGCAGGCTGGCCTCCAGATACAGTAGCCCGGAAAGCAGCATACAGAACCAGGTCACTATCAGTAACGCTGATGACCAGAGAAACCACGCGCCGGACATCACCACCGGTAACGAAAACATTCCGGCACCGATAATCGTGCCGCTAATGATTAGCGTTCCCCAGAGAGTGGAAGGCAGGCGGGCGGTGGAAACCGGTAAATCCATGACTCATCCTTAGCAAATAACGGAAATTCACCGTCATCACCGGGATTATTCACTGGATGAGCGGCAGTAATGCCGCATATTCTACACGAATACGCACCCGCGAACTAGTACAGTAATAATTTACCAATGGCGCCAGCCCGTGACAGCACGTCAGGCGTGGCCCTGACCGCTGGGTGTAAAAAAAGGGCGATAAATCGCCCTTTTTTAGAAGGAATCAACCGGTTAATCGCCGATTTTAGCCCAGGTATCACGCAAGCCTACGGTACGGTTAAATACCAGGTTGCTGGCTGAAGAATAGACGCTGTCAGCGCAGAAGTACCCTTCACGCTCAAACTGATACGCCGCTGAGGCTTCAGCAGTCTGCAGACCCGGCTCCACGAAACCATGGCGGATCACCAGAGATTCAGGGTTAATGGTGGCCAGGAAATCCTCAGCCGCCGCCGGGTTCGGTACGCTGAACAGGCGGTCGTAGAGACGGAACTCTGCCGGAAGCGCGTGCACTGCGGAAACCCAGTGGATCACGCCTTTCACTTTACGGCCGTCGGCAGGATCTTTGCTCAGGGTATCAACGTCGCAGGTGCAGAACAGGCAGGTGATATTGCCTTCTTCATCTTTCGCCACGCGCTCGGCTTTAATCACATAGGCGTTGCGCAGGCGCACTTCTTTGCCCAGAACCAGACGCTTGTAGTGCTTATTCGCTTCCTCACGGAAGTCTGCGCGATCAATATAGATCTCACGGCTGAACGGGACTTCGCGCGTCCCCATTTCCGGCTTGTTCGGATGATTCGGCATGCTGATCATCTCTTCATGATGCGCAGGCAGATTTTCAATCACCAGTTTGACCGGATCCAGTACCGCCATTGCACGCGGCGCATTTTCATTAAGATCGTCACGAATGCAGGATTCCAGTGCAGCCATCTCTACGTTGTTGTCCTGCTTGGTCACGCCGATACGGCGACAGAACTCGCGGATTGACGCAGCACTGTAGCCACGACGACGCAGACCGGACACGGTCAGCATGCGCGGATCGTCCCACCCTTCAACAACATTCTCGCTGACCAGCTGGCTCAGCTTACGCTTCGACATAATGGCGTATTCAAGATTCAGACGAGAGAACTCGTACTGGCGAGGATGGACCGGGATAGTAATATTATCCAGCACCCAGTCATACAGGCGACGGTTGTCCTGGAACTCCAGCGTACACAGGGAGTGGGTGATCCCTTCCAGCGCATCGGAAATGCAGTGCGTGAAGTCGTACATCGGATAGATGCACCATTTTGAACCAGTCTGATGATGATCGGCGAATTTAATGCGGTACAGCACCGGATCGCGCATGACGATAAAGTTGGATGCCATATCGATTTTCGCACGCAGACAGGCTTTACCCTCTTCGAACCCACCGCTGCGCATTTTCTCAAACAGTGCCAGGTTCTCTTCAACGCTGCGATCGCGATAAGGGCTGTTTTTACCGGGTGCAGTCAGGCTGCCGCGGTATTCCCGGATTTGTTCAGGAGAAAGTTCATCCACATACGCCAGCCCTTTTTCGATCAGCTCTATCGCATAGTGGTGCAGTTGATCGAAATAGTCAGATGAGTAACGCACCTCGCCGCTCCACTCGAAGCCGAGCCACTGCACATCACGTTTAATTGACTCAACGAACTCCAGATCTTCTTTTACCGGGTTAGTATCATCAAAACGGAGATTGCACTGCCCCTGGTAATCATTCGCGATACCAAAATTCAGGCAGATCGATTTAGCGTGGCCAATATGCAGGTAGCCGTTTGGCTCAGGCGGGAAGCGGGTATGCACGCTCTTGTGCTTACCAGACGCCAGATCTTCGTCGATAATCTGACGAATAAAGTTCGTTGGGCGGGCTTCAGCCTCACTCATCTCAATTTCCTCAATTAATGCCTGGAATAAATTCGCTACGAAATAACGGAGTATGATCCACAAAGCGAGGGACAGAGACAACCGTTTGTTATGGAAATCCAATAAAAAAAGGGCGGGAATTGCTCGCCGCCCTTTCCGGTTACGCTAGTAGCCTGTTTTAGCCATTGATCTCGTAGATACGGCTCTCACCAGCAACAACGGTATCGCCCGCCAGCAGCGTTAATCCTGAGTAATCCTCGATGTTGCTCACGACAACCGGGCTTATCATCGAGCGGGCATTGGCCTCAAGGTAGGCCAGATCCATCTCCAGAACCGGCTGACCGGCAACCACCTGGGCACCTTCTTCCGCCAGTCGGGTAAAGCCTTTACCCTGAAGGGCGACCGTATCCAGCCCCATATGCACCACAATTTCCACCCCGTTTTCCGTTTCCAGGCAGAAGGCATGATTGGTGTTGAAGATTTTCACCAGCGTGCCGTTAGCGGGCGCAACGACCGTGCTGCTGGTTGGCTTAATCGCCAGGCCGTCACCTACCGCTTTACTGGCGAAGGCTTCATCCGGCACCTGTTCAATCGCCACAACGGTACCGCTGACCGGAGCCACCAGCGTACCCATCACCCCTTTACTGGCATTCGGCACGGCCTGAGGAGCCGCTGCTGGCGCAGTCGGTGCAACAGGCGTCGCGGCGGCTGCCGCGATCGGTCCCCGGGCAATCAGTTTTTTCATGCTTTCAGCGATGGATTCTGCTTTCGCCCCCACAATCACCTGAATCGTCTGTTTGTTCAGTCGAACCACACCGGATGCCCCCAAACGCTTACAGGCGGCATCGTTGACTTGTCCGGCATCTTTCACTGACAGGCGCAGACGCGTGATACAGGCATCAATCACATTGAGGTTATCAGAACCACCGACAGCCATAATGTACTGGCGGGATAACTGATCCATTCCCTCCTCGGTATTGCTGTTCGCCTCATCGGTGACCACCTGATCAGATGCATCCTCGCGGCCCGGCGTCTTCAGATTCATCAGGCGAATGACGGCGCTGAACAGGACAAAGTAAACCACGAAGGCAATCAGCCCCATCACCAGCAGCATCCACACATTATGGCTGGCGGCTGGCAGGTTATACATCAACACATAGTCGATGGCCCCCGCAGAGAAGGAGAAGCCGGCATGGATCCCAAGCAGCGTGGCAACGAACAGGCTGATACCGGTTAACAAGGCGTGGATCAGATACAGCATGGGGGCCAGGAACATGAACAGGAATTCCAGCGGCTCGGTAACACCGGTCAGGAAAGCGGTAACCGCCACGGAGAGCAGCATCCCACCCACCATTGGACGGCGCTCTTTCGGTGCAGCCATATACATCGCTAACGCCGCGCCTGGCAGGCCGAACATCATGATCGGGAAGAAGCCCGACATAAACATGCCTGCGGTACCATCACCGGCGTAGAAGCGATTGATGTCGCCGTGGAAGACGGTACCGGCCGCATTCGTGAACTCGCCAATCTGGAACCAGGCAATAGTATTCAGGACCTGATGCAGGCCGGTTGGGATCAGCAGACGGTTAACGAAACCAAATACGCCAGCACCAAAGGCACCTTCAGCCACAATCCACTCACCACCGGCGTGGATCGCGTTCTGCACCGGAGGCCAGACATAGCCCAGAATGGCTGCCAGTACCAGACAGAAGAAGCCGGTTGCGATTGGCACAAAGCGTTTGCCGCCGAAGAAACTTAGGAAGTCAGGCAGTTTGATATCAGCCCAGCGGTTATAGGTTGCTCCCGCTATCAGACCGGTGATGATCCCGGCCAGCACCCCCATGTTGATGGCGGGATTGATGGTGATCATCGCTTTGGTCAGAATGAAGTAGCCCACCGCTCCGGCCAGTGCTGCCGCACCGGCATTGTCTTTTGACCAGGTGGACGCCACACCGATAGCAAAGATCAGCGCCAGGTTATCGAAGATGGCACCGCCGGCCTGGGCGATGAACGGCATATTCAGTAAATCAGGCTGGCCAAAGCGCAGCATCAGTGCAGCGACCGGCAGTACCGCTATCGGCAGCTGTAGCGAGCGCCCCAGACGTTGAAAAAATCCTAAAATATTCACCTATTCCCCCTTTGAACCCGTTAACGGTGTCAGAAATCGTTTATTTTTTTACGGTCTTCTGCAGTTTGAATCACATTACACACCACAACCACGAGTGTAAAAAAAAATTAATTCGCTTCGCAAATTATATCGTGGTTTATGTGACAAGAATCACCCATAAAAGCAATTTTGTCACCATCATACTGGTCAGAAGAACAAACTTATTTTATGATACAAAAAATCAGGACGGACTTATTTCTCTGTTATCTGTTCGTCATCACGTTACGATAAATCGGAGCTGGCAGAGCAGCGTTTAAACCCATTTCATATTGCTCAATTGACGAGGTTCATCATGAGACTGATTCCACTGGCAACATCTACTCAGGTTGGTAAGTGGGCTGCACGCCACATTGTTAACCGCATTAACAAGTTCAAGCCTAGCGCAGAGCGCCCTTTCGTTCTGGGCCTGCCAACCGGTGGCACGCCGCTGGAAGCCTACAAGCACCTCATTGAGATGCATAAAGCGGGCCAGGTCAGCTTTAAGCACGTCGTCACATTCAATATGGACGAATATGTTGGCCTGCCGAAAGATCATCCGGAAAGCTATCACAGCTTCATGCACCGCAACTTTTTCGATCACGTTGATATTCCGAGCGAAAACATCAATCTTCTTGATGGTAATGCCCCGGATATTGACGCAGAATGTCGTCAGTATGAGGAAAAAATTCGCGCCTACGGCAAGATCCATCTGTTTATGGGTGGCGTCGGCAACGACGGACATATCGCCTTTAACGAACCCGCTTCCTCTCTGGCTTCACGCACCCGCATCAAAACCCTGACTCACGAAACGCGTATCGCCAACTCACGTTTCTTCGGTGGCGATGTGGAGCAGGTCCCTAAATATGCGCTGACCGTAGGCGTTGGTACGCTGCTTGATGCCGAAGAAGTGATGATTCTGGTCACCGGACATCTGAAAGCACACGCCCTGCGCGCAGCGGTGGAAGGTAATGTCAACCATATGTGGACCATCAGCTGCCTGCAGCTGCACGCTAAATCCGTTGTGGTCTGTGATGAACCGTCCACAATGGAACTGAAAGTGAAGACCGTGAAATATTTCCGCGAAATGGAATCGGAAAATATTATCGGTCTGTGATAGCGGGAGGTACGCCTCCCTTTCACCGATCGTATCCGGTCAGACGAGGTGCGTTAACCCGGACCGGATCGTATCAGCATTAGAAAGTCAGGAGAATGACTATGTACGCTTTAACTCAGGGTCGCATTTATACCGGCCATGAAGTCCTCGACGGGCACGCGGTGGTGATCGCTGATGGCCTGATCGACCGTGTTTGTTCGCTCGACGATGTGCCTGCCGGTGTTGAAATCCGTGACGTTAACGGTGCTATCATCGCCCCTGGTTTTATCGATCTGCAGCTTAACGGCTGCGGCGGCGTGCAGTTTAATGACGACCCTGCTGCTATCAGCGTTGAAACGCTGAATATTATGCAGAAAGCGAACGAAAAATCTGGCTGCACCAGCTTTCTGCCAACGCTTATCACCAGTACCGATGAGCTGATGAAACGCGCGGTTGAAGTGATGCGGGCCTGGCTGGCACAAAACAGCAATCAGGCGCTGGGGCTGCACCTGGAAGGGCCCTGGCTCAATCCGCTGAAGAAAGGCACGCACAATCCGGCACTGATTCGCGCACCGGATCGCGCGCTGGTCGACTTCCTGTGTGAAAATGCCGATGTCATTACCAAAATTACGCTGGCCCCTGAGAAAGTTGGCCCCGAGGTGATTCGCCAGCTGACCGCTGCCGGGATCGTGATTTCTGCCGGGCACTCCCATGCCACCTATGACGAGGCACGCAGCGGTATCTCGGCGGGCGTCAGCTTTGCCACCCATCTCTATAATGCGATGCCAACCACCACCGGCCGTGAACCGGGTTTGATTGGCGCGTTATTTGACTCTCCGGACGTCTGGTGCGGTGTGATTGCCGACGGTTTGCACGTGCATTTCGCCAACATTCGGAACGCCAAACGCATTAAAGGTGACAAGCTGGTGCTGGTCACCGATGCCACCGCTCCGGCTGGCGCAAACATTGATCAGTTCATTTTTGCTGGCAAAACAATATACTATCGTAACGGGCTGTGCGTTGATGAAAACGGCACTCTGAGCGGTTCTGCGTTAACAATGATTGAAGCTGTCGAGAACAGCGTTGAACATGTCGGCATCGCTCTGGATGAAACGCTACGTATGGCAACGCTTTATCCAGCCCGTGCTATGGGGGTTGACGATCAGTTAGGATCTATTGAAGCCGGTAAAGTGGCGAACCTGACGGTATTCACCCGGGATTATAAAATCAACCGGACCATCGTTAATGGTAACGAGGTCTTTAGCGAGTAGATATTTGATGACCACTGGCGGCCAGGCCCAAATTGGAAATGTTGATCTTGTTAAACAACTGAATAGCGCAGCCGTTTATCGGCTCATCGACCAGCAGGGGCCAATATCGCGTATTCAGATTGCCGAACACAGCCAGCTAGCACCCGCCAGCGTAACGAAGATCACCCGACAGTTGATTGAACGCGGGCTGATCAAAGAAGTTGAGCAGCAGGCCTCTACCGGCGGCCGCCGGGCAATATCGATTATCAGCGAAACCCGAGGGTTTAATACCATTGGCGTTCGCCTTGGACGTAACGATGCAACGCTGACGCTGTTTGACCTCAGTGGAAAATCCCTGGCGGAGGAGCACTACCCTCTGCCGGAGCGCAGTCAGGAAACCCTTGAGCAGGCGCTGTTTAATGCCATCGCCGCCTTCCATGAGCAGCACCAGCGCAAGCTACGCGAGCTTATCGCTATCTCAGTTATTCTTCCTGGTCTGGTTGATCCGAAGAACGGCGTCATCCGCTACATGCCCCATATCAGCATCAATCACTGGCCGCTGGTCGCTAACCTCGAGAAACGATTTAACGTCACCAGTTTTGTCGGGCATGATATCCGCAGCCTGGCGCTGGCAGAGCACTATTTTGGTGCTTCCCGCGACTGCGCTGACTCTATTCTGGTGCGCGTGCATCGCGGCACGGGGGCGGGAATCATTGCTAACGGCCAAATTTTTCTCGGCAGCAACGGCAACGTTGGCGAGCTGGGACATATTCAGGTTGATCCACTGGGAGAGCGCTGCCACTGCGGCAACTTCGGCTGTCTCGAAACTATTGCCGCCAACGGTGCAATTGAAAATCGCGTGCGTCACCTGCTAACCCAGGGCTATCCGAGCAGCCTGAGCCTGGATAACTGCCAGATTCAGCATATCTGTGCTGCTGCTAATCGTGGCGATGCGATGGCCGCTGAGGTTATCGAACATGTGGGCCGTCACCTGGGCAAAGCCATTGCCATTGCGATTAACCTGTTTAACCCGCAGAAAGTTGTCATTGCCGGTGAGATCACCGAGGCGGATAAAGTGCTGCTGCCAGCCATTGAAAGCTGCATCAATACCCAGGCGCTGAAGGCATTCCGAAAAAATCTCCCGATAGTGCGCTCAGAGATCGATCATCGCTCGGCGATAGGTGCATTTGCGCTGGCAAAACGAGCGATGCTTAACGGCATCCTGCTTCAGCGACTGCTGGAAGTATAATTAAGGACAGTAAGTGCATGACGATTAAGAACGTAATTTGCGATATCGACGGCGTATTAATGCATGACAATACCGCCGTTCCCGGTGCCCGCGAGTTCCTGCAGCGGATCATGGGAAGCAATATGCCACTGGTGGTGCTCACTAACTATCCGTCACAAACTGCCATGGATCTTGCCAACCGCTTTGCTTCCGCCGGGATCGACCTGCCGGACAGCGTCTTTTATACCTCCGCGATGGCAACGGCCGATTTTTTAAAGCGTCAGGAAGGGAAAAAAGCCTATGTCGTGGGTGAAGGCGCGCTGATCCATGAGCTGTATAAAGCAGGATTCACCATTACCGATATCAATCCGGACTTTGTGATCGTCGGTGAGACACGCTCCTTTAACTGGGACATGATGCACAAAGCCGCTTTCTTCGTGGCTAACGGCGCACGCTTTATTGCGACCAATCCCGACAGCCACGGCCACGGTCATTCCCCTGCCTGTGGCGCGCTGTGCGCCGGAATTGAGCGTATCTCCGGGCGACAACCTTTCTACGTTGGCAAGCCCAGCCCGTGGATTATGCGTGCCGCACTGAATAAGATGCAGGCCCATTCAGAGGAAACCGTTATCGTTGGCGATAACCTGCGAACCGATATTCTGGCTGGTTTCCAGGCTGGTCTGGAGACCGTGCTGGTGCTTTCCGGCGTATCCAGCCTGAGCGATATTGACGCCATGCCGTTCCGTCCGACCTGGGTCTACCCTTCGGTGGCGGATATCGACCTTTTCTAAATGCCCCTGCCCGGTGAACACCGGGCTCTGCCTTTCTTTAACAGGTGATAATTTAACCGACCCTGGGTATCTTTTGATGATTCATCAATAAAATCATCAAATAATTGCATATCCGCTAAAGATAAGGTCGGGTCAACAGACTATTTTTCAGGTAATCGCTAAATTGCTTGCATAGTCTGCTCCGTTAGCGCATTTTCTTATACATCAGGCGGCAACGCACGCCTTAAACCCGTATTAACACCGCAAGGTAAGTCATTTAGGGAGCTGTGTATGTGTTCTATTTTTGGTGTACTCGATCTGAAAACCGATCCTACTGAACTGCGTAAGAAAGCGCTGGAACTTTCTCGCCTGATGCGCCACCGTGGCCCGGACTGGTCAGGCATTTATGCCGACGATCACGCCATCCTCGCCCACGAGCGTCTGTCGATCGTTGACGTGAACAATGGCGCCCAGCCACTGTACAACGCTGCGCACACCCACGTTCTGGCGGTTAACGGCGAGATCTACAACCATCAGGCACTGCGCGCCGAACTGAGCGACCGCTACGAATTTCAGACGGATTCCGACTGTGAAGTGATCCTCGCGCTGTATCAGGAAAAAGGTATCGACTTCCTGGATGATTTGCAGGGTATGTTCGCCTTTATTTTGTATGATACTGAGAAGAAAACCTGGCTGATTGGCCGTGACCATATCGGTATCATTCCGCTCTACATGGGCAACGATGAGCACGGTAACCTGTATGTTGCTTCTGAAATGAAGGCACTGGTGCCGGTTTGCCGTACGATCAAAGAATTCCCGGCGGGCAGCTATATGTCCAGCACCGATGGCGAAATCAAACGCTACTGGCAGCGCGACTGGTTCGACTATGCCGCCGTGGCTAACAACACGACCGATGCGGCGGCACTTAAAGGTGCGCTGGAAGAGTCAGTGAAAAGTCATCTGATGTCAGACGTTCCTTATGGCGTGCTGCTGTCCGGTGGTCTGGACTCCTCCATCATTTCAGCGATTACCAAGAAATTTGCTGCCAAGCGTGTAGAAGATCACGACAAGAGCGAAGCCTGGTGGCCGCAGCTGCACTCCTTCGCCGTTGGCCTGGAAGGATCACCGGATCTGAAAGCCGCGAAAGCCGTGGCCGAACATCTGGGTACCGTGCACCATGAAGTTCACTTCACCGTGCAGGAAGGCCTGGATGCGATTCGCGATGTGATTTATCACATTGAAACCTATGACGTGACCACTATTCGTGCATCTACCCCAATGTATCTGATGTCACGTAAGATCAAAGCGATGGGCATCAAGATGGTGCTATCCGGTGAAGGTGCAGATGAAGTCTTCGGTGGCTACCTGTACTTCCATAAGGCACCCAACGCGCAGGAGTTCCACGACGAGAACGTACGTAAACTCCATGCGCTGCACATGTTTGACTGTGCGCGTGCTAACAAGGCAATGTCCGCATGGGGCGTGGAGGCTCGCGTTCCCTTCCTGGACAAGAAATTCCTTGATGTGGCGATGCGCATCAACCCGGAAGACAAAATGTGCGGCAGCAACGGCAAAATGGAAAAACATATCCTGCGCGAATGTTTTGAATCCTACCTGCCGGCAAGCGTGGCATGGCGTCAGAAAGAGCAGTTCTCCGACGGAGTAGGCTACAGCTGGATTGATACCCTGAAAGAAGTGGCAGCAGAGCAGATTAGCGATCAGCAGCTGCAAACTGCTCACTTCCGTTTCCCGTACAACACACCAACCTCCAAAGAGGCGTATCTGTACCGTGAAATTTTTGAGGAACTGTTCCCGGTAGCAAGCGCGGCGGAATGCGTTCCAGGCGGCCCGTCAGTAGCCTGCTCGTCGGCTAAAGCCATCGAATGGGACGAAGCGTTCAAAACCATGGACGATCCGTCAGGGCGTGCGGTAGGCGTGCATCAGGCCGCCTATTAATCCTCTCCCTCTGACAAATTCGAACGGGCCTTTATGGCCCGTTTTTTTATGCCATAACGCTGTTTCGCTTCAGGATTCGTTGATTTTATCAACATAATGGTCACAAGCCATGCAAACAACACGTTTATGGCAAAAAACGGGAAAAAACTAGTTGACGCTTTTGGGCCAACTCCGCATAATGCGCCCCGCAACGCCGATGAAGGTAACGCGAAAAAAGAAGGCTACTTAGCTCAGCTGGTTAGAGCACAGCACTCATAATGCTGGGGTCACAGGTTCGATTCCCGTAGTAGCCACCAACTTCTTTTTTGCGCGGGAGTGGCGAAATTGGTAGACGCACCAGATTTAGGTTCTGGCGCCGCAAGGTGTGCGAGTTCAAGTCTCGCCTCCCGCACCATTTCCGACACGGCTTTGTAATAAGGATGGGGTATCGCCAAGCGGTAAGGCACCGGTTTTTGATACCGGCATTCCCTGGTTCGAATCCAGGTACCCCAGCCAGTTTTTTTGTAGTAGAGTACGTTGTTCTGACTGTCACGTTATCGTGATGCGGACATTGGGATATCGCCAAGCGGTAAGGCACCGGTTTTTGATACCGGCATTCCCTGGTTCGAATCCAGGTATCCCAGCCAGTCAGGCAGTGAAAAGCAGTAATGTATGGCTACTTAGCTCAGCTGGTTAGAGCACAGCACTCATAATGCTGGGGTCACAGGTTCGATTCCCGTAGTAGCCACCAAATTTTTGGGGTGTCGCCAAGCGGTAAGGCACTGGTTTCTGATACCAGCATTCCGGGGTTCGAATCCCTGCACCCCAGCCATATTAAGACGGCTGGTTGTATTTAGTCGCAAAGTCAAAGTCGCCTGGTTCACCAGCCGCAGAAAAAATTGGGGTGTCGCCAAGTGGTAAGGCTCTGGTTTCTGATACCAGCATTCCGGGGTTCGAATCCCTGCACCCCAGCCAAATAGTAAAAAAGCCCGCTAGCGCGGGCTTTTTTACGTCTGTCACTTATGCCATTCCACCGGCAGCCCATCAAATGAAATACGGATGACTCCGTGAAGATATCGGGCAGGCATTGAGCCTACCCAAAGTCAGGTTCACAGCCCCAGCGCGTACCGCAGCGCCTGCCGTTTCAGCCCCCCCGAACGCTCTGCCGCCATCAGCCCCAGGTTACGAACAAATTTTAGCGGGCCGAGCTGATTACTGAAGGCAAAATAGAACAGATCCATGCCGCTTTGCATCAGCAGATTATCTTTCTGGCGCTGACGTTGATAACGTAACAGAACCGCTTCAGAGGCCCAGTTCTCCGCGCGCAGCCGCGACTCACTCAACACGCTAATCAGCGCGTCTACATCGCGATAGCCAAGGTTAACTCCCTGCCCTGCCAGCGGGTTAATGGTGTGGGCCGCATCGCCCACCAGCGCCAGACCTGATTTGACATAGTCGATAGCGTGTCTGCGCACCAGGGGAAACGAACCGGCAGCCACGGCGGTCACCTTGCCTAATCGCGCCGGGAAATGCGCAG
>CAJYIY010000032.1 GCA_913775305.1 uncultured Erwinia sp. | reverse complement strand
TCCAGCTGGCTCAGTCACAGCTCTCTTACAGCGCCACGTTGCTGGAAGGGGGGCTGGATAATGAAACGCTGCTGCAAAAAGAAGTCGATCGCCTGCGTCAGCAAACCAGCAGTTTTAACTCGGTGGTCATCGTTGATGCGAAAGGCTGGGTGAAAGCCATTTCGCCGGAGTCGCTTATGCTGAAAGGTATGAAGCTGACTTCATCCGCCGCACGTCAGGCGCTGACCGAGCGTAAACCGATCATCAGCGATCCTACCCTCTCTGCCGCCAATAATCTGCTGGTGTTTATCTCCTGCCCGGTCTGGTCGAAAAACGGCACCTATCTTGGCTATGTGGGCGGTTCTATTTATCTGAAAAAGAAAAGCATTCTTAACGCATTGCTGGGTGAACAGTTCTATCGTGATGGCTCCTCGCTTTACGTGGTGGATGAGGACAATCAGGTGCTTTATCACCAGGATCGTAATCTGATTGGTAAACCCCTCAGCCCGATTATCAATGACGAACAGCGGGCAAAAGAGAGTAATGGGTTTATGGAGCTGAATGGTGACGGCGGGCAGGCGATGCTGGCCGGTTACGCCATTGTGCCTGCTTCGGGCTGGATGATTGTGGCGATGAAACCAAAGAGTGAAACGCTGGCTCCGCTTAACTGCCTGCTGTTGCAGGTGCTGAAACACTCTGTACCTTTTGCGCTACTGACGCTGATCCTGGCACTGGTGCTGGCAAAGCGGATTGCACTGCCGCTCTGGCAGCTGGCGCGGAAGGCCAGTCAGATGGACACGACTGAGGCTTCGCGGGAGATTAACGGCATTCGCTCCTGGTATTATGAAGCCTCGCAGATTAAGCGGGCGATGCTGGCGGGTATCGGGCTGATGCAGGACAAAATCAGACGCCTCAAAAGTGAGGTGCAGACCGATCCGATGACCGGACTGCTAAACCGGCGAGGTCTGAATGCCATACTGGAGTATTTTCTCGCAACGCGGCGCCCTTTTGCCGTGCTGGCGCTGGATATCGATTTTTTTAAGCGGGTTAACGATACTTTTGGTCATGATGTTGGCGACGGTGTGATTGAAAATGTTGCCCGCCAGCTGGAGTTCTGCGCGCGGCAGAGCGATGTTATCTGCCGCAACGGCGGCGAAGAGTTTTTGATGATCCTGCCCGCGACCGACAGTGAAAATGCGCTGGCTATCGCTGAGCGGGTGCGCAGACGAATCGAAATTCAGGTGCTGGACAGGGTGGGCAGTATTACCCTCTCGATTGGTGTGGCTTTCTGGACGCCGGATATGAAAACCATGGAACACACCTTTAAAGAGGCCGATGAAGCGTTGTATCAGGCCAAGAACGCCGGTCGTAACCGGGTGATGACTCTGCAAAACGCGGTTGCGCAGGCGGACGCCATGCGTTCGTCAACGTTCTGATCGTGACTTCCGTAGTATCGCCAGGGATTCAACCGGGCGGGCCGCACGCTATCGGCCCGCCCGTGTCATTTGCTGCGGTAAATCAGGCGTTTTTCAGGTAGGCCATCACGATATCGTGGTGGTTGCTGGTTTTGAAGTCATCAAAGACCGTCTCAATCTTACCGTCAGCGCCAATCAGGAAGCTGATGCGATGAATACCGTCGTAGGTTTTACCCATAAAGGTTTTTTCGCCCCAGATACCAAACTGCTCGCAAACCGCGTGATCTTCGTCAGAGAGCAGGGTGAAATTCAGCATCTCTTTTTCAACAAAGCGGGAGAGCTTTTCCGGTTTATCCGTGCTGATACCCAAAACTTCGACGCCTGCTTTTTTCAACTCATCCATGCTGTCGCGCAGGCCGCATGCCTGAACGGTACAGCCCGGTGTCATCGCTTTGGGATAGAAATAAACCAGAACGCGCTGCCCCTGGAAGTCGGCCAAATTGACTTGCTCGCCATCCTGATCGGGCAGGCTAAATTTCGGTGCAATATCACCGGCTTTCAGTGGATTCATTACTACACTCCATTTTTGTCATTTATGCTGTGGGCTTATTAAAACCGTTTTTAACCACCGTGGTGGACTGACCATTCAGGACCGGTGGTGCGAAACAGCTTTTATAGTGCCTTGAGCATGAAGTTCTGTACACAGGCGGTGAAACGCCTGCTCGATTAGTGACGCATCCTGGCTGGCAGGACTGTGTGCTGCCATTTGAATATAAAGCAAAGGTGGCTGATTATCCTGCGCCGGTTGGGTACGCGAGGCCAGTTCAGCAATATTCATCTGGTGCGTATCGAACAGGTCAGTGAAGCGCTCAATAATATGTGGAGAATCCGCCACCTCGACCTGAACCCAAACTGTTGTCGGCATTGGCGGCCGCGCGCCGGCACCGGTGCGCTTCATCACAATCAGCAGTTCCAGTTCCGCGCCCTTCAGCGGCAGCGTGGATTCAATCAGCGTAATCGCATTCCAGCTGCCGGAGAGCAGCATAATAAAGGTGAACTCTTCGCCGAGCATCGCCAGTCGGCTGTCTTCAATGTTACATCCGCAGCTGCTGACGTGGCGCGTGATGGTATTGACGATTCCGGGACGGTCAACCCCAAGTGCAGTGATAACCAGGTGGTGCTCGGGTGACTGCGGCAAAATCATGCTTCCTGTCTAAATGCTAATAACCATAAGGTAAACATAAAAAAAACTGCTGACAAGGGTCTGAGCCGCCCTGGCCGCTTGCTTTTAATGCGCGGTCAAACGTACCATGAAGCACTTGTTTGTCGAGGGGATCGCCAATGTTTACGGGAAGTCTTGTAGCACTCGTTACGCCAATGGATGACAAAGGTAATGTCTGCCGTGCGAGTCTGAAAAAACTGATTGATTATCATGTTGCCAGCGGTACATCGGCAATTGTTTCTGTAGGAACCACCGGTGAGTCTGCTACTCTGAGCCATGATGAGCATGGCGACGTGGTACTGTTGACGCTGGACCTGGCCGATGGCCGCATCCCGGTTATCGCGGGTACCGGCGCAAACGCCACCTCTGAAGGCGTCTCTCTGACTAAACGTTTCGAAAAATCCGGCGTCGTAGGCTGCCTGACCGTGACGCCGTATTACAACCGCCCCACGCAGGAAGGGCTTTACCAGCACTTCAAAACCATCGCGGAAAGCACCGATCTGCCACAGATGCTGTACAACGTGCCATCGCGTACCGGCAGCGATCTGCTGCCGGAGACCGTGGGTCGCCTGGCGAAAATTAAAAATATTATCGGAATCAAAGAGGCAACCGGGAACTTATCACGGGTAAGTCAGATCCAAGAGCTGGTTAATGAAGATTTCGTGCTGGTAAGCGGCGACGATGCCACGGCACTGGACTTCATGCATCTGGGCGGACACGGTATTATCTCCGTAACGGCGAATATTGCCGCGCGCGAAATGGCTGAGCTTTGCGCTCTGGCACAGCAGGGTAACTTTACTGAAGCGCGCCGTCTTAACCAGCGCCTGATGCCGCTGCATCAGAAACTGTTTGTTGAACCGAATCCTATTCCGGTCAAGTGGGCCGCGAAAAAGTTAGGATTAATCGCAACCGATACGCTGCGTCTGCCAATGACGCCGCTGACCGATGCTGGTCGTCCGGTTGTCGAGCAGGCTCTTAAAAACGCCGGCCTGCTGTAAATCTAGGGAGAATTGATGGCTTACTCAGTACAAAAGTCCACGGTAGCGAAAGTGGTGGGACTGTCGTTAGTGATGCTGCTGGCAGCGTGCTCTAACGATCAGCGTTACAAGCGTCAGGTTAGCGGTGACGAATCCTACCTGCAGGCAGCCGGTCTCAGCGATCTGCACGCACCTGCTGGCATGATCCTGCCGCTGCAAAACGGTGAATTTGACATCCCAAACGTCAGCGATAAAGGGCAGGTGGGTAAGCAACTGGATATTCGTCCACCGGCGCAAACGCTGGCGCTGATGAGCGGCACACGCACCCAGTATGTTGGCAACACCGGTACGCTGCTGGTGGACTCGCGCAGTGGTTCAATCTGGCCGCAGGTCGTCAGTGCCGTTCAGTCCTACAACTATCCGATTGCTGATCGTCAGGACGCCAATCAGACGTTGACCACCGACTGGATACAGTGGAACCGGGCTGATGAGGACAATCAGTATCGTGGTCGTTATCAGCTGAGCGTGCAGCAGCAGGGTTATCAGCAGGTATTGAACGTGAAGCTGCTGGAGCTTGAGCAGGAAGGCAAAAGCGTCACTGCGCCCATCCAGATTCAGCGCTACACCGCCCAGATGTTGAACAACATCAGTACCAAGCTGGATAAGATCGAAACCACGCGTGAAGATATCGCGGCGAAACGCAGCGTGACCCAGATCGATGTGCAGAGCGGAGCAGACGATACCGGCCTGCCTAATCTGATCGTGCGTGCGCCGTTCAATGTTGTCTGGCAGCGCCTGCCGTCAACGCTGCCGCGTGTCGGTATGGAAGTGACAGACAGCAACCGCTCGCAGGGTAGCCTGAATGTCACCTATAAGGCGCCGGACAGCGCTGTCTGGGATACGCTGGGAGCGAAAGATCCTGAGCTGACCAACGGCAAATATAAGCTTCAGGTCGGCGATCTTGATAACCGTAGCAGCCTGCAGTTCCTCGATCCGAAAGGACACCCGCTGACGCAGTCGCAAAACGACGCGCTGGTGGCTGTTTTCCAGGCAGCATTTAAGTAAATCCGAAGGCCGGGAATCTCTCCCGGCCTTTTTATTTACCGCTGCGTAAACGATTGCTTCGGTTTTTTCAGCACAGAACATATAATTCGCCCGGCAGAAAATTTTTAGCGGGCTGCCGCAGGTGGCCCGGACAGTAACCGTTCTCTACCCCGCCGATTTTTCAGGGGATACACGTTGGAGTTAAACAAGATGCAAAAGAAAGCTGAGTTGTATCGCGGCAAAGCGAAAACCGTTTACAGCACCGAAAACCCGGATCTGTTGGTACTCGAATTCCGTAACGATACGTCAGCGCTGGACGGTGAGCGTATCGAACAGTTTGATCGTAAAGGAATGATTAACAACAAGTTCAATTATTTCATTATGACCAAACTGCAGGAAGCCGGTATCCCAACCCAGATGGAAGCCCTGCTGTCGGATAACGAAGCGCTGGTGAAAAAGCTGGATATGGTGCCGGTTGAATGCGTGGTGCGTAACCGTGCTGCCGGTTCACTGGTGAAGCGTCTGGGCGTAGAAGAGGGACTGATCCTCAACCCGCCTCTGTTTGACCTGTTCCTGAAGAACGATGCCAAACACGATCCGATGATCAACGAATCCTACTGCGAAACTTTTGGCTGGGTCAGCAAAGAGAACCTGGCGAAGATGCGCGACCTGACCTACAAGGCCAACGAGGTTCTGAGCAAGCTGTTTGCCGACGCGGGCCTGATCCTTGTTGATTTCAAGCTGGAGTTCGGTCTGTTCAAAGGCGAGGTGGTGCTGGGTGATGAATTCTCACCGGACGGTGCGCGCCTGTGGGATAAAGACACCCTGAACAAGATGGACAAAGACCGCTATCGCCAGAGCCTGGGTGGCCTGATCGAAGCGTATGAAGAAGTGGCGACCCGTCTGGGCGTGAAGCTGGACTGATCCCCGCCGGGGTTTCTGCCCCTGAATACGAACGTTTTCTTCAAGGCCAGCTAACCCTGGCCTTTTTCATGATCCCAGCCTGAAAAGGACTTTTCTGGTTTTCCGCCTGCCGCGCGACTAAAATCGACATATCTGATGTGCTGACCCTTAACAGAAATGAGGCTGCCTATGCGCTGGCAGGGACGTCGCGAAAGCGACAATGTGGAAGATCGCCGTAACCAGTCCGGTTCGGCAGGCGGCGGTGGTATACGACTTCCGCGCGGTAAGGCAGGTATTGTCCTGCTGCTGGTGGTGGTGGGCGCGGGCTACTTTGGCTACGACCTGACGCCGCTGATAAGCGGTGACGGCAGCTCGCTATCGCAAAATACCCGGCAACAGCAGGCGAGCCCGCATGACGATGAGGCTGCAAAGTTCAGCCGCACCATTTTTGCGTTGACCGAAGATACCTGGCAGCAGCTGTTTAAGCAAATGGGGGAAACCTGGCGTCCGCCGACGCTGGTGATGTACCGCGGCCAGACGCCAACCTCCTGCGGGCGCGGCCAGGCAGCGATGGGACCGTTCTACTGCCCAGCGGACAGCAAAGTCTATATCGACCTCTCCTTCTATGATGAGATGAAAACCAAACTGCACGCCGGTGGCGAATTCGCACAGGGCTATGTGATCGCCCATGAGGTTGGCCATCACGTCCAGCATCTGCTGGGCATCGACAGCAAAGTGCGGCAAATGCAGCAGGGTGCCAGTCAGAAAACCGTCAACCAGCTGTCGGTAAAAATGGAGCTACAGGCTGACTGCTTCGCAGGCGTCTGGGGCCACAACATGCAGCAGCAAAACATCCTGGAAGCCGGCGATCTTGAATCTGCGCTGAATGCCGCTGAAGCGATCGGTGACGATCGCCTGCAGCAGCAAAGCCAGGGGCGGGTGGTGCCGGACAGCTTTACTCACGGTACGTCACAGCAGCGCTACAGCTGGTTTAAAAAGGGCTTCGACAGCGGCGATCCCGGCCAGTGCAACACGTTTGCAGGCTGATCCCCGGTGACGTTAACCGAAGCCACCGCCCAGCTGCAGCAACAGGGCTGGCGTCGCTTACTGGTCATCAGCGGTGAAGCACGGTGGGCAGAACAGCAGGCGGCAGCGTGTATCAGCCAGCTCCCCGGCGACTGGCTGTGGGTGGGCGAGACACCGCAGAGCGAACTGCACTGCCTGCCGGGGGCGATGCGAACGCTGCTGGGGCGGGAATTTCAACATGCGGTGTTTGATGCGCGCACGGGTTTTCATGCCGAGGCGCTGGCTGCGCTGGCCGGAACCCTGAAAGCAGGCAGCTGGCTGCTGCTGCTGCTGCCTGAATGGCAGGGCTGGCCGCAACAGGGTGACGCCGATGCGCAGCGCTGGAGTGAGATCGACGCCCCTCTGGCCAGTACGCGTTTTGTGCAGCGGCTACAGCGTATTCTGTTGGCTGATGAACGTGTGGCGATCTGGCGTCAGCATCAGCCGCTGAGCCTGTCACCGTTAGCGGATACTCCCGCCTGGCGTTCCGACAGCCGGCAGCAGCAGCGGATCCTCGATGCGCTGCTGCACAGTGAGCCCGGCATCACCGTGCTGACGGCACCGCGCGGACGAGGCAAATCGGCGCTGGCGGGAATGCTGGCCGCACGCTGGCCGGGGCGCTGTCTGGTGACCGCACCTGCGAAGGTTTCAACTGCGGTGCTGGCGGATTTTGCCGGAGATAACTATGCCTTTGTTGCCCCGGATCGCCTGCTGGCCGAAGCCGATTGCCATCACAGCGACTGGTTGCTGATCGACGAAGCCGCCGCCATTCCCGCGCCGCTGCTGCGGCAGCTGGTCGCCCTGTTTCCCCGCGTGTTACTGACCACCACCGTGCAGGGTTACGAAGGAACCGGGCGCGGATTTTTGCTGAAATTTTGTGCCATGCTGCCGCAGGTTAAGCATTATCAGCTGAACGCGCCGCTGCGCTGGGCGATCAATGATCCGCTGGAAGATCTGATGGCCCTCGCGCTGCTGTTCGATGACGGTGAGCCACCGGCAGCGGCGGGGGAGACGGTTTATCAGGCGCTCGAACAGGACGACTGGACGCGGCAGCCCGATCGTATGGCCGCCGTCTATCAGCTGTTGACCAGCGCCCACTACCGTACCTCGCCGCTGGATCTGCGCCGGATGATGGATGCGCCGGGCATGCACTTCATCGCGGCTCTTCAGGAGGACAGGGTGCAGGGAGCGCTGTGGGCCGTGGATGAAGGGGGGCTGTCTGCTGAACTGGCCTGGGCAGTGTGGGCCGGCAATCGTCGGCCGCGCGGCAATCTGGTGGCACAGTCGCTGTCGGCGCATGCGGGTCTGCCCGAAGGGGCGCAGCTGCGGTCGCGGCGCATCAGCCGTATTGCCGTTGCCGCGCAGCGGCGCGGGCAGGGCTGCGGGCAGCGGCTGATCGCCCTTTGCCGTGAGCAGAGCGACGGGCTGGATTTCCTCTCGGTCAGCTTTGGTTTTACCGATGAGCTGTGGCGATTCTGGCAGCGCGCTGGCTTCCAGCTGGTGCGCTTTGGCACCCAGCGTGAAGCCAGCAGCGGGTGCTACACCGCCATGGCAATCCTGCCGCTAAGCGAAGCAGGCCATGCCCTGGTGACGCGGGCGGTGCTCAGGCTTGAGCGAGAGGGCTACTGGTTACGCCGTCAGCTTGGCGACGAGACGCTGCCGCTCAACCCGCAGCCGGTTGACAGTTATCTGGATGAGAATGACTGGTGCGAGCTGGCCGGATTTGCCTGGGCCCATCGCCCGTTTGAAGTCAGCCTGGCCGCGCTGGGGCGACTGACGCAGCGGCTGCCCGAAAATGTGCCGCTGCTCTGTGCCGCACTGATACGGGATGACTCCGCCCGGCAAATATGTCGTGATTATCGCCTTGCCGGGCGCAGGGCGCTGCTGTCGGCATGGCGTTCTGAAGTGCAGCGGGCGCTGATGATGGCTGATGCTGACCGCGCCACAAGCTGGCAGCAGCGGGTGATGTTGTTGAACTAAAGCCAACAGGTATTTGGTACGGGCGGCCGGTTTTATCACCAGCAGTCAGCGACATCGCTTTACCACGGGGAAGATCACCAGAAAACAGGTTACTGCTGTTGTACAGAACCCGACGCCTGCAGCCACGCTATCGTTTTTACACCGCGGTGTGCAGGTAAAAGGCAGAGGCAGACTGCAGGGAACGTCCGGGCAGTCACCTCCGCACAGGGGGAGGACGAAGATTGATAACGGCTCTGGAACATATTCCGGAGCCGTTTGTCGTTTCAGAAACAGACCTGAATCAACGACGGCTTACTTCTTCTTCGGCCAGTCGTCCTCATCATCCCACTTATGGTTGAAGTCGCGATGTGGCGGCAGCTCCGGTTTATTATCCAGAAACTTTTTGTGGTCGATGCGCTTCAGATCTTTGTAGACGTTCATCAGAATGCCGACCATCAGCAGGATCACCAGGATCCACCAGTACTCTTTTATCAATTCCATATCTTCACCTCGAACGCTTAAGCGATCAGCTGTTCCATAATGCGCTGGTACATACGGCTCAACAGCTGCAGATCGGCGGCCTTCACGCACTCATTGATTTTGTGAATGCTGGCGTTTACCGGTCCCAGCTCCACTACCTGCGCGCCCATTCGGGCAATAAAGCGCCCGTCAGAGGTTCCGCCAGTCGTTTCAAGCTGTGGCCTGATCTCATTATAGTGCTCAACGGCGTTTACCACCGCATCAACCAGCTTGCCGCGTGAGGTCAGGAACGGCTGGCCGGAGAGTTTCCACTCAATGCTGTAGCGCAGCTGATGGCGATCGAGCAGCTCCTGCACCCGCTGCTTAATCAGCTCGTCGGTGAGTTCGGTGCTGAAACGGAAATTAAACTGCACGAAAAAGTCGCCGGGGATAACGTTATTGCTGCCGGTACCCGCCTGCACGTTGGCAATCTGCATGCTGGTCGGTGGGAAGAATTCGTTGCCGCGATCCCACTCGGTGGCGACCAGTTCGTTCAGCGCAGGCATGGCGCGATGCACCGGGTTATCGGCAAGGTGCGGATAGGCAACGTGGCCCTGTACGCCGTGGACAGTCAGGTTGGCGGTAATCGAACCGCGCCGGCCGTTTTTCACCACGTCGCCGACCACTTCGGTACTGGAAGGCTCACCGACCAGGCAGTAATCAAGACGCTCGTTGCGTGCCATCAGCGCCTCAACCACCTTAACCGTGCCGTTTACGGCGCTGGCTTCTTCATCCGAGGTGATCAGGAAAGCAAGGCGACCTTTGTGCTGCGGGTTAGCGGCAACAAAACGCTCGGCGGCCACCACCATCGCGGCCAGAGAACCCTTCATATCCGCCGCGCCGCGGCCAAACAGCATGCCGTCGCGGATGGTGGGTTCGAACGGGGGATTTATCCAGCGGTTGGCATCGCCGGCAGGAACCACATCGGTGTGTCCGGCAAAGGCCAGCGTTTCGCCCTGACCGCGCCACGCCCAGAAATTCAGCGTATCGCCGAAATTCATGGGTTCAACGGTAAAGCCCAGCGCTTCAAGGCGCGCAATCAGAATGGCCTGGCAACCGGCATCATCCGGGCTGAGGGAAGGGCGACGAATAAGCTGCTGCGTCAACTCAATGACCGGACAATACATAATTAACTTTTCTCCTGAATAAACTGCTGATAGGTGGCTTCACTGAAACCCAGCAGCATAGAGCCGTCTGCGGCGCAGAGCAACGGGCGTTTGATGATTGCCGGCATTGCCAGCATCAGTTCCTGTGCGGCGGCTGCATTATTTACGCCCTGACGCGTGGTCTCATCCAGCTTGCGCCAGGTGGTACCACGGGTATTCAGCAGGGCTTCCCAGCCGAGTCCGGCAATAAACTGACCCAGCAGCGCCGCATCGAGTCCATCGGCGCGATAATCGTGGAAGTGGTAATCAATGTGGTTGGCTTCCAGATACCTGCGCGCTTTTTTTATGGTGTCGCAGTTTTTAATGCCGTACATGGTCAGCGTGCTTTGTATCTTTTCAGATGTCATAAAACTTTACCTGTTAACGGGAAACGTTCAGAGATATTACCCCACAGAATCACGCGGTTGGAATGGTGGCTTCGGATGACTGCCCGAAAAGCAGTAAAATCTGCCTGTCGCTGGCGTTCAAACTGAGGCTGGCGGCTGGCGATGTGCAGACCGGGCTGTGAAGAACTTTTGATGCCCATACGACAAACTGAGACACTCGTACCCTTCTGTTTTTTGTGGGTTTCATCTATATTCGAAAGAATGCGAAGCAGAATAATGGCTGCGAGCAAAACATCTTCAGGGTGAAGACCCATATTCAGGAGGAGGGGAACCATGAATTATTTGAAAGAGTCCGCGGTGCATACGGTAGAAGAAACCCAGTCCACCATTATTCTCACGCGCAAGAAAAAGAGCCGCTGTGATGAGTTCGCGCACCTTGTTGAAGCCGTTATGCGGGACTACCCCGATGCTAAAACGCACATCGACAGCGAGAGCGGTGGCTACGATAAAATTATCATCCTTAAGTAGCCGGGCAGCGGTCCTCCCCTGAGGGACCCGGGTTCACCGTTGTATAAATTGTGCACTCTGACACAAATCCTGCAAAATTCCGCGCTGAACGGTTCCCTCAATTGCAGTAAATGAGATCTCCGTTTGTTCTTCTCGTCATATTGCTTTTAAAATACGCGCACAATAAAGAGAGGCAATGATGATTGATACGGAATTAGGGAACTGGAAAGATTTTATCGAAGCAATGTTACGCAAGTAATTTGCTCTGTCAGAGAGAAGCGTGGTGGCAAACCCGTCTGCTTGACTCTTCGGTAAATCATATAAAAAAAGGCAGCCGGACGGCTGCCTTTTGCTTATTTTCGTTTTTCTTTCAGCGGGAAGCGTCGCCTCACCAGCATAAAGAACAGCGGTACAAAGAAGATGGCCAGCACCGTGGCGGAAATCATTCCGCCCATGACGCCGGTCCCTACCGCGTGCTGGCTGCTCGATCCTGCGCCGCTGCTGGTCGCCATTGGCAGCACGCCAAAGATAAACGCCAGCGAGGTCATCAGGATAGGCCGCAGGCGCTGGCGGGATGCTTCAACCGTCGCCTCGATCAGCTCGCTGCCGCGCGTGTTCAGCTCATTGGCAAATTCGACGATCAGAATCGCGTTCTTGGCCGACAGCCCGATCACCGTCAGCAGTCCGACCTGGAAGTAAACGTCATTTTCCAGCCCGCGCAGCCAGGTGGCCACCAGCGCACCGGTCACCCCGAGTGGGACCACCAGCATCACCGAGAAGGGAATAGACCAGCTTTCATACAGCGCAGCCAGGCAGAGGAACACCACCAGCAGCGAGAGGGCATACAGTGCCGGTGCCTGTGCTCCGGTCATCCGTTCCTGCAGGGATGCGCCCGTCCACTGTAAGCCAAATCCGACTGGCAGCTGGCTGACCAGATTTTCCATGATATCCATCGCCGTGCCGTTACTCACTCCCGGCGCGGATTCCCCGACAATTTCTACCGACGAGTAGCCGTTATAGCGCTCCAGACGAGGCGAGCCGGTTTCCCAACGCGAGCTGGCAAAGGCGCTGAACGGCACCATCTGCCCGCTGGCATTTCTCACATACCATTTATTGATGTCGTCCGGCAGCATGCGGTATTTCGCGGCCGCCTGGACATAAACCTTTTTCACGCGGCCGCGATCGAGGAAGTCGTTAACGTAGGTGGAACCCCAGCCGGTTTGCAGCGTGTTGTTGATGTCCTCAAGCGATACGCCCAGCGCCTGAGCCTTGCGCTGATCGATATCAATGCGCAGCTGCGGACTGTCATCCAGACCGTTATGGCGCACCCGGGTCAGCGACGGATTGTTTTTAGCTTTTTCCAGCAGGATGTTGCGGGCGTTCATCAGCGCCTCATGGCCCAGCCCGGCGTGATCCTGTAGCGCCATATCGAAACCGGCCGAGTTACCTAATCCGGTAATTGCCGAGGGGCTGCTGGCGATAACCCTTGCTTCAGTGATGTTCTCAAAAGACTTTGTCGCCCGCTCGATAATCGCAAACGAGGAGTTATCGCTTCCCTCACGCGCCTGCCAGTCCTTCAGGCGGACAAACAGACGGGCCACGTTCTGCCCGTTGCCGCCGGGACCGGCCCCGACGGTGGCGAACACGGATACCACGTTATTTTTTTCTGCGGTAAGGTAGTAGTGTTCAACCTTTTGCACCACCTTCATGGTTTGCTGAAGTGTTGAGCCGGAAGGCAGCTGCACCTGAGTGGTAAAAATCCCGCGATCTTCCAGCGGCAGAAACGAACCCGGCAGGCGCAGGAACAGGAAAGCCATTATCACCATCAGCGCCAGATACAGCACCAGCCAGCGGCCTCCCTTAGCCAGAATTCGCCTGACGCCGCGCTCGTAGCGTTCAGTGTTGCGGTTAAACAGGCGGTTAAACCAGCCGAAGAACCCACGGCGGCCGTGATGATGCCCCTGTGCCAGCGGTTTCAGCAGTGTCGCACACAGGGCAGGGGTGAGGATCATCGCCACCAGCACCGACAGGACCATCGCCGAAACGATGGTAACCGAGAACTGGCGGTAAATCGCTCCGGTGGTGCCGCCAAAGAAAGCCATCGGGATAAAGACCGCCGAAAGCACCAGGGCAATACCGACCAGCGCCCCCTGGATTTGCCCCATCGATTTACGCGTGGCTTCTCGCGGTGACAGGCCCTCTTCACTCATTATTCGTTCAACGTTCTCCACCACCACAATCGCATCATCAACCAGCAGGCCGATTGCCAGCACCATCGCAAACATGGTCAGGGTATTGATGCTGTAGCCAAAGGCATAGAGCACACCGAAGGTACCGAACAACACCACCGGTACGGCAATTGTCGGGATCAGCGTCGCGCGAAAATTCTGCAGGAACAGGTACATCACCAGGAACACCAGCAGCACCGCTTCAAACAGCGTTTTCACCACGTCCTTAATCGAGGCCTTAACAAACGGAGTGGTTTCAAACGCGATTTTGGCTTCCAGCCCGTGCGGGAAGTAGTGCGACAGTTCTTCAAGGCGAGCGCGAACCAGCGTATCCGTTTTCAGTTCGTTCGCGCCGGAAGCCAGCTTTACCCCCAGCCCGGAGGCGGGCAGGCCGTTATAGCGGCTGAGGTAGTCATATTTCTCGGCACCGAGTTCCACCTGCGCCACATCGCCCAGCGTAACGACGGAACCGTCGGTGTTAACCCGCAGGGTGATATCGCGGAACTGCTGCGGCGTTTGCAGCAGCGACTGGGCATTGACGGTGGCATTCAGCGCCTGTCGGTCAACGGACGGCAGCCCGCCCAGCTGTCCCACGGCAACCTGACTGTTTTGTGATTTAATTGCGTTGACCACATCGCTGGTGGTCAGCGAGTAGTTGATCAGTTTGTCAGGATCCAGCCAGATACGCATCGCGTACTGCGAACCATAGGCATCCACCTGACCCACGCCATCAATGCGGCTCAGCGGATCCTGAATATGGCTGGCCACGTAGTCAGAGATATCCTGCTTATCCATGCTGCCGTCGGTAGACACAAAGGCCACCATCAGAATATTGCTGTCCCCGGTCTTATTCACCGTTACGCCCTGGGACTGCACGTCCTGAGGCAGTTTTCGCAGTGCGGTTTGCAGCTGGTTTTGCACCTGCTGGCGCGCTTCATCGGGGTTAGTGCCCGCTTCAAAGGTGAGTGTGATGGTGGCCTGACCGGTATTACTGCTTTGCGACGACATGTACATCAGGTTGTCGATGCCGGTCATGCTCTGCTCAATGACCTGAGTGACGGTATTTTCCAGCGTTTCGGCAGAGGCACCGGGATAGCTTGCGTTGATACGAACGTTAGGCGGCGCCAGGTCGGGATACTGTTCTACCGGTAGCGACATAATCGCCAGGCCACCGGTCAGGCAGAGAATAATCGCCAGCACCCAGGCAAAAATGGGGCGGTCGATAAAAAAGTTCGCCATTGCAAGCTCCGCAGCTGATTATCTGAAGATCAAAAAAGGTCACCAGCCAGATCCCTTTGGCGCAGAAATAAATCGTCCAGTGCGGAGCAGATTTGCCAACTGATTCAACAGGCTCCATCGACAGACCACTTTACCTGCCCGGCCGATCGAAATCGTGGAGAAATTAAGAAGAAAGTGTAAATTACCTGAGAAAATGGCCGCGGTTTATTTACATCCGGACGTCTTTTGTCATTGATGTGACTGCAGCCAGAGGACGGTGGCGGCAACCCGTGAACGCACGTTGAGCTTGCGCAGCACGCTGCGGATATGCACTTTTACCGTCTGCTCGGAAATCGACAGGTTTTCAGACACTTCTTTATTCGACAGGCCGCGCGCTACCTCCTTCAGCACGTCCAGCTCGCGCGGAGTCAGCATCGCCAGAGGCGCGTCCTGCCAGCGGCTTTCTCGCCAGCGCTGCATGGATTCGCTGAAAGCCTGCCCACCATCGGCAACGTTTATTATCTGTGCCAGCATCTGGTCGGGTTCGCTGTCCTTCAGCAGGTAGCCGTCAGCGCCGGCATCCAACAGGGTAAAGAAATCACTGCGGCTGTTGGATACGGTCAGGATCACCACCCGGCAGGAAATCGATTCACTGCGCAAAATCTTCAGCGTCTCCAGGCCCGACACTCCCCTCATATTTAAATCCAGCAGCATCAGGTCCGGCTGCGTTTGGCGGGCCAGCTCCAGTGCTTCCGAACCGTTACTGGCTTCAGCAACCACCTCAAAACGCGGCTCCAGCTGTAAAAGCTGGCGCAGGCCGCAGCGCATCAGCGGATGATCGTCAACGATTAACACGCGACAAACAGTGCTGTTCATTCTTCACTCCCTGAACATGCGAACGGTGGAACGGAGCCGACGGCGGCGGGCAAGACCGTTTCCGTGACCGGCATAAAATGTAGCGCAACGCGGGTCCCGCCAGTTTCGCCACCTGTGATGCTCAGCGTACCATTCAGCCTTGCCGCCCGCTCGTGCATGATGGTCAGGCCGTAATGGTCGGGGGGCTCCTGCTGGCTGGCAATGCCGATACCGTCGTCCATCACGGTCAGGGTCAGTTCGCCCCGGTCGCTGCGGCAGGCGCTGACGATAATTTCCCGCGCGTGGGCGTGATGAATGGCATTCAGCAGCGCTTCACGCACAATTTGCAGCACGTGGATTTGCTGCTGTGCCTGGAGCTGCCCCTCAATATCACTCCGCAGTAAAATTTGCGCCTCGCTCTGCGGGCGCAGCGGCTCCACCACCTGTTCCAGTGCCCGTGTCAGGCTGGCGGGTTCAATCGTCAGGCGGAAGGTGGTCAGCAGCTCGCGCAGCTGCCGGTTGGCGGCCGCCAGCGCCTGGTCAAACTCAGCGACAACGGTTTGCGCCGCGTTGGCGTCCGTCCCCAGCGTCCGCTTCAGGCGTGCTGTCTGAATACGTAAAAACGTCAGCGACTGAGCCAGCGAATCGTGCAGCTCTCGGGCGATGGTGGCGCGCTCTTCCAGCAGCAGCAGCGTTTGCACCTGCTGCTGAGCTCGCCACAGTTCCAGCGCATGAACCAGCAGGGAAGCAACGCCCTGCATCAGTCGCGCTTCGCTGCGGTGTGCCTGCCAGCGCAGTACACCACAGGGCTGCGGCTGGTGGCTGAGGCAGAGAGGGATGGAATGCCACGGTAGCTGGGGGTCGCTAAATCCGGCACGCAGAACGCCGAAGTCAGGCACGGAAAACGTAATACAGTTTAGTTTTTCATGGCGCAGCACCAGCGCCAGGGTCAGCTGAAACGCCTCGCGTCCTTCCACGCTGCGGCTGAGCCGCTGCGAGCAGGCATAAAACAGCGTCAGACGGCGGTTGGCCTGAGTCAGGCTTTCCGTTTTTGCGCGTACCGTTTGCGACATCGCCGTCCAGGACTTCTCCAGCTCGCCGGACATCCGGGTAAAGGCGCGCGCCAGCACGCCAAGCTCATTATCGAGATCGGTGCTCAGCGGGGGCAGAGTAAAATGCGTTTGTTCAACGGCTTCACTGGCGCTCAGCAGCTGGCGAAGTGGCCCGACAATTTTCCGCCGAATATGGCGCAGCGTGATAATAACCAGCAGGGCGATAGCGGTGAATCCCAGCAGGCAGGTCAGCGCCACGATGCGCATTTTCAACTCAGCCCAGTGCTGCAGTGCCAGCACAAAGCGATCGATCTGCGCGACTGAATGAATAATCCGGGCAATCCGATCGCCGTTGATATCCGGGTGGTCAGCGTTTAATGAGGGTTGCAGCCTCTGCCACGAGGAGAGCAGATCGTGATAGCGCTGGCGAACCGCATCCGGCACATAAATCCGGTCAAGCGAGTGCAATGCCGGCGCCAGTAGCGTCTGCTGATACTGTTCGATGTGCTCAGACCGCTGGGCGGAATGCGAGGCGATATCCCATGCCAGTCGGTAGCTTTGCATACGCAGCGAACCCGCCAGATTGATGGCTTCTGCATCGCGCAGGCTGCCTGACAGGGTCAGCAGCGCCAGTCCACTGGAACATACCGACAGCAGCACAATGGCGAACAGCGTGCGCGCAATGCTGTGGGTGACGGAGCGTTTGACTGACGGCATTGATTTATCCTTATTATGAGCAAGGATATTGTAACGAAAGCGCCGCTGCATCTGAAGTCGCTATATTCCGGGATTCACTTCCTGTTACATACATCTTGTTCAGGCATATTCGCTGACATTTGCTGGCGTAACGCTACGCGGCACTGACAATGCTTTAACGCTTTTACCCCTGCCACACTCTACTTTTCATTGTATGGGTAATAATCAACTTCGTCACTAACCCGTACAGTGTAAGGAGCACCACGATGAAGAAGATTCTACCCGCAACAATCGCTGCGACCTTATTAGCGGTGACCTCATTCTCTACGCTCGCTGCCACACCGGTTGACAGCAGCCAGGCGATGAATATGCAGAGTATCGGTAGCGTGTCCGTTTCCGGCGTCCGAGGCTCGCTGGATGATGCAACCCATCAGCTGGCGAAAAAAGCGCAGGCGCTGGGAGCCAACCACTACCGTATTGTTCGCGCAGACACGCCGGGAGACTCCAGCCTGTGGAGCGGTACTGCCGAGATTTATCGCTAACATTCTGTCCTTTTTACCCTGTCCCAACCCTGTCCCTGTGTAGTCCTTAGTGCCATCACTGGCCGGTCGCAAATTGTGACCGGTTTTTTTATGCGCCACTCGACAAAAATTACAAAACCTCACGTTTTCCCCCGTGGATATTTTGCGTAGACCTGGCAGAACGGTTAGGATGCATCGCCGCAATTTCTCAGGTGTCTTTAAATATAATGACAGTACACCGAGGTAGGCAGCCAAAGCTGCGGCGACCGACGCAATCGTTTGGTCGGTGCATAAAAATAACAGGCTACCGGGATGGGTAACCGCATCACTTGTGGACAGGACAATAGGATAGAAAATGAAAGCTGATAAAGTATCTGGCGCAGAAAAACGCGCCGCCAAAAGACGTTGGTTAAACTCGCAGGATGCTGGCTATAACAAGGCGATGGACAATCGTCATGTGCAGATGATCGCTATCGGTGGCGCAATCGGTACGGGTCTGTTTCTGGGCGCGGGTGCGCGTTTGCAGGTTGCTGGTCCGGCGCTGGCCATCGTCTATTTAGTCTGTGGTATCTTCTCCTTCTTCATTTTACGTGCGCTGGGTGAACTGGTATTACACCGCCCCTCCAGCGGTAGCTTCGTTTCATACTCCCGTGAATTTCTCGGCGAAAAAGCCTCTTATGTGGCTGGCTGGATGTACTTCGTCAACTGGGCGATGACCGGTATCGTCGATATCACCGCCGTTGCACTCTACATGCACTACTGGGGTGCGTTTGGTGATGTGCCCCAATGGGTCTTTGCCCTTGGCGCGCTGGCCATCGTTGGCGGCATGAATATGATTGGCGTGCGCTGGTTCGCGGAGATGGAGTTCTGGTTCGCGTTGGTTAAAGTGCTGGCGATCGCCATTTTCCTGGTGGTAGGCGTGGTGTTCCTCGGCAGCGGTAAACCGCTGGACGGCAACGCGACCGGCTTCCACCTGATTACCGATAATGGCGGGATATTCCCTAACGGCCTGATGCCCGCGCTGGTGCTGGTGCAGGGCGTGGTCTTCGCCTTTGCCTCTATCGAGCTGGTGGGGACCGCTGCCGGAGAGTGTAAAGATCCGAAAACCATGCTGCCAAAAGCGATCAACAGCGTGATCTGGCGTATCGGCCTGTTCTACGTGGGTTCTGTCGTGCTGTTGGTGCTGCTGCTGCCGTGGAATGCTTATCAGGCAGGACAGAGTCCGTTCGTCACCTTCTTCAGTAAGCTGGGCGTGCCTTACGTCGGCAGTATCATGAACATCGTGGTCCTGTCTGCGGCGCTGTCGAGCCTGAACTCGGGCCTGTACTCCACCGGCCGTATTCTGCGCTCCATGTCGATGGGGGGGTCCGCACCGCAGTTCCTGTCCAAAATGAGCCGTTCAAAGGTGCCGTATGCCGGTATCCTGGTAACCATCTGCGTGTATATCGTTGGCGTTTATCTGAACTATATCGTACCTGCCAGCGTATTTGAGATCGTTCTGAACGTGGCGGCGCTGGGCATTATCTCTTCCTGGGGCTTTATCGTGGTGTGCCAGATGCGCCTGCGCAAAGCGATCAAACAGGGGAAAGCGGATGACGTCAGCTTCAAGCTACCAGGAGCACCGTTCACCTCCTGGCTGACGCTGCTGTTCCTGCTGAGCGTGCTGGTGCTGATGGCGTTTGATTACCCGAACGGCACCTACACCATCGCTTCGATTCCGCTGATTGCTGTCTGGCTGATCGCCGGCTGGTTCTTCGTGCGTAAGCGTGCACAGTCTCTGTCAGAAGAGCAGCACGCCGCCGCTGAGAAATTGATGAAGTAAAGCTACCGATACCGGCTGGCGCTGTTTTCAGCCCGGTCGGTATTTCAGATAGTTTTCCCTCCCCACCCGTTCTATGATGGCAGGCTCCTGATAAAAACATGGAGCCTGTATGTCCGCCAACATCGACATCATCAAAAATAAAATCCTGTCAGAAAACTGGTTCGTCCTGCGTAATTTTACCTACGATTTGACTGCTAAAGACGGCACGGTGATTCGTCACAGGCGCGAAGTTTACGATCGCGGCAACGGTGCAACAATCCTGCTCTACAGTCGTGAAAAAAACAGCGTGGTGCTGACACGGCAGTTTCGTATTGCCACGTGGGTGAACGGCAATCCCGATGGCATGCTGACAGAAGCCTGTGCCGGGCTGCTGGATAACGACTCTCCCGAGGACTGTATTCGTAAAGAGGCTGTGGAAGAGACCGGTTATGCGGTAGGCGAAGTCGAAAAGCTGTTCGAGCTGTATATGTCCCCTGGCGGCGTGACCGAGGTGGTGCATTTTTTTGCGGCGGAGTACAGCGAAGCCCTGCGTGATAATGCCGGCGGTGGCGTGGAGGATGAAGACATCGACGTCATGGAGATTTCTTTCCCTGATGCCTGGGCCATGATCAAAGACGGGCGTATCAGAGATGGCAAAACCGTTACTCTGCTACAGCACGCGCTGATTGCAGGCTGGCTGCATCTTTAACGCGCATTTCCCTCAGTAATGGCGGCATTTTTTATCGCGTTCACAGTCCGATAAATCTGATTGAGGTACAGGTTAAGCCCTACCATCATTACCAGACACGCTGATGACGCGGGGTTACGCGCTTCCCGATATGCCACCTGACCAGGGGCCCCATCCATGTATGACCGTATAAAATGGCTGTCGCTGGCACCACTGATCTTCACAACCGTCCTGTATGCACAGCCTTTGCAGAAGACGTTCGGTAGCTGGCAGATTACCTGTAACAACCTTAACCGCTGTGAGGCGCGTAGCTTTCCGTCCAGTGATGGCCTGGCGATGACCATCGTACGCCAGGCCGGGCAGGATGATGATCCGCTGCTGCGCATTGACTACGGCAGCGGCTACAGCGGTGAGCTTTCCGGCGGTGCTCTGCAGGATAACCTGCTGCTGGACGGACAGCGCCTCAGACTGGATCTGAAACACTGGCACACCACGCCCCATCATCTCATCAGCGATCACCGTATTTCAGTCAATGAATTTCTTGCACAGATAATTGATGCCGACAGGCTGCAGCTACTTTATCGCGACGATGCGGTAATCCCGTTAAAAGTGCTGAAGGCTGCGTTGTTGCTGATGGATAGCGTGCAGGGACGGGTAAATAGCGCCAGTGCCTGGGCCCGGCGCGGCCCTCGTCCGGGATGGGAGGTCCCTGCGGCACCTGGCATACCTCAGGTTTATCAGCCGGAACGGCCGCCTCTGCCATTAACCCCGGAGGAAACCCGTGAACTGATTGATTTCGGCAGTCAGCATATTAACAGTGAGAGCTGTTCGCTGGACAGGCTGCGGCGTCAGGTGTCCGTATCACCGTTGACGGATGATAAAGCGCTACTGCTGGTGGGCTGTGAAATGGGGGCTTACAACGTTATCGATCTGGCTTTCGAGGTTACGCGCCAGCCACCCTATATTCCGCAGCACATTACGCTGATGTTGCCGTTTGTTCCTCCCGATCGCAGCGATCGCCAGCTGGATCTGATAAATGCAGATTATGATGCGGAAAGTGGGCAACTGCTGACGTTCAGTAAAATGCGAGGTCTTGGCGACTGTGGGGTCGCGACGCGCTGGCAGTATAACGGACGGGAGTTTGTTCTCGCTGAGTATGCGCAGGAGAGTATCTGTGATGCGTGGAACAGTAGCGACCGCTGGCCTGCACTGTGGATTACCCAACAGCGCAGGCCTTCAAACTAAGACAGCGGTATCCGGATTAATGCGGTTTCAGCAGGGCCTCAGCGTGGCTGACGATATTTTCGACCGTGAAGCCAAACTCGGCAAACAGCTTCTCAGCCGGTGCCGACTCGCCAAATCCGTGCATGCCGACGATCGCACCGTTCAGGCCCACATACTTAAACCAGTAATCGGCAATTCCGGCTTCGACGGCAACGCGAGCGGTGACGCTGGAAGGCAGAACCGACTCGCGATAGGCGGCATCCTGTGCATCGAATAAATCGGTGGAGGGCAGGGAAACTACCCGAACCTTATGCCCGCTGGCGGTCAGCTTTTCTGCCGCACCCAGCGTGATTTCCACCTCCGATCCTGTCGCAATCAGAATCAACTCCGGCGTACCGTCACTGTCCTTCAGGATGTAGCCACCGCGCGAAATATTCTCCAGCTGCGCCTTGCTGCGTGCTGGCTGAGCCAGATTTTGCCGCGACAGGATCAGCGCGGTCGGGCCGTGGTGACGCTCAACGGCATGCTTCCACGCCACTGCCGTCTCGACCTGATCGCAGGGACGCCAGACGCTCATATTTGGCGTCACGCGCAGACTGGCCAGCTGCTCAACCGGCTGGTGGGTTGGGCCATCTTCACCCAGTCCGATAGAGTCGTGGGTATAAACCAGAATCTGACGGGCCTTCATCAAGGCAGCCATACGTACCGCATTACGGGCATATTCAACGAACATCAGGAAGGTGGCGGTGTAGGGAATAAATCCACCGTGAAGCGCAATGCCGTTGGCGATCGCCGTCATGCCGAATTCGCGTACGCCGTAGTGAATATAATTGCCTGCGCTGTCGTCCTTAATCGATGTTGAACCCGACCAGAGGGTCAGATTACTTGGTGCCAGGTCGGCAGAGCCGCCTAAAAACTCTTTCAGCATCGGGCCATAGGCTTCCAGCGCATTCTGCGAGGCTTTACGGCTGGCGATTTTCTGTGGATTATCCTGCAGCTGCTGAATGTATTTCTGCGTTTCGGCTTCCCAGTTTTCCGGCATCTCACCGCTCATGCGGCGGCTGTATTCCGCTGCCAGTTCCGGATGTGCGGCTTTGTACGCGTTAAATGCCGTATTCCAGGCTTTTTCCCGTTCAGCACCGGCCTGTTTCGCATCCCACTGGTCATAAATCTCTTTCGGGATCTCGAAAGGCGGATAGTTCCAGCCCAGCACTTTGCGCGTTAAGGCAACCTCTTCTTCACCCAGCGCCGCACCGTGGGACTCTTCTTTACCGGCTTTATTTGGCGAACCAAAACCAATAATCGTTTTACAGATAATCAACGAGGGTTTGTCGGTTACGCTTTGCGCTTCTTTAATGGCGGCCGCAATCGCATCCGGGTTGTGTCCGTCGATATCGTGGATCACATGCCAGTGATAGGCTTCAAAACGCTTCGCCGTATCATCGGTGAACCAGCCGTCCGTTTCACCGTCAATCGAAATGCCGTTGTGATCGTAGAAACCAATCAGCTTGCCAAGCCCCAGCGTACCAGCCAGTGAACTGACTTCATGGGAGATGCCTTCCATCAGGCAGCCATCGCCCATAAACACATAGGTAAAGTGGTCGACAATCTGATGGCCCGGACGGTTAAACTGCGCCGCCAGCGTACGCTCGGCGATAGCCATCCCCACGGCATTGGCCAGGCCCTGGCCCAACGGCCCGGTGGTGGTTTCCACGCCCGGGGTATAGCCGATTTCCGGATGTCCTGGCGTTTTGGAATGCAGCTGGCGGAAGTTCTTCAACTCCTCCATCGGTAAATCATAGCCGGTGAGGTGCAGCAGGCTGTAAAGCAGCATGGAGGCGTGGCCGTTGGAAAGAACGAAGCGGTCACGGTCAGCCCAGGTGGGATTGGTCGGATTATGATGCAGGAAGTCGCGCCACAGCACTTCTGCGATATCCGCCATGCCCATCGGTGCGCCTGGGTGGCCAGATTTCGCTTTTTGCACGGCGTCCATACTCAGAGCGCGGATGGCGTTTGCCAGTTCTTTACGTGAAGACATATATGCTCCCGAAATGCTAAGGGCGGACCGGTCATCCGCCCTGATAATGAAAAGGATTGGCTGAGGAATTACAGTTTTGCGGCCAGCACATCTTCCAGCTTATGCTGGTCAACGGCGAACTGGCGGATGCCTTCTGCCAGCTTATCTACCGCCATAGGATCCTGATTGTGCTGCCAGCGGAATTCCGCTTCAGACAGCGGTGCTGGCGGATTGAAGGCCTGAGTGGAGGGCGTCAGCTGGCGCTCAACCGGCGCACTGCTGGCCTGAAGCTCTTCCAGCAGATTAGGAGAAATGGTCAGACGGTCGCAGCCCGCCAGCGCCAGGATCTGTTCAATTTTACGGAAGCTGGCTCCCATAATGACGGTGTTGTAGCGGTGCTGCTTATAGTATTCATAAATACGGCGGACGGACTTCACTCCGGGATCCTCATCAACCACGTACGGATCCAGCGGCTTGCGGCTGTTGTACCAGTCATAAATTCGTCCAACGAACGGGGAGATCAGGAACACCCCGGCTTCAGCACAGGCACGCGCCTGTGCGAAGGAAAACAGCAGCGTCAGGTTGCACTGAATACCGTTTTTCTCCAGCTCTTCTGCCGCTTTAATGCCTTCCCAGGTGGAGGCCAGCTTGATCAGGATACGCGAACGGTCAATGCCGTTTTCCTCATACATTCTCACCAGCTTTTCCGCTTTGGTCACGCACATGCCGCGGTCAAACGACAGTCGGGCATCAACCTCGGTAGACACGCGGCCCGGCACGCTTTTCAGGATTTCCATGCCGAGATTGACGGCAACTTTATCGCTGGCATTTATAATCTGGGTTTCTTTACTGCCGCCCTGTTTTTTTGCGTAGTCGACGGCGTCGGTAATCAGATGTTTGTAGGAATCCAGTCCTGCGGCTTTCAGAATAAGAGACGGATTGGTAGTTGCATCTTCAGGGTGATAGCTGCGAATCGATTCAATGTCGCCACTGTCTGCCACTACCGTGGTGAACTGTTTCAGTGCGTCTAGCTGATTCATCTCTCTAAGCTCCTTGATAAGCATTCACGTACCCGAGTGCCGGTAACAGATGCGCCCGATGCGTTTCTGTGCCGCGGGGGTACTACGATTGTTGCGAATTAATCTCAGGCGGATCACAGTGCACCAGACAGGGTTGAACTGGAATGCGCTTTTTCTGATTGTTGCAATGGGCCTGCCCGATGGTTCCCCGCCGCGCGTGCGCCTGGCCGGGGAGTCATCCCTCATCGACTACGAACGACCGAGCTGTTCGTAGTAACCGATCTTCTCAACTTTTGGCGCTGAGCGTCCGCCTTCAAACTCCGCATTCAGCCATGCAGCAAGAATAGATTTTGCCAGTTCGGCTCCGATAACCCTGGCCCCCAGGGAAATGATTTGCGCATCGTTACTTTTGCGAGCGCGTTCGGCGGAGTAAGTATCGTGGCATTGCGCTGCACGTATGCCCGGCACTTTATTTGCCGTGATGCTCATGCCAATACCCGTGCCACATATCAGGATGCCACGCTGGTGTTGGCCATTCTTGATAGCCTGTGCCACTGTCCAGGCAATATCAGGGTAGGCAGAGCGACCGTCATCAGCCGCATCCGCACTGTAATCCGCAGTGGTAAATCCCGACTGGTGAAGATAGTCAACCAGGGCGTTTTTCAACTCGATAGCGGCATCATCAGCGCCAATAGCAATAGAAAGCATAGCAGTTCTCCAAAAGAAGGTGACAAAAGTGGACGACGATCCCACGGATCCTCTCCACCGCTATGCTTACCCTATGCGCAAATAAACAAATGTTCAACCTGTGATCATATAGTTCTTTCGCTAATACTGTTAATAAAAATTATCAGAGATAAAGATCACATTTGATAAGATTAATAGCGGTTTTTTACGCCTTATTAGTGGTTTTACAGAGCATGTCACAGTTTTAATCTTCGCCTGTTGGTTTTCTGGCAAGCTGAACGTAGTGTTCATTTAATCAATTAATGTTCAAGTGATCGATTAGCGGAGACGGATTATGTGCCAGACATGTTCAGAAAAGAACCGACGTATCGCGGCGATACCACAGCGAATGAAAGCGGTTGTTGCCTATGCGCCGGGTGACTACCGGCTGGAAGAGGTGGATGTCCCTGCCATTGGACCCCAGGAAATCCTGGTCAAGGTCGAGGCTTGTGGCATCTGCGCCGGAGACGTTAAGGCCTACGAAGGTGCCCCGAGCTTCTGGGGCGATGAAAAGCAGCCTGCCTATATCAAAGCCCCCATGATCCCGGGCCATGAGTTTATTGCCCACGTAGTCGCACTGGGCGATGAGGTGACCGAATTCAATCTGGGCGATCGGGTGATCTCTGAGCAGATCGTGCCGTGCTGGGCGTGCCGCTTCTGCAATCGTGGCCAGTACTGGATGTGCGAAAAACACGACCTTTACGGCTTCCAGAACAATGTTAACGGCGGCATGGCGCAGTATATGAAATTTACCAAAGAGGCAATTAACTACGCGGTGCCGGCGGATCTGCCGATAGAAAAAGCCATCCTGATCGAGCCGTATGCCTGTTCATTCCATGCGGTACAGCGTGCCAGTATCAAGCTGGGTGACGTGGTGGTGCTGGCCGGAGCGGGGACGTTAGGGCTGGGCATGATAGGGGCGATCAAGAAATCCGGTGCGGGGAAGCTGGTGGTGCTCGACCTCTCCGACCGTCGTCTTGAGCTGGCGAAAACCTTTGGAGCCGATCGGGTGATTAACCCCGCGCGCGAGGACGCGATAAGCATCGTCAGGGAGATGACCGAAGGCTACGGCTGCGATATTTATATCGAGGCAACCGGCGCGGCGAAGTCGGTAGAGCAGGGGCTGACGATGATCCGTAAGCTTGGCACCTTCGTGGAGTTCTCGGTGTTTAAAGATCCGGTCACCGTTGACTGGAGCATTATCAGCGATCGCAAGGAGCTGGATCTGCTCGGCTCTCACCTCGGACCTTACTGCTATCCGCTGGTTATTAGCGGTATCGCTGACGGATCGCTGCCGACCGAAGGGGTGGTTACTCACACGCTGCCGCTGGAGCGCTTCGCTGAAGGATTCGAGCTGATGAAGCGCGGCGTTGATTCGATCAAAGTGGTACTCAACCCAAATCTCTGATCCAGGCCTGGCGGGTGCGGCAGTCCTGGGCCACTCCGGGCGCACCTCCTGAAGGCAACACCAGGAGGACACAATGTTACAACGAGTGATTGCGCGTACCGGGCTGTCGCCAAAGCTGATGCTGGGCTACGCAGGTGTACTGATCTTTATGATGGGCGAAGGGCTGGAGCAGGGATGGCTATCGCCCTACCTGATTGAAAACGGGATGAGTGTGCAGCAGTCCGCGCTGCTGTTCAGCGTTTATGGTTTCTCTGCCGCTATCGCCGCCTGGTTTTCCGGCGTGCTGGCCGAAATTTACACCGCAAAGCGCGTCATGCTGCTGGGTCTGGTGCTGTTTATGATCGGTTCGGTGCTGTTTTTGAGCATCGGTCTGCCGAGTCACCACCTGATGACGATGATCCCGACCTACGCGCTCCGCGGTCTGGGTTATCCGCTGTTCGCCTATGGCTTCCTGGTTTGGGTGGCATATGAAGCACCGCGCGAACGGCTGGGGTCGGCGGTGGGTATCTTCTGGTTTGTCTACAGCGGCGGGCTGAGCGTGCTCGGCGTGCTTTACTCCAGCATCGCACTGCCGTGGCTGGGCGAGATTCACACCCTGTGGAGCGCCCTGATCTTCGTGATGCTGGGGGCGATGATTGCGCTGTTTCTGAATCGTGGCAAGGCGGATGGCGAAGCGCAGCGGGAGAAGCCGTCACTGGCCTACGTGCTGAAAGGCATCACCATTGCCTTTGAAAATCCCAAAATCGGCCTGGGGGGGATTGTCCGTACGATTAACACCTCGGCGGCTTACGGCTTCGTGGTGTTTATGCCAACCTACATGATGGATTTCGGGTTCAGCCGCACCGACTGGCTGCATATGTATGCGGCGCTGTGGGGCGTCAATATCATCTTTAATCTGCTGTTCGGCATCATCAGCGACGGCCTTGGCTGGCGCAACGTGGTGATGTGGTTCGGCTGCATCGGCTGTGCTATCACCACCGTGCTGTTCTTCTATGTTCCGCAGTGGCTGGGGGCGAACTACCTGGCCACGATCGTCATCGCGGGATTGTTTGGTGCCTGCCTGGCCGCTTTTGTTCCCCTTTCCGCACTGATGCCGTCGCTGGCTCCCGAAAATAAGGGCGCGGCGATGTCGATTCTTAATCTGGGTGCCGGGTTAAGCACCTTTGTTGGACCGGCGGTAGTCGGCCTGTTTATTGGACCGTTTGGCGCAGCCGGAGTGATCTGGATTTACACCGGACTGTATCTGCTGGCAGCGGTACTGATGAAATTTGTCACCCTGCCCGAGGGGCAATCCGCTGTGACCGACACCCGGCTAATCAAACAGAAAGGAGCCCTGTGATGAGTACAGAATTAGTGGGCAAAGTTGCCCTGATTACCGGCGGCGCTGCGGGAATTGGATATGCCATCGCCGAATGTTTTCTACAGCACGGCGCCCGCGTGGCGCTGTTCGACCGCGACCCGAGGGTGGCCGATGTTGCCAGTACCCTCGATGCCGAACGGGCCAGCGGCCTTGTCGTTGATGTCACCCAACGTCAGGCGGTTTACCAGGCCGTGGATCGGACCGTCGCTCACTTTGGCCAGTTGGATATTGTGGTGAACTGTGCCGGGGTTGCCCTGCTGGCACCTGCCGGGTCGCTGAGCGAGGAGGCGTGGGATCGGACGATGGACATCAATCTGAAAGGGACCTTCCTCGTCTCCCAGGCGGCAGGCCAGCACTTTCTGCGGCAGAAGAGCGGCAACATTATCAATATGGCCTCGCAGGCAAGCGTGGTGGCACTGCCCCAGCATCTGGCCTATTGCGCCAGTAAAGCGGCGGTGGTCGGGTTAACCCAGGTCCTGGCGCTGGAGTGGGGACCACACAACATTAATGTCAACGCGATTTCGCCAACGGTCGTGCTGACAGAACTGGGCGCGAAGGCCTGGGCCGGCGAAGTCGGCGAGGCGCATAAAAAACAGATCCCGCTGCGCCGGTTTGCGGAGCCAGCGCACATTGCTGCGACGGCGCTGTTTCTTGCCGGTCCGGGTGCGGCAATGATGAACGGTGCCAACGTGGTGGTCGATGGTGGCTTTACCATTTGCTGAAATCAGAATGTTGCTAACAGGAGTCAAAGATGAATCGCATTATTAACGATCCTGATTATGTCGTAGAGGACGCTATCCAGGGATATCTGAAAGCCCATCCGGCCATCTATCAGGCCACCAACAATTCGCGGGTGCTTAAGCGGCCGCAGGCTCCGGTTGCGGGTAAGGTTGGGGTCGTGACCGGCGGCGGATCCGGTCATGAACCGGCATTCCTTGGTTACATGGGAAACAACATGTTGGATGCCGTGGCAATTGGGGAGGTGTTCTCGTCGCCAACGGCCGGAGCCTTCCTCGACGCGTTTAAGGCGGCGGATGGCGGTGCGGGCGTTGCCTGTCTGTACGGCAACTACGCTGGCGATAACATGAACGTTAAAATGGCGATTAAAAAAGCCAGCAGTGCCGGGATCACGGTGAAAACCGTGGTGGCGAATGACGATGTGGCCTCTGCACCGATCGGTGAAATCAACAAGCGTCGCGGAGTGGCGGGCGAAATTCTGATGTGGAAAGTGGGCGCAGCGGCGGCGGCGCAGGGATACGATCTGGAAGGCGTGATTACCGTAGCGCAGAAAGCCATCGACCGCTGCCGCTCAATAGGTGTCGGCCTTAGCTCCTGCACTATTCCGGCGGTAGGCAAACCTAATTTTCACATTGAACCCGGTACGATGGAAATCGGTATCGGCCATCACGGCGAGCCGGGCATTGAAGTCGTCCCGACCCAGAGCGCGAATGAGATGGCGGCCACCATGCTCAACTTTGTGCTGGCCGAACAGGTCACCTCGCCGCCGCCTGAGGTGGTGGTGCTGGTTTCCGGGCTGGGTGCCACGCCGGTTATGGAGCTGTATATCTTCTACGCGGAGGTGGAAAAGTTGCTGACTGAAAAAGGTATTCGCGTCCATCGCGCGCTGGTGGGCAACTATTTTACCTCGCTGGAAATGATGGGCGTCACGCTGACGCTGATGACGCTTGATGATGAACTGAAAAAGCTGGTTGACCTGCCGACTCAGGCACCGGGTCTGACGCTGGGAGAATAAGATGACAATGCAAATTTCAACGCGGCACGGCAGCCAGCTGGTCAGCGAGCTGGTGACGGTTATTAAACGCAATCGCGATTATCTGAGTGAAATTGACGGGGCGATTGGCGATGGCGACCACGGCATCAATATGGCGAAAGGCTTCAGTCTGTGCGGCGAAAAGCTTAACCAGCAGCAGTCGCTGGCGGAGGCATTCGACACACTGTCCGATGCCCTGATGGAGGGGATTGGCGGCTCGATGGGGCCGTTATACGGCAGTTTCTTTATGGGTATGGCCGATCGTATTCGCCCTAAATCCTTCCTGACGGCGGAAGATTTCGCCGACATGCTGCGGGCCGGGCTGACGGAGTTGCAGGATATTAGCGAGGCGGGCGTGGGCGATAAGTGTCTGATGGACACGCTGATCCCGGCGGTTGAGATGGCTGAACGTCGGGCGGCTGAAGGCTATCCCATCATGCTGGAGGCCATGGGTGAAGCCGCCCGCCGCGGGCGCGACTCAACGCGGGATCTGGTGGCGAAGATTGGCCGCGCCAGCCGTCTGGGCGAACGCTCACGCGGCGTGCTGGATGCCGGCGCGGTATCCTGCTGTTTGCTGCTGGAGCAGATGGCGGCCTGTGCGCAGCAGCAGCTGACCGAGAAAGCCTGAACCGTACGGCAGGAATAGCCCGGCAGGAATGGAAAAAATATGCTCACTCAGCATAGCGGGCGGACTGAACCCCGCGGTCCGCTCCCCAAGCTGTCATACCGTGCGCGAACTGCTTTTTTCACTTCGTCCTGTGTCAACGATGTGGGCTGCCTCAAGTTTTTCACTGCATTGCCACTTTTATACTGAGACGTTTGTACCGACAGAAAAGGAACGCGTTAATGGACGATCAGTTAAAACAGAGTGCGCTTGATTTTCATCAGTTCCCCATTCCGGGCAAGATTCAGGTTTCCCCGACCAAGCCGCTGGCCACCCAGCGCGATTTGGCTCTGGCCTATTCACCCGGCGTGGCGGCTCCCTGCCTTGAAATCGCTGAAGATCCCCAGGCAGCGGACAAATACACTGCTCGTGCAAACCTGGTTGCGGTAATTTCCAACGGTACCGCCGTGCTGGGGCTGGGCAACATTGGCGCACTGGCCAGTAAGCCGGTGATGGAAGGGAAGGGGGTGCTGTTTAAAAAGTTTGCCGGTATTGATGTGTTTGACATCGAGGTTGATGAGCTGGATCCGGACAGGCTGATTGACGTTGTGGCGGCGCTGGAACCCACCTTTGGCGGAATCAATCTGGAAGACATCAAAGCGCCGGAGTGTTTCTATATTGAGCAGAAGCTACGCGAGCGAATGAAAATCCCGGTATTCCATGACGATCAGCATGGAACCGCCATTATCTGCACTGCCGCGGTGCTGAACGGCCTGCGGGTGGTGAACAAGACGATTTCTGACGTGCGGCTGGTGGTGTCGGGGGCCGGTGCCTCGGCTATCGCCTGCATGAATCTGCTGGTAGCGCTCGGTATGCAGAAGCACAATATTGTGGTCTGTGACTCAAAAGGGGTGATTTACCAGGGGCGTGAAGCCAATATGGCCGAGACCAAAGCGGCCTACGCGGTGGAGGACAGCGGCAAGCGAACGCTGGATGACGTGATCGCCGACGCCGACATTTTCCTCGGCTGTTCCGGGCCGAAAGTGATGACCCCGGCGATGGTGAAAAAGATGGCGCGCAATCCGCTGATCCTCGCGCTGGCTAACCCGGAGCCGGAAATCCTGCCGCCGCTGGCAAAAGAAGTGCGTCCTGATGCCATTATCTGTACCGGACGCTCTGACTATCCTAATCAGGTTAACAACGTTTTATGTTTCCCGTTTATCTTCCGCGGGGCGCTTGATGTCGGTGCCACGGCGATCAATGAAGAGATGAAGCTGGCGGCGGTGCATGCCATTGCGGATCTGGCGCTGGCCGAGCAAAGCGATGTTGTAGCGTCCGCCTACGGCGATCAGGAGCTCTCCTTTGGGCCGGAGTATTTGATCCCGAAACCGTTTGATCCCCGGCTGATTGTGCAGATCGCGCCAGCGGTGGCTAAAGCGGCAATGGATTCCGGCGTCGCCCGCAGGCCGATCGCCGACTTTGATGCCTACCGTGAAAAACTGACCGAGTTTGTCTACAAAACCAATCTGTTTATGAAGCCGGTGTTCTCGCAGGCGCGCAAAGATCCGAAACGGGTGGTGCTGGCCGAAGGCGAGGAAGCGCGAGTGCTGCACGCCACCCAGGAGCTGGTCACGCTGGGGCTGGCGAAGCCGATCCTGATTGGTCGTCCGAGCGTTATCGAAATGCGCCTGCAAAAGCTGGGCCTGAAGATCACGCTGGGCAAAGACTTCGAGGTGGTCAATAACGAATCGGACCCGCGCTTTAAAGAGTACTGGAACGAATATTATCAGATTATGAAACGTCGCGGCGTTTCGCCACAGCAGGCGCAGCGTGCAGTGATCGGTAATCCGACGCTGATCGGAGCGATTATGGTTCATCGTGGTGAAGCGGATGCCATGATTTGCGGCACCATCGGCGACTATAAAGAGCATTACGCGGTAGTGGAAAAGCTGTTCGGCTTCCGCGATGACGTAAAGGTAGCCGGTGCGATGAACGCGCTGGAGCTGCCGAGCGGAAATACGTTTATTGCCGATACCTATGTTAATGAAGACCCAACGCCGGAGCAGCTTGCCGAACTGACGCTGATGGCAGCGGAAACCGTGCGCCGCTTTGGTATTGAGCCAAAAGTGGCGCTGCTTTCGCACTCCAGTTTTGGTGCCTCTGACGCCCCGGCGGCCTGCAAAATGCGTAAAACCCTTGAGCTGGTGAAAGCGCGCGCACCCGATCTGGAGATCGATGGTGAAATGCACGGTGATGCGGCGCTGGTGGAGAGTATCCGTAACGACCTGATGCCGGACAGCCCGCTGAAAGGCGCGGCGAACATTTTGATCATGCCTAACGTGGAGGCGGCGCGTATCAGCTACAACCTGCTGCGCGTTTCCTGCTCGGATGGCGTTACCGTGGGTCCGGTGCTGATGGGCATTGCCAAACCGGTACACGTGCTGACGCCTATCTCGTCGGTGCGGCGCATTGTGAATATGGTGGCGCTGGCGGTGGTGGAGGCCCAGACAGCACCGCTGTAAGCGGCTGATGCAGACTTCCGGGCAATCCGGGCAAACGGCTGGCAGGCAAGTCAAAGGGGGCCGGTGGAATTTACGCTATTTCCGCCGGCCATCCGGCGTTGCCGTCATTCGGTGAGGCTTTTCGGTGCCGGTTAAAGCCACTCTTTAACCGGCAGAAAGTCACGATAAAGCGCGGCTTCCGGGCTGTCATCGGCGGGCTGGTAGTCATACTCCCAGCGCACCAGCGGCGGCATCGACATCAGGATGGATTCGGTCCGCCCGCCGGTTTGCAGACCAAACAGGGTGCCGCGATCCCAGACCAGATTAAATTCGACGTAGCGGCCACGGCGATAGAGCTGGAACTGGCGCTCGCGATCGCCCCACGGCAGCCCTTTACGGCGTGCAACGACAGGCAGATAGGCATCCAGGAAGCCGTTGCCCACCGCCTGCATAAAGCGGAAAGCACGATCAAAGTCCGGCGTGTTCAGATCGTCAAAGAACAGGCCGCCAATGCCGCGCTGCTCATCACGATGCTTCAGGTAGAAGTAATCATCGCACCACTTTTTGTAACGCGGATAAACCTCATCCCCAAACGGCTGGCACAGATCGAAAGCGGTCTGATGCCAGTGCACCGCATCCTCTTCGAAGCCGTAAAACGGGGTCAGGTCGAAGCCGCCGCCGAACCACCAGACCGGATCGGCACCGGGTTTTTCCGCGATAAAGAAACGCACGTTGGCGTGGCTGGTCGGCACGTAGGGATTTTCGGGATGGATCACCAGTGAGACGCCGAGCGCCTCGAAGCTGCGTCCCGCCAGCTCAGGGCGATGGGCGGTGGCCGACGCAGGCATCCTGTCGCCGTGGACGTGTGAGAAGTTAACCCCGGCCTGCTCGAAAACGCTGCCGTTGCGCAGAACGCGACTGCGCCCGCCGCCGCCGCCGGGGCGCTGCCAGCTGTCTTCAGTAAAGTGGGCGCCGCCGTCCGCAAGGGAGAGCTGTCGGCAAATGTTATCCTGCAGATCCAGCAGGAACCGTTTGACCATGGCGATATCAGGTGCGTTCATGAGTTAACCTTTTAGCAGAAAGACCCGCGGAGTATACCTCAGCCCATCCGTCTGCCTGCATCATACTCCTTAAAAAAGCTGACAATACCGTCAGCGATGGCCCCGGCGATCTTCTGACGAAACGCGGTGGTCCCCAGCAGCTTTTCCTCCTGCGGATTGGTGATAAAGGAGGTTTCAACCAGCACCGAGGGAATGGAAGGTGACTTCAGTACCGCGAAGGCCGCCTGCTCGGTATGCTGGCTGTGCAGATGGTGCATCGGGCGGATCTGGTTTAACACGTGCTTGCCCAGCGTCAGGCTGTTTTTGATCGTATCGGTCTGCACCAGATCGAACAGCACCTGCTGCAGATAGCGGTCCTGAGTTGCAACTTCCACCCCGGCGACATTGTCCGCAGCATTCTCTTTTTCTGACAGATATTTAGCCATGGTGCTGCTGGCGCCGCGATTGGAGAGAGCAAAGACCGAGGCTCCATTAGCAACGGGGCTGGTAAACCCGTCGGCGTGAACCGACATAAACAGATCCGCACCGTGCTGATGGGCAATTTCCACCCGCTGGCCGAGAGGAATAAAATGGTCAGTTTCACGCGTCAGACGTACCTCAATGTGCGGGTGCTCGCTCAGCAGATGCCGGATATGATTAGCGATTTCCAGAACGATATGTTTCTCTTCCGTTCCTTCCTGTCCAACTGCGCCGGAGTCTATACCGCCGTGTCCGGGATCAATCATCACAATTTTTTTGCCGCTGGCAGGGCGTGGAGATTGAGACGAAGCCGACATCCGCTGTGGTCGTGAAATGACTCTCAGGGTGACATCCTCCTCCTTCGCCTGGGCGGGTTTGCGCGCTATCAGCATCAGTGCCAGGCTGGAAAGAAGGAACTGCCGACGCGACGTGAGCGGTCGGAGCTGAAAAATCTTTTTCATAAGAAAATCCTGAAGCAAAAAGTGCTCATTGTTATAGCCTAACAACGCACCGGCGGCGAGAAGGGAGCTATTTCATCTTTTTACTTTTTATTTCAGCATGCTAATGACATTTTTAATATTTTTTTATCCCTGCGCGATTGTCAGACTTGCACCAGCAGAAGAATGCGTGATAATCAGCAAATTATGCATAACCTCAGGTCTGTTCTCATGGAAATCCGCGCATTTCGCCAGGAAGATTTTGAAGAAGTGATCACCCTCTGGGAGCGTTGCGATTTGTTACGTCCCTGGAACGATCCCGAAATGGATATTGAACGTAAACAGAACCACGATCCGGATCTGTTTCTGGTGGCGGTGGTGGGGGGTGAAATTGTGGGCTCGATTATGGGAGGCTACGACGGGCATCGCGGTTCCGCCTACTATCTTGGCGTTCATCCCGACTATCAGGGGCGTGGCTTCGCCAACGCGCTGATCAACCGTCTGGAGAAGAAGCTGATTGCGCGCGGCTGCCCGAAAATTCACGTGATGGTACGGGAAGAAAATGACGCGGTGCAGGGCTTTTACGAAAAACTGGACTACGAAACCGTCGACAGCGTGCTGCTGGGTAAACGCCTTATCGAAGATCGCGAGTACTGATTCGCCTCGTTTTGCTGGCGCTGGGGATCCTGATTCACCTCGTCGGTCGGCGATTGTGTTATCACCGCGTCTATCGCCGGGCGCGGTGCACCCGGCGGCTATCGTTAAACGACAACCGTAAAGACTATGCTGAAATACCCCCCCGATGACTACGATGCTCGTGGCCAGCTGCGACTGCCGCTGAGCTTCTGGGCGATACTGTTATTGCAGGCGCGCACCTGGGTGCTGTTCGTGATGGCCGGCGCCTCACGGCAACAGGGGACGGCGCTGCTTGAGCTGTTCTATCCCGACACGCACACTTTCTGGCTGGGTCTGGCAATGGGAGGACCGGCGGCGGTGGGCCTGCTGCTGAACGGCTACCGGCAGCGGCTGCCGCGCCTCTGGCAGGCGTGGCGTTGGGTGCTGATAGCCACCCTTGCCGTGATGCTGATGTTGCAGGGCGTCTCGCTGTGGCAGCAGGATGAAGAAGCCTCACCGCTGGTGCTGTTTGTCTCTCTGCTTGATGTGCTGGCCCTGCTTGCCCTGTGGCGTTATCGGCGACTGGCCGATTGTTTTGATGCAAAGCAAAATCAGTAGTGTGATCCACCGCGCGGGTTAAACTTTTTGGCGATCCGCGACTCAAAGCAGTTCGGACGTTTCGCTACTGATAGCAGGAGTTGTAATGAATAATCTTCGCCCGGCGCTACTGATCGCCACTCTTTTACTGGCGGGCTGCGCGGGATCTGACAGTCAAACGAACAGCGCCAGCCAGTCAACCTGGTGGAACCCCGTATCCTGGTCATGGTCAAGCCTGAATCCCGGAAACTGGTTTGGATCTTCCCTGCAGGTTAGCGAGCAGGGGGTTGGCAGCGTAAACGGCAACACGCCACTGCAACAGACGCCTGTCGAAGACGGCCTGAAGGGGAAATACACGCTGCGCAACGGCGTACGCATGGTCAATGGCAGCGTGGTCTCTTTCTGGCAGGCGCTGGATGACAGCAGGCAGGTGCAGATGGAGCTGAGCGGCCGTACAACGGTAAATCGCATCGAGATATTGGACAAAGCCGTGGAAACCGACAGCGGCGTGAAAATCGGCACCCGCTTCAGCGAACTGTACAGCAAAGCCTTCGAGTCCTGTAAGAAGGGCACCGGTGCCGATCGTCAGAGCGTTGAGTGCAGGGCACCGAACAGCCAGCATATCAGCTATGTCTTCAGCGGCGACTGGCACGGACCGGAAGAGCTGATGCCGGCGGATGACACCCTGAAAAACTGGACGATCAGCAAAATCATCTGGCACAGCCAGAGCGCTGACTAAAATCCACAAAAATCTTGCGCTTAAGCAGGCTCCTGGCCAGGGCTTCAGGTATCATACTGGCGTAAAAACCGACCCGATATCACCTGAAAGCCAGGAGCTCACAGCATGTCAGATTTCCAGAGCGGGATTTTGTCAGAACACCGCCGTTTTGCTATTTATCTTGAAGCAATGTGCCAGGGCGATATTGCCGCGATCCGCAGCGGCAGCCAGCTTTTCCTGACGCAGCTGTCTCTGCTGCAGCAGCGCTATCCCGATGCCGGTCTGGGCGCGGTCATTGCCTTTGGCAACGGCCTGTGGAGCGACCTCAATCCGGCTGACAGACCCCCGGAGCTGAAGGATTTCCAGCCGCTGGGTAAAGGTATTGCACCGGCTACCCAGCGCGATATGCTGATCCATATCCAGTCGCAGCGCCACGATGTGAACTTCAGCCTGGCCCAGGCCGCCCTGGCCGCCTTTGGTGGGGCTATCCGTATTGAAGAAGAGACCCACGGCTTCCGCTGGGTGGAAGAGCGCGATCTCAGCGGCTTCGTTGACGGCACGGAAAACCCGCAGGGCGAACAGCGTGAGGCGGTGGCCATTATCGCCAGCGGCCCGAACGCGGGCGGCAGCTACGTATTCAGCCAGCGCTGGCAGCACAATCTGAGCGTGTTTAACCGCCTGGCGGTGGAAAAGCAGGAGCAGATAATTGGCCGTACCAAAGAGAGTAATGAAGAGCTGGAGGGCGATGCCCGCCCTGCGACCTCGCACGTGGCGCGCGTCGATCTGAAAGAAGAGGGCAGAGGCCTGAAGATTTTGCGTCAGAGCCTGCCATATGGTAGCGCCAGCGGCGTTAACGGTCTGTTTTTCCTCGCCTACTGCGCCAGGCTTTATAATATTGAGCAACAGCTGTTAAGCATGTTTGGCGAAGCAGACGGTAAGTATGACGCGATGCTGCGCTTTACCAAACCCTTGACCGGCAGCTACTTCTACGCGCCCTCGCTGTCGCAGCTGGCCGCGTTGTAATCCCCTTACTGATTATCGTCCGGCGCTGCTTTTTCCGCAGCGCCTGGCCGTGTCATTTCCACACCGCCTTTGCCGTGCTGTGCATAATCAATTCCATGTCCTTATAGCGTTTTCTGCTTGCAAATCACTAAACGGTATATAAAACCGTTACAGCTTTTACCCGGGTTATAAATAAACTGACTGGACCTCAGGCGGAAGCCTGTCCATCTCTCTTCAGGGTGCTACATGACGTTACCGATGGTGAAAAAATTAGTCAGCGCGACCGCTTTTTCGTTACTGTTTGCCGGTGCCGTTCAGGCAACGGAGCTGTTAAACAGTTCGTATGATGTCTCTCGTGAGTTATTTACCGCCCTGAATGCGCCGTTCGAAAAACAGTGGGATCGCGAGCATCCGGGCGATAAGCTGACCATCAGACAGTCTCATGCCGGCTCTTCCCGTCAGGCACTGGCTATTTTGCAGGGGCTGAAAGCCGATGTGGTGACCTATAACCAGGTGACGGACGTGCAGATCCTGCATGATAAAGGCAAGCTGATCCCGGCTGACTGGCAGCAGCGTCTGCCGAACAGCAGTTCACCGTTCTATTCGACAATGGCGTTCCTGGTACGAAAAGGGAACCCTAAAAATATTCACGACTGGAACGATCTGGTGCGTGAAGACGTCAGGCTGATTTTCCCTAACCCGAAAACATCGGGAAATGCGCGCTATACCTATCTGGCGGCATGGGGCGCGGCCGACCGCGCGGATGGCAAAGATAAAGCCAAAACTGAAAAGTTTATGACTCAGTTCCTGAAAAACGTTGAGGTTTTTGATACCGGCGGTCGTGGTGCAACCACCAGCTTTGTCGATCGTGGCCTGGGGGATGTGCTGATCAGCTTCGAATCGGAGGTGAACACCATCCGTAATCAGTACGCCAAAGACGGTTATGAAGTGATCGTGCCGAAAACCAACATCCTGGCAGAATTCCCGGTAGCCTGGATCGACAAAAATACCGAAAGCAACAAAACCACTGAGGCGGCGAAAGCCTACCTGAACTACCTTTACACGCCAGCGGCGCAGCAGATTATTACCCAGTTCTACTATCGGGTGAACAATCCGCAGCTGATGGCCGGGCATAAAGATCGCTTCCCGCAAACGGATTTATTCCGCGTATCCGACGCCTTCGGCGGCTGGGAAGAGGTGATGAAAGTCCACTTTGCCAACGGCGGCGAGCTGGACAAGCTGTTAGCGGCGGGACGATAAACGGATGTTTGCAACCAAGCGCGTACTGCCCGGTTTTGGCATCAGTCTCGGCAGCAGCCTGTTTTTTACCTGCTTAATTCTGCTGTTGCCCATCAGCGCGCTGCTGATGCAGCTGTCGCAGATGACGCTGGCACAGTATTGGGAAGTGATCACCAACCCCCAGGTGGTGGCTGCCTATGAAGTTACTCTGCTTGCCGCTGGCGTGGCGTCGATCTTTAACGCCGCCTTCGGCATGCTGATGGCCTGGATCCTGACGCGCTACCGTTTTCCGGGGCGTTCAATCCTCGACGGCCTAATGGATTTGCCGTTTGCTCTGCCGACCGCGGTCGCTGGCCTCACGCTGGCAGGACTGTTCTCAGTCAACGGCTGGTACGGCGAATGGCTGGCGCAGTTTGGCATCAAAGTCTCCTACACCTGGCTGGGCATCGCGGTGGCGATGGCCTTTACCAGCATCCCGTTTGTGGTGCGCACGGTGCAGCCGGTGCTGGAGGAGCTGGGCCCGGAATATGAAGAGGCGGCTGAAACCCTGGGCGCCACTCCGTGGCAGAGCTTCCGCCGGGTGGTGCTGCCTGAGGTCGCACCGGCGCTGCTGGCGGGAACCGCCCTGTCGTTCACCCGTAGCCTCGGCGAGTTTGGCGCGGTGATCTTTATCGCCGGTAACATCGCGTGGAAAACCGAAGTGACCTCGCTGATGATTTTTGTGCGCCTGCAGGAGTTTGATTACCCGGCGGCGAGCGCCATTGCGTCGGTGATCCTGGCCGCGTCGCTGCTGCTGCTGTTTGCGATTAACACCTTACAAAGCCGCTTTGGCCGTCGTCTGGGAGGCCACTAATGGCGGATGTCAGTGAATGGAAAGGCGTGGGCCGCACGCGATTTCAGTGGGGCAAGTGGATCCTGATTGGGCTGGGAATGCTGATTTCTCTGCTGCTGCTGGTGGTGCCACTGATTGCTATCTTTGCCGAAGCGCTCTCCAGTGGGCTGATGGCCACCTTCAGCAATTTGCAGGATAGCGACATGCTGCACGCTATCTGGCTGACGGTGCTGATTGCGCTGATTGTCGTACCGGTTAACCTGGTGTTCGGTACGCTGCTGGCCTGGCTGGTGACCCGTTTTAACTTTCCCGGCCGCCAGCTGCTGCTGACGCTGTTTGATATTCCCTTTGCCGTATCGCCGGTGGTTGCCGGCCTGATGTATCTGCTGTTCTGGGGCGTCAATGGCCCGGCAGGCGGCTGGCTGGATGCCCACAGCATTCAGCTGATGTTCTCCTGGCAGGGCATGGCAATGGTGACCATTTTTGTGACCTGTCCGTTCGTGGTTCGCGAACTGGTTCCGGTCATGCTGAGCCAGGGCAGCCATGAAGACGAAGCGGCGGTGCTGCTGGGGGCATCCGGCTGGAAAATGTTCTGGCGCGTAACGCTGCCGAACATTCGCTGGGCGCTGCTGTACGGCGTGGTACTGACCAACGCCCGCGCCATCGGTGAATTCGGCGCCGTGTCGGTTGTGTCGGGCTCTGTGCGCGGCGAAACCTACACGCTGCCGCTGCAGGTTGAATTACTGCATCAGGATTACAACACCGTGGGCGCGTTTACCGCTGCCGCACTGCTGACCCTGATGGCGATAGTCACACTGTTTCTGAAAGGTGCGCTGCAGTGGCGCTTAGAGAGCCAGCAGCACCGCCTGCAACAGGAGGGGAAAAATGAGCATTGAAATCAGTAATATCGGTAAATCCTTCGGCAAGACGAAAGTCCTCAACGATATTTCCCTGGACATCCCTTCCGGGCAGATGGTTGCGCTACTGGGGCCTTCCGGCTCCGGAAAAACCACCCTGCTGAGAATCATCGCCGGGCTGGAGAATCAGAACAGCGGTCGCCTGAGCTTCCACGGTAAAGATGTCACCCGCGTACACGCGCGCGACCGTCAGGTGGGCTTCGTGTTCCAGCATTACGCGCTGTTCCGCCATATGACGGTTTTCGATAATATCGCCTTTGGCCTGACGGTGCTGCCGCGCCGCGAGCGTCCGTCGGCGGTGGAAATTAAGCAGAAAGTGACCCGACTGCTGGAGATGGTGCAGCTCTCCCATCTGGCCGGACGATTTCCGGCGCAGCTTTCCGGTGGTCAGAAGCAGCGCGTGGCGCTGGCGCGTGCGCTGGCGGTAGAGCCACAAATCCTGCTGCTGGATGAGCCGTTCGGCGCGCTGGATGCGCAGGTGCGTAAAGAACTGCGCCGCTGGCTGCGCCAGCTGCATGAAGAGCTGAAGTTTACCAGCGTGTTTGTCACCCACGACCAGGAAGAGGCGATGGAAGTTGCCGATCGCGTGGTCGTCATGAGCCAGGGCAATATTGAGCAGGTGGGCACGCCGGATGAGGTATGGCGCGATCCGGCCACCCGCTTTGTGCTGGAGTTTCTCGGCGAAGTGAACCGCTTTGACGGCGAAATTCACGGTTCGCAGTTTCAGGTTGGTGCGCATCAGTGGCCGCTGGGCTATGCTTCTGCGCATCAGGGCCGCGTCGAACTGTTCCTGCGTCCGTGGGAAATCGACGTCAGCCGTCAGAGCAGCCTGCAAACGCCGCTGCCGGTACAGATTCTTGAAGTCAGCCCCCGCGGCCACTACTGGCAGCTGGTGGTCCAGCCGTCAGGCTGGAGCAGCGAGCCGGTCACGGTGGTACTGGAAGGCGATCGTTCAACGCCGGTCCGCGGTGAACGCCTGTTTGTCGGGCTGCAGCGGGCTCGCCTGTATCAGGGTGATACACCGCTGCGACCCGTTGCCTTTGCGCACAGCGCCTGATATTTTTCTTAGCTCACTCTTTTACCTACAGGGGCTGGATCTTTCCGGCCCCGTTTATTTCATGCCTGGAACCGGACTTTGACCACTCTCGAACAGACCATTGGTAACACTCCGCTGATCAAACTTCAGCGTCTTGGCCCGGAAAACGGCAGCGAAATCTGGCTGAAGCTGGAAGGGAACAATCCTGCCGGCTCGGTAAAAGACCGGGCGGCGCTGTCGATGATCCAGCAGGCTGAACTGCGCGGAGAAATCCAGCCCGGCGACGTGCTGATTGAAGCGACCAGCGGCAACACCGGTATTGCGTTGGCGATGATTGCAGCAATGAAAGGCTATGCACTCAGGCTGCTGATGCCGGATAACATGAGCATTGAGCGGCAGGCGGCAATGCGTGCCTATGGCGCAGAGCTGATCCTGGTCAGCCGCGAACAGGGCATGGAGAGGGCGCGCGATCTGGCCAGTGAGATGGCCGCGCGCGGTGAGGGCAAGGTGCTCGACCAGTTTAATAATGCCGATAATCCGCTGGGTCACTATCGTACGACCGGCCCGGAAATCTGGCAGCAGACGGCGGGCCGGGTGACACATTTTGTCTCCAGCATGGGGACCACCGGGACCATTACCGGCGTGAGCCGTTTCCTGAAAGAACAGAACGAAGCGGTGAAAATCATCGGACTACAGCCTTCCGAAGGCAGCAGCATCCCTGGTATCCGACGCTGGCCGCAGGCCTATCTGCCCGGCATTTTCCGCCCGGAGCTGGTCGATGAGGTGATGGATATGTCGCAGCAGGAAGCAGAGGAGACCATGCGGCAGCTGGCGCAGCGCGAAGGCGTGTTCTCTGGCGTCAGCTCAGGCGGTGCAGTGGCCGGTGCCCTGCGCGTTGCCAGGGCGAATCCCGGCAGCGTGGTGGTGGCTATCATTTGCGATCGTGGCGATCGCTATCTCTCCACCGGCGTTTACTGATTCGGCATCTCCGTGCTGATGGCGAACAGGGGAGGCTCTCCCTCGCCTTTTCGCTGACGCCGTGCTGGCTGGCGGCCATAAAAAAAGCCCCCTGAAAAATCAGGGGGCTTTTTGGATCATCCGCGCTGGTTTACTTCTTGATGCGGATAACCGGCGTTTCACCAACGGTAACGCTACCGGTCAGTTTAGTCAGCTCTTTGATCTCATCCATGTTTGAGATCACCACTGGCGTCAGCGTTGATTTCGCTTTCTCTTCCAGTAAAGGCAGATCGAATTCGATGACGACGTCACCTTTCTTCACTTTCTGACCTTCTTCAGCGATGCGCTTAAAGCCTTCGCCTTTCAGCTCTACCGTATCAATACCAAAGTGAACAAACAGCTCAATACCGCTGTCGGACTCGATGGAAAACGCATGATTGGTTTCGAAAATTTTACCGATGGTGCCGTCAACGGGGGCGACCATTTTATTGCCAGAAGGTTTGATAGCGATGCCGTCGCCAACAATTTTCTCTGCAAACACAACGTCCGGAACGTCTTCGATATTGACGATTTCACCAGACAGGGGGGCTACGATTTCAATCGCGCCAGATGCAGAATCTGACTTATCGCCAAAAAGTTTTGAAAACAAACCCATGTTCTTCTCCTAAGCAGTAATATTGGGCGAGCCGTCTCGGGGCCTTAGCAGAGTGTCTTTTCTTCAATGAACTTGTTGACCAAGTTCATCAACTCGTCCGCCGTTGGTTGCGCCAGAGCCTGCTCTGCCAGCGCCTTCGCGTCTTCAAAATTCGTATTACGAATAATTTTTTTGATGCGTGGAATAGAAATGGCGCTCATGCTGAACTCATCCAGCCCCATTCCCAATAGCAGTAGTGTAGCACGTTCATCGCCTGCCAGCTCACCGCACATACCGGTCCACTTACCTTCAGCGTGAGAAGCATCAATAACCTGCTTGATCAGCGTCAGAACGGATGGAGACATCGGATTGTAGAGATGGGAGATGAGATCGTTACCACGATCAACAGCCAGAGTATACTGCGTCAGGTCGTTTGTCCCAATACTAAAGAAATCAACTTCTTTTGCCAGATGGTGAGCGATCACCGCCGACGCCGGAGTTTCCACCATGATGCCCACTTCAATCTTCTCGTCGAAGGCCTTGCCTTCTTCACGCAGCTGGGCTTTCAGGGTCTCCAGTTCGGCTTTCAGGAAGCGCACTTCCTCAACGGAAATCACCATCGGGAACATGATGCGCAGTTTGCCAAACGCGGAAGCACGCAGGATGGCACGCAGCTGCGCATGCAGAATTTCAGGACGGTCCATGGCGATACGGATCGCGCGCCAGCCAAGGAACGGGTTGTCCTCTTTTGGCAGATTCATGTACGGCAGATCTTTGTCGCCGCCGATATCCATGGTACGCACAATCACCGCCTGTGCGCCAACGGCTTCGGCAACGGCTTTGTACGCCTGGAACTGCTCATCTTCCGACGGCAGCGACTCACGGTCCATAAACAGGAACTCGGTACGATACAGGCCCACGCCCTCAGCACCGTTGCGCTCTGCACCAGCAACGTCACGTACGGTACCAATGTTGGCACAAACTTCGACCTGGTGACCATCAAGGGTGACAGCCGGCAGGTCTTTCAGCTTAGCCAGCTCGTTTTTTTCAGAGTTGTACTGATGGGCAACCGCTTTCAGTTCATCAATGACGTCAGACGTTGGGTTAACGTAAACCTTGTTATTGACGCCATCCAGAATCACATAGTCATCGTTTTGAATCTGGCTGGTAACATCGCCGGTACCGACGATGGCCGGAAGCTCCAGGGAGCGAGCCATGATAGAGGTGTGTGAAGTACGACCACCGATGTCAGTAATAAAGCCCAGCACTTTGTTCAGGTTCAGCTGCGCGGTTTCTGACGGCGTCAGATCTTTGGCAATCAGCAGTACTTCTTCGTTGATCGCACTTAAGTCAACGATATTCAGACCCAGAATGTTCTGCAGCAGGCGTTTACCAATGTCGCGAACATCAGCAGCACGTTCTTTCAGATATTCATCATCGAGTTCTTCCAGGGCTTTTGCCTGGCCTTCAATGACGGAAAAGGCAGCAGCGTCGGCAGTTGCATGCTCGTCTTTAATCAGGGCGATGATTTCCTGCTCAAGCTCTTCATCTTCCAGCAGCATGATGTGGCCTTCGAAGATCGCTTCTTTCTCTTCACCGAAGGTTTCCCCGGCTTTGATTTTGATCGCTTCCAGCTGCTCAGCCGCTTTTTTACGACCATCAAGAAAACGTTGAACTTCCTGATCGCACTGATCGGCAGAAATCTTTTTCCGGTTAATGACAATTTCATCTTCTTTCAACAGAAGAGCCTTGCCAAAAGCGATACCCGGTGATGCTAAAATGCCTGAAATCATAACCCTACCTTTCTGTCTCTGATAATCATCGAAAGCGCTGAACCGCTGATGACTGCATCGGTTAATTCATGCAGCGTGCCTGACGTTGTCTGCGGCCGGTCTTGTCAGCTTTTGGATATTTTATGGAAGCATTAGCGCGGACATGCTGTCCGCGATCAAGATACCTACAGTATACCCGCTGACTTTTGTCCTGCCGCACTGTGGCAGGTAAGCCACGCGGTGATATTCAGCCAGGATTCAACGCTGGATGAAGGAAAAACGACCGTGCTGTTACTCGAGCTCGGCCATCAGTTTAACCAGATGCTCAACCGCTTTCTGCTCGTCTTCACCTTCAGCAGACAGGGTAACAACGGTGCCCTGAGTCAGACCCAGAGTCTGCAGCTTGAACAGGCTCTTAGCGCTGGCAGATTTACCATTAGAGGTCACGGTGATCTCAGAAGAGAACGCTTTCGCTTCTTTAACGAACTGAGCAGCAGGGCGGGTGTGCAGGCCGTTTGGCGCAGTGATGGTAACTTCTTGCTGGAACATGCTATTTCCCCAACTTAATTTGGTTTGGTGTTGTGAGCCTAAAGTTCAGGCGAATGCCGGAACCTTAGCCGGTATGAGTCGCGCTGGCTTGGTACTGAGACTCGCCAAAAAATGCGCTGATAAGGTGGAGCTCAGGCTGAGAGAAAATCTGCGATTCATCTCTCGCTTTTCCACACTTCATTATGCCGCTATTTGACGCCGTGCGCCAAATCAGTAAAACGATTCAGCACGATCCAGGTCACGCGGTGATTAATTTTACGGATCAAAATAATTGGCAGCTTAAATACCAGACACTGGAGGGTAAAAGCAATCTGCAGGATGGTAAAAGTTTGACGTACTCCACAAAAAAGCACCCCTTTGGGTGCTTTTTTAAACAGACTGGCGCATCGGTGTTTACGGCTGCAGCTCTTTTTCCGTAAACAGATCGGCGAACAGTGCGGTGGAAAGATAGCGCTCGCCGGAAGAGGGCAGGATCACCACAATATTCTTGTCAGCGAAAGCGTCGTCTTCCTGCAGCTTAAGCGCAGCGGCCACCGCGGCACCGGAAGAGATACCGGCCAGAATACCTTCCTCTTCCATCAGGCGACGTGCGGTAGAGATCGCTTCTTCGTTTGAGATAGCAACTACGCGGTCAACCAGATTCAGATCAAGGTTGCCCGGTATAAAGCCTGCACCGATGCCCTGAATTTTGTGTGGACCCGGTTTGATTTCGTCACCGGCCAGCGCCTGAGTAATGACCGGTGAGTCGGTTGGCTCAACCGCGACGGTAATCAGCTCTTTTTTGCCTTTGGTGTTCTTGATGTAGCGGCTGACGCCGGTCAGCGTTCCGCCAGTACCTACGCCCGCGATAAACACATCGACTTCACCATCGGTATCTTCCCAGATTTCGGGGCCGGTGGTTTTTTCATGAATTTCCGGGTTGGCCGGGTTGCTGAACTGCTGCAGCAGAACAAACTTATCGGGATTGCTGGCGACAATTTCTTCCGCTTTGGCAATCGCGCCCTTCATCCCTTTAGCGCCTTCGGTCAGCACCAGGTTGGCACCCAGCGCTTTCAGCAGCTTGCGACGCTCCACGCTCATGGTTTCCGGCATGGTCAGCGTCAGCTTGTAACCGCGAGCCGCCGCCACGTAGGCCAGAGCTATACCCGTATTGCCGCTGGTTGGCTCAACCAGTTCAATGCCGGGTTTAAGAATCCCGCGTTTCTCTGCGTCCCAAATCATATTGGCACCGATACGGCATTTGACGCTGAAGCTTGGGTTGCGTGACTCAACTTTCGCCAGAATGCGTCCATTACCGATGCGGTTCAGTCGAACCAGCGGCGTATGACCGATTGTTAACGAGTTGTCTTCATAAATCTTACTCATAGCCTGTCCTTAACTGTATGAAATATTGGGCACGGTCTAGAGCATACCGTGTTCAACTTATCAAGGAAGTGAAGAAATCGTATATAGATATGTTCTGCTGAAATAAGCCCTGCCGAAATGGCATATAGCTAAAACTGACGCTGCGCAGGCCGCGCTGACTCTTGTCGCAGCGTCAGTGACGGGGTTGGGATTAACGGGTCAGGCCCAGCGTGGCGCGGTAGCGATCCACCCACATCGCGGTCGCACCGCAGACAGCGACCGGCATGATAGCCAGATTCAGAATCGGGATCAGCGTGAATAAACTGACCAGTGCGCCGAACTGCAAATTGTCGGTTTTATTCTGCCGAAGGGCTGAACGCATCCGGGCAAAGCTGACCTTGTGGTTATCGAAGGGATAGTCACAGTACTGGACAGACAGCATCCAGGCGCTGAACAGGAACCACAGCACGGGGGCCACGGTCTGACCAAAACCCGGGATAAAGTAGAGCAACAGCAGCACAATGGCGCGGGGTAAATAATAGGCCAGTTTCTGCCATTCGCGTTTCATTATACGCGGGAAGTCCTTCACGATTGCCGACCAGCCGCTATCAGGCAGAGGCTGACCGGTAAGCCTCGCTTCCAGCTGCTCGGCGAGCAGGCCGCAAAAGGGTGCTGCAATCCAGTTAGCGAGAGTGGAGAAAAAATAGCTAAAGACTAGAATAATAGAGAGCACGATCAGCGGCCACAGCAGATAGCTGAGCCACTGTAGCCAGCCGGGGACCATTGCCATCAGCTCGGGGATCCACTGACCGAGACGGGCAAACAGCCAGATAAAGGCTCCCCCCATCAGGAGGAAATTGACCAGCAGCGGCAAAATGACATAGCGGCGAATGCCCGGCAGACGAATGAGCTGCCAGCCCAGGGCAAAGTAATGGATGCCGTTATGACTTTGGGTAGAATTATTTAGTACCATGGAATGCTTTATCTCCTATTCACATGCTGGTTTCGGCTATCATAACCCAGCTGTTTGCGCTTTCCAGGGCAGGATTGCGCGAAATTACAGCAAAAAAGCGTCCTCGGATCGGGATATTTGTCAGAAAATACTGCACAGACTTGCACTTGTGTACTCGGGCAAATACAGTTAGAGGATAAAGTTTGCCGCGGTGGCAAGGTATTGGAACAACAGAGAATACAATGATGCAGGATTTGCGTCTGATATTAATCGTTGTTGGCGCGGTCGCCATTATAGCGCTTTTACTGCACGGCCTGTGGACCAGCCGTAAAGAGCGTTCATCAGTTTTTCGCGACCGCCCGCACAAGCGTTTAAAGCAGGACAGAGAAGAAGCTTTCGAGGATGACGAAGAAGGTGTGGACAATGTGCGTGCCACTCGCAGCCATCCTGAACCGTCGGAACCTTCCCTGGGTGGATTCAATGCCGGGGATGAACCGCCGCGTCAGCCTAAACCTCGTTCGGAGACGGTGGTGCGCCGCCAGGCTCCGGCCATTGAGGAACAGCCTGAACAGGATCCCCTGTTTGGCGGCGAGGTGCGTCGTGGCACCCGGCCTGAGCCTTATTCAGACTCCTTTGATGATGAGGCTCCACCCCGCCGTGCTGAGCCAGTGCTGGCCTCTGAACCGGCGGTGCGCGCGGAAGAACCGGTGGCAAAACCCGTTTCTGCCCCTGCCATGGAGCCGCATCGGGTTGAACCGGTGGAGAGACCTGCGGAGCCGGCACCAGCCAGCCCCGAAGCGCCGCGTGAATCGGCGCCGAAAGAAACCGTTTTGGTACTGCACGTATCGGCTCACGCCGGCGGCACCATCAGCGGTGAAGCGCTGCTACAGGGTGTACTGCAGGCAGGTTTCCAGTTTGGCGAAATGAACATTTTCCATCGTCATCTGAACCCGGCGGGCAGCGGCCCGGTGCTGTTCAGCCTGGCGAACATGGTTAAGCCGGGGTCGTTTAATCCGGATAACATGTCGGACTTCTCGACCCCCGGCGTCTCAATATTCATGATGGTGCCGTCTTATGGCGATGCACATCAGAACTTCAAACTGATGTTGCAATCCGCACAGCGTATCGCTGATGACGTGGGTGGCGTGGTGCTTGACGATGAACGCCGTATGATGACGCCGCAGAAGCTGGAATCGTACAAAGGGCGGATTCGCGAAGTCGTTGACGCCAACAGCCACTAATAAGTCTGTTTAACTCTGCTTATCTGACCCCCGACTCCGGGGGTTTTTTATCTCTGATGGTGCCGCTAATGCAATCCGTACAAGACAAAATCACCCATCTGAAAGCACTGCTTCACCACCATGAATACCAGTATCACGTGCTGGACGCGCCGGAAATCCCCGATGCGGAATACGATCGTCTGATGCGTGAACTGCGCGATCTGGAAACTGAACACCCGGAGCTGGTGACGGCTGATTCGCCGACCCAGCGCGTGGGTGCCGCCCCGCTGACGGCATTTGAACAGGTTCGCCATGAAGTTCCGATGCTGTCACTGGATAACGCCTTTGATGAAGAGAGCTATCTTGCCTTCAACAAGCGCGTGCAGGATCGTCTGAAAAGCAGTGATGAAATCATCTTCTGCTGTGAACTTAAGCTGGATGGCCTGGCGGTCAGCCTGCTGTATGAAAACGGACTGCTGGTGCGCGCGGCAACCCGCGGTGACGGCTCAACCGGTGAGAACATCACCAGTAACGTGCGTACCATCCATGCCATTCCGCTGCGCCTGAAGGGTGACAATATTCCGGCCAGGCTGGAAGTCCGGGGCGAAGTTTTTATGCCGCAGGCCGGTTTTGAAAAAATGAATGAGGAAGCGCGGCGCACCGGCGGTAAGGTGTTTGCCAACCCGCGTAATGCAGCGGCAGGTTCGCTGCGCCAGCTGGACCCGCGCATTACGGCTAAACGCCCGCTGACCTTCTTCTGCTACGGGCTGGGGCTGCTGGAGGGCGGTGAAATGCCGCGCAGCCATATCGAACGTCTGCAGCAGTTTAAAGCCTGGGGGCTGCCGGTCAGCGACCGCGTACGTCTGTGCCAGAGTGCCGACGAGGTGCTGGCTTTTTACCGTCAGGTTGAGGCCGAACGTCCGCTGCTGGGCTTTGATATCGACGGCGTGGTGATTAAGGTGGATTCGCTGGATCTGCAGGAACAGCTGGGTTTTGTCGCCCGTGCGCCACGTTGGGCAGTGGCGTTTAAGTTCCCGGCGCAGGAGCAGATCACCACGGTGCGCGATGTTGAGTTTCAGGTTGGGCGTACCGGAGCCATTACGCCCGTTGCGCGGCTGGAGCCGGTGCTGGTGGCTGGTGTGATGGTGAGTAATGCCACATTACACAATGCCGATGAAATTGATCGTCTTGGGCTGAAAATTGGCGATCGCGTGGTAATTCGCCGTGCCGGAGACGTGATCCCGCAGGTGGTCAGCGTCGTGGAATCCGGTGAGGATGCACGGGCAGTGCAGTTCCCCACTCAGTGTCCGGTCTGCGGCTCGGATGTTGAACGCGTAGAGGGCGAAGTGGTTGCTCGCTGTACCGGTGGCCTGATCTGCGGTGCGCAGCGTAAAGGCGCGCTGAAGCATTTCGTCTCCCGCCGGGCGATGGATATCGACGGCATGGGTGAGAAGATCATCGATCAGCTGGTGGATAAAGAGTACGTACACAACGCGGCAGACCTGTTCGATCTGACCGCCGGAAAACTGACCGGCCTGGACCGCATGGGGCCGAAATCAGCACAAAACGTGGTTGATGCGCTGGCGAAAGCCAGGCAAACCACCTTTGCCCGTTTCCTCTACGCGCTGGGGATCAGCGAAGTGGGTGAGGCCACGGCGGCCAGTCTCGCCGCGCATTTCGGCACGCTTGAGGCACTGATGGCGGCAGATATCGATGCGCTGATTGCCGTACCGGACGTGGGCAAGGTGGTGGCCAGCCACGTGCGGAATTTTATGGACGAAGACAGCAACCGTGAGGTGATTCGCCTGCTGGTGGAGAAAGCCGGCATTCACTGGCCGGAAGTGGTGGTGGTGAAGGCGGAAGAGATCGACAGCCCGTTTGCCGGGAAAACCGTGGTGCTGACCGGTTCGTTAAGCGTGCTGTCGCGCGACGAGGCCAAAGATCGCTTAACGGCACTGGGCGCGAAGGTGAGCGGCAGCGTGTCGAAGAAAACGGATCTGGTGATTGCCGGTGAGGCCGCAGGCTCCAAGCTGGCGAAGGCTACGGAGCTGGGGATTGCGGTGATCGACGAAGCGGAAATGATACGCCTGCTCGGTGACTGACATGGAAAAGGAACAGCTGGTTGAGATTGCCAACCGGGCAATGCCGTTTGGTCAATACAAAGGGCGGGTGCTGATCGACCTGCCCGAAGCCTATTTGCTGTGGTTTGCCCGTAAGGGGGAGTTTCCGCCGGGCAGGCTCGGTGAGCTGATGCAGATTACGCTGGCAATCAAGATTGAGGGGCTGGAAGGGTTGGTTAAACCGCTGAAGCGGGGGTAGCAGGGCGCGACAGTGTGATCCCTGGCTGGTACATATTGCATACCCAACAGTGTGGCACAGCCGGGTGTTCTGCCCGGCTGTGCCTTTCGCCTGCGGGGTGCAGGCGAACCCTGATTTTCACTCTGCGTTGCGTAGCGGGATTATCCAATCGGAAAATCCCCTCAGCACTCGACGCGTGCCGGATGGTACTACTTCTGCGACTCCACCAGCGGCTTACCGGCTGCCGACTGCGCTGCCAGCTTCTCGCCAGACTTTTTATAACGCTGTGCCAGCATCGAACACACCATCAGCTGCACCTGGTGGAAGATCATCAACGGCAGTACGATAATTCCCACCGCCGAGGACGGGAACAGGATATTCGCCATCGGTACCCCGTTTGCCAGACTTTTCTTCGAACCGCAGAACAGAATGGTGATTTCGTCCGCCCGATTAAAGCCAAACAGACGCGCCGCAACAACGTTAATGACGAGGATCAGGAACAGCAGAACGAGGCTACCCACTACGATCCACAGCAGAGTGCTGACGCCTACGCGGGTCCAGATGCCGTTAACTACCGCTTCACTGAAGGCGGAATAGACCACCAGCAGAATCGATGCCTGATCGGTGTGACCGATGAGCTTGCGGTTTCTTTCCACCCACGCGCCAATCCAGCGACGGGAAATATGCCCGACGATAAACGGCACCAGCAGCTGCAGCATAATTTTACCGATCTGCTCTGCGCTACCGCTGGCGGCATCGCTGTGCACGTTCATCAGCAGACCCACCAGTAGCGGAGAAATAAATACTCCCAGCAGGCTGGATGCCGACGCACTGCAGACGGCGGCGGCAACGTTGCCACCGGCCAGCGACGTCAGTGCAATAGAGGACTGGACGGTAGCGGGCAGAATGCACAGATACATAAAGCCGGTATAAATCTCAGTGCTGAGCGGCAGTGGATGCCACCAGACCAGCAGCATACCCAGTGCCGGGAAGATAACGAAGGTGCTGAACATCACCCACAGATGCAGCCGCCAGTGGCCGCCACCGGCGATGATCTTTTCTCGTGATAACTTGGCACCGTGCATAAAGAACAGCAGGGCGATAGCGGCGGTGGTCAGCCATTCAAAAAAATCGACGAAGTGGCCGCGAGCAGGAAGAAATGAAGCCAGCAGGACGGTGACGATCAGTTTTACCATCAGCGGATCGAGACGAAATTTACCCATTGTTAAAGCCTTGTTATAGAAACATCCGGCTATTGTGCGATGCCCGGGTTTAGAAATAAAATTGATTTATTGAATGAATATATGAGGTGAATCGATGAATTACACGCTGCGCCAGCTTCGGGTCTTTGTAGCGGTTGCCGCCCAGGGCAGTTTCAGCCAGGCCGGGCAGACCATCGGCCTTAGCCAGTCTGCGGTCAGCCACAGTATTAAAGAGCTGGAAGCGGAGATGGGTATTCGCCTGCTTGACCGCACCACCCGCGAAGTTATCCTGACTGAAGCTGGAGAACAGCTGGCCAGCAGGCTGGAGCACCTGTTGGAGGAGCTGAACAACACGCTGCTCGACGTTCGTAGCTACGGTCAGCAGCGCAGCGGTACGGTGAGGGTGGCCGCCAGCCAGACCATCTCTGCGCATCTGATGCCGCAGTGCCTGGCCGCCGGACAGCTGAACTACCCCGAAATCCGGGTAATGCTGCGCGATCGCCCGCAGCAGTGGGTGCTGCAAAGCATCCGCAATGCGGAAGTCGATTTCGGCATCGTGATTGGCCCGCTGCATTCCGACGACTTGCAGTGCGAGGCGATTCTTGATGAGCCCTTTCTGCTGCTGTGCCGCATGGATGACGCCCTGGCGCAGCAGCAAACCATTCACTGGCATATGCTCAATCAGCGCACGCTGGTGCTCCAGGACTACGCTTCCGGAAGCCGCGTATTAATCGATGAAGCGCTGCAGCAGCAGCAGGTAAAGGCGGAAATCGCTCAGGAAATTGGCCATCCGGCAACCCTCTATCCGATGGTGGAGGCGGGAATTGGCATCAGCATTCTTCCCGCCCTTGCGCTGCCACTGCCGCAGGGAAGGCCGTTGATGGTCAGAAGGATGGTACCAGAAATCAACCGCACCATTATGCTGGTCAGGCGTAAGAACCGTTCGCTGACGCCCGCCGCAGAAGCTATCTGGCAGGAGGTCCGTCAGCAGGCTGCAATATTAACCGCGCAGCGCAGCATAGCACCGCCGTTTTAACCCGACGATGGTTAATGCCGGTGCCGCAATGGGAGCTAGCTGGCGGAAAGGCCACGGCAGGGGAGACGGATCAGGGGCAGTCTGGATTTTTGTGATGAATTCAGAGGTTGGGATGAAAGGTGACGGATGCAACGTTGTCTCACTGCGTTCGACCCGAACCTGCCGCAGGCTCGAACCCTGCCTGAATCGCAGACGGCAAAAAGGCGCCTTTAGGGCGCCTTCTTACACTGGTGGGTCGTGCAGGATTCGAACCTGCGACCAATTGATTAAAAGTCAACTGCTCTACCAACTGAGCTAACGACCCGAAATGGTGGGCGATGAC
>CAJYIY010000031.1 GCA_913775305.1 uncultured Erwinia sp. | reverse complement strand
GATGCTTAATGGCGGTGAACTCGTGGTAGTCCAGCCCGGCGCGGCGCAGCCGTTTATCATCCCAGGCAAATCCCAGCGGCTCAATAAGATGTAGCTGAAAGCCAGTATTGGCGCACAGGCGGATAATATTGCCGGTATTCGGCGGAATTTCAGGTTCGAATAAAACGATATGTAGCATGAAACGGCCCTCTGATACGAGGGCCGAAGAATAGCAAATTATTCGTACTGAGTGGTATACAGCGGCAGCCAGATAGTCAACCTCAGCCCGCCGAGCGGACTGTCATCCGCTTTGACCCAACCGTGATGCTGCTGAATGGCGTTTTCTACGATCGCCAGCCCCAGTCCGGTACCGCCGGATTCGCGGTCACGGGCTTCATCGGTACGGTAAAACGGTCGGAAAATCTGTTCCCTGTCCTCCGGGCTGACGCCCGGACCATCATCATCCACATGGACGGTAACGCCTTTTTTATCCACCGAGAAACTGACCGAAATCTTGCTGTGTGAGTAACGCAGGGCGTTACGTACGATGTTCTCCAGCGCGCTGTCGAGCGTGCTGGGATTACCGTACAGCGGCCACGGGCCGGGAGGATAGGGCACTTCCAGTGATTTACCCATTTGCTCCGCTTCGAACTTCGCATCCTCCAGCACATCTGACCACAGGTGACTGGCTTTTATCGCCTCGCTGACCAGCGCATTTTTGTGCTGGGTACGTGAGAGCACCAGCAGATCGTTGATCATGCCGTCCAGGCGCTGCGCCTCCATCTCAATGCGCTCCAGCTCTTTGGCTTCACCGTGGCGGCGGCGCATCAGCGCGGTAGCCAGCTGCAGGCGCGTCAGCGGGGTACGCAGTTCATGCGAAATATCGGATAACAGCCTCTGCTGAGAGGTCATCATCCGTTCCAGCGCGCTGACCATCTGATTGAAGCTGGCACCTGCAGCAAGGAATTCCTGAGGACCGGCTTCCAGTTCCGGGCGCTGGCGTAAGTTTCCGGCGGCAACATCATCCGCAGCGTGTTTCAGTTTACGAGCCGGTTTTGCCAGGCTCCACGCCAGCCAGAGCAGCAGTGGGGCACTGATCAACATGGTGACGATCAGCAGCAGCAGCGGCCGGTCAAACAGCAGGTTGATAAAGTCGAGCTGAGAGTTACTTGCGGGACGGATCAGGTACAGCTGATAGCTGTCCTCTCCATCGCGCACGGAAAAGGGGCCTGCCATTTCCAGGCGGCCATACTTTTTCTTCTGCGGCTGATCGGAATTATCGGACTGGCCGATAAAATTACGAATCACCTGCATTTCGTTGTGCTGAGCGCCAATCACCCGACCTTCGCTGGTGACCAGCAACAAACGCTGGCCGGGGGGAGCCCACTTGTCTATTGCGCGAAACAGCCTGCGCCACCACATCAGGTCGTTGGGCGGATCCTGTGCCAGCTCCGCTTCAACGTGCTGCTCGATCATCACTCCCTGCCGCTCCTCGCTGTCCAGCAGCGGCGTCATCTGACGTGAGTCGAGTTTAGGTACCATCAGTACCAGCATGAGTACCAGTGCCAGCGTCAGCCAGAATATGGCAAAGATACGGGTGGTCAGGCTTGATATCATGTTGCCGATACCATCAGATAGCCACGTCCGCGCAGCGTTTTGAACCACGGATGCTCATCTTTACGATCCGGCAGTTTACGCCGCAGGTTTGAGATATGCATATCAATGGCGCGATCGAAAGGCGTCAGCCGTTTGCCCAGTACTTCCTGACTGAGGTGTTCACGTGATACCACCTGGCCTAAATGCTGCGCCAGCAGGTAGAGCAAGGTGAATTCTGTGCCGGTCAGATCCAGCGTCACACCGTCGAAGCTGGCCTCCTGGCGTCCCGGATTCAGGCGCAGTAAGTCAACCTCCAGCGTGGGAGAACTGTTATCGTGCTGCTGCTGCTGCTCACTCCAGTTGGAGCGGCGCAGTATGGCACGGATGCGGGCGACCAGTTCACGGTCATTAAACGGTTTTGGCAGGTAATCATCCGCGCCCAGTTCCAGTCCGAGTACGCGGTCCAGTTCACTGCCGCGTGCGGTCAGCATAATCACCGGCGTCTGATGTTGTTGACGCAGTTCTTTCAGGGTATCGATGCCGTTTTTCTTGGGCATCATCACATCAAGTAATAGCAGATCGACACTGCTATCCAGTAGCGCCAGCGCCTGTTCACCGTCACCGGCAACCAGTACGTTGAAGCCCTCCAATTCCAGCAATTCTTTCAGCAGCGAAGTCAATTCGCGGTCATCGTCAACCAACAGGATTTTATTCATCTTTTAATGCCCTCCGCAGGCAAAATACCGTGAACGAACGCGCTCATTCTATGACTTTACGTAGTTTTACACCCCCTGACGCTTGTTTGCAGCAGTCTCCGTAGACTGAACCTCGTTGAATCGAAATACGGAAACAAACTTGGGAGTAAACGATGCGCAGAGTTACCGCCGTCGTTGCGGTTCAGGCGCTGGTGCTTAGCCTCTCCACCGCATGGGCTGCTGACGTTACGACGAATGACGAGATGCATCACAATGATGGAGCAAGCAGCACACTCAGGCTGGTTCCGCAAAATCACATGTTTGATGGCATCAATTTAACGGAGCAGCAGCGTCAGCAACTACGGGATCTGATGCAGCAGGCACGGCACGATCGTTCTCCTATAAGTATTAACGATTTAGAGCAACTTCACGAACTGATTATTGCAGATAAGTTCGATCAGACAGCTTATGAAGCTCAGGTGAAAAAAATAGCGCAGGCAGAAGTTGTACGCCAGGTTGAGATGGCCCGGGTACGCAACCAGATGTATCACCTGTTAACACCGCAGCAGCAGGCTGTTCTGGAACAGAAACATCGGCAGCGCATTGATGAAGTGCGCAGGCTAATGAATTCGCAGCAGGCATCGCCTCTGCAGGCAGTACGCAACACCAGTAGTAACCCGTAAAGTACCAGTAAGTATTATCCCTGTTTTCCTTGCCATAGACACCATCCCTGTCTTCCCCCTCATGATGAGGGGGTTTTTTTTACCCTGACGTTCATGTTCTGTCTGAATACACCTGATCGGGGATTTTTTGTGCTCAAATCCAGTATACTGACGTGACTTATCCTGCGGAGTGCGTCATGAATCAACGCTATGCTCGGCTGGTCAACGCGGCGGCACTGGCAGCGACGGTATTCGCATCGCTGTTGTTGATCATCAAAATTTTCGCCTGGTGGCAAACCGGATCGGTCAGCGTACTGGCAGCGCTGGTTGACTCGCTGGTGGATATCGCCGCTTCCCTGACCAATCTGCTGGTTGTTCGTTACTCGCTACAGCCCGCTGACGCGGAACATACCTTCGGCCATGGCAAAGCCGAATCGCTCGCCGCTCTGGCGCAAAGTATGTTTATTTCAGGCTCGGCGCTGTTTCTGTTCCTCACCGGTCTTCAGCATCTGGCTACGCCAGCACCGATGCATGCGCCGCTGGTGGGCATAACCGTTACCGTAATTGCGCTGTTTTCTACGCTGATACTGGTGACATTCCAGCGCTGGGTAGTTCGCCGGACCCACAGCCTGGCGATTCGTGCCGACATGCTGCACTATCAGTCTGACGTGATTATGAACGGGGCGATATTGCTGGCGCTTGGTTTGAGCTGGTATGGCTTTCACCGCGCGGATGCGCTGTTTGCGTTAGGCATTGGTGTATGGATTTTGTACAGCGCACTGAAAATGGGCTACGAGGCCGTGCAGGCGTTGCTCGATCGCGCCCTGCCGGATGACGAACGGCAGGCCATTGAGGACATTATTGCTGCGAAGTCCGGTATTCAGGGGGCGCATGATATCCGCACCCGGCAGTCGGGGCCGACTCGCTTTATTCAGCTGCATCTGGAAATGGATGATAATCTGCCGCTGGTACAGGCACACCGGATTGCGGATGAGCTGGAACAGGCGCTGCTGGCGCGTTTTCCGGGTTCTGATGTCATTATTCATCAGGATCCCTGTTCCGTTGTGCCAGTTGAGCGAAAAAATAATTTTTAGGAAAAAAATCTATTTAAATTAATTGGTTATTTTTATTTCGTCTGAAGCGAAAGTGGCCGCAAAAAAAATAGGCAAATCTGGCCTGACCTGAATCAATTCAGCTAACAAGATTTGATATACTATCAGCTTAACTTAGTCGGTTATCTCTTGTGCGCGCGTACCAGCGGCCCCCGGCGTTCAGAATTCAACATTTGCATCAACAAGTTCAGAGGTTGTCATGATCAAGAAAATCGGTGTACTGACAAGCGGCGGCGACGCCCCAGGTATGAACGCTGCAATCCGCGGTGTCGTGCGCGCGGCGCTGAGTGAAGGACTGGAAGTTTTTGGTATTTATGACGGCTATCTGGGCCTGTATGAAGATCGCATGGTTAATCTGGATCGTTACAGCGTATCAGACATGATTAACCGTGGCGGTACGTTCCTGGGATCGGCGCGTTTCCCTGACTTCCGTAAAGACGAAGTACGGGCGGTTGCTCTTGATAACATGAGAAAGCGCGGTATTGATGCGCTGGTGGTTATCGGCGGTGACGGTTCCTATATGGGGGCCAAGCGCCTGACAGAGATGGGCTTCCCGTGCATCGGTCTGCCGGGCACTATCGATAACGATGTTGCCGGTACGGACTACACCATTGGTTATTTCACCGCGCTGGAAACCGTGGTTGAAGCCATTGACCGCCTGCGTGATACCTCCTCATCCCATCAGCGTATTTCTATTGTGGAAGTGATGGGACGTTACTGTGGCGACCTGACGCTGGCCGCAGCAATTGCCGGTGGCTGTGAGTTTATCGTGCTGCCAGAAATGCCTTACACCCGTGAAGAGCTGCTGGCGGAGATCAAGGCCGGTATTGCTAAGGGCAAAAAGCACGCGATTGTTGCGATTACCGAGCACATCTGCGATGTCGAAGAGCTGGCGAGATACATTGAAGTTGAAACCAAACGTGAAACCCGCGCAACGGTGCTGGGTCACATTCAGCGCGGCGGTGCACCGGTTGCCTATGACCGTATTCTTGCTTCCCGTATGGGTGCCTATTCCATTGAACTGCTGCTGCAGGGCTACGGTGGTCGCTGCGTCGGTATTCAGAACGAGAAAATGGTTCACCACGACATCATTGATGCGATCGAAAATATGAAGCGTCCGTTTAAGGGCGACTGGCTGGAAACCGCCAAGAAGCTTTACTGATACAAAACAAGGCGCTGCGTTCCAGCGCCTTTCTTATGCAGAGTTTTATTCCATATGGTTATTAAAGCTTCTTTTTAATTCTTTAATTCGCTCTCTGCTTTATGTCACGCTCCTTCTCAGATTAAACCTTTGGGAGTGCGGGCAATGAAGAAGTGGAGTGTGGGAATAACCCTGTTACTGGCCTCAACCAGCGTGCTGGCGAAGGATATTCAGCTATTGAATGTCTCTTACGATCCAACACGTGAACTGTATGAACAATACAATAAAGCGTTCAGCGCTCACTATAAGCAGGAAACCGGTGACAATGTGGTTATTCGTCAGTCGCACGGCGGATCGGGCAAACAGGCAACGTCGGTGATCAATGGAATTAAAGCGGATGTAGTGACCCTGGCGCTCGCCTCGGACGTTGACGCGATTGCTGAACGTGGCCGCATCGACAAAAATTGGATCAAACGCCTGCCGGATAACTCCGCACCTTATACTTCGACCATCGTTTTCCTGGTACGCAAAGGCAACCCCAAACAGATCCACGACTGGCCTGATTTGATTAAGCCGGGCGTGTCCGTCATTACGCCAAATCCGAAGACCTCCGGTGGCGCACGCTGGAACTATCTGGCGGCCTGGGGATGGGCGCTGGATCAGAATCATGGCGATCAGGCTAAAGCGCAGGAATACGTGAAGTCGCTGTTTAAAAACGTAGAGGTACAGGACTCTGGTGCGCGTGGAGCCACCAACACCTTTGTTGAGCGTGGCATTGGCGATGTGCTGATTGCCTGGGAAAATGAAGCGTATCTGGCGGTAAACAAGCTGGGCAAAGATCAGTTTGAAATTGTTACACCAAGCGAGTCAATACTGGCTGAGCCGACCGTTTCTGTTGTGGATAAAGTGGTCGATGAGCGCGGTACCCGCAACGTTGCCGACGAGTACCTGAAATATCTCTACTCTCCGGAAGGGCAGACTATCGCGGCGCAGAACTTCTATCGCCCGCGTGATGAGGCTGTAGCCAAAAAATTTGCCAGCACCTTCCAGCCGGTGAAGCTGTTTACTATCGATGGCAAGTTTGGTGGCTGGACGGCGGCACAGAAAACCCACTTTGCTGAAGGTGGAACCTACGATCAGGTGATGAAGCGTTAAATGCCGATGGGTAGTCACACAATGAGGGCCGACACTGTCGGCCTTTTTTATTTTTCTGCCCTGCTGAACGGGATCCCTTTGAAGTGCTGCATTTCCCGCCTTTAACGCACTTTTGCCGATGATTTCACATGACCTGGCAGCCCGCTTCGATTACATTGTGAACGAGCGAAGGCTGAGGTAAAAATTGATGCATGGAAGAAATCGCTTAGCGATTTTGCTGGTCGTGGTAATAGTGGCATCGGTATGCGCTATTGCCTTGTATTTTAACAACAATGCCGATGCATTGTGGAAGATTGTCAGCCAGCAGTGTGTTGTGGGTGAACAGCAGAAAAGCGATCCCTCTCCGTGCCGTTTGGTCAATGAAGCCGACGGTTATGTGGTGTTGAAAGATCGCAACGGTCCGCTGCAGTTTCTGCTGCTGCCGATAGCAAAAATAACCGGCGTTGAGAGCCCAAAATTATTGAGTCCCGCTACGCCAAACTTTTTAGCTGAGGCCTGGCGCGCCCGACATTTTATCGAAGAACGGCTGGGGGCAACAATCAACGACAGAGTCTATGCGCTGGCGGTGAACGCCCAGTGGGGACGGACACAAAACCAGCTGCATGTGCATATTTCCTGCCTGCGGTCTGACATCCGTCAGCAGCTGGATGCACTCGACAGCACGCTGAATGCGCACTGGCAGACACATCAACTGGGCGAGCACAATTACTTTATACGGGCAATCACCCGCGATGAGTTTAAACGCACCAGCCCGTTTATTCGCATAGCCAAAGAGCTGCCAGGGGCGTACGAAAACATGGGCCGTTACGGCATTGCCATTGCCGCCCTGAAAGACGGGCGGCGTGCGCTGATGGTGGTGGAGCGTAACTGGCTGCTGCTGAATGGCGGTTCCGCTGAAGAACTGCAGGACCACAGCTGTGCGCTGCTGAAATAGCAGACCTTATCCCTTCGGTCCTGAGCGCCCTTTTTCTGTCGGTTCCGGATCGTTTTTGTACTGCGCGGTGGCAATCCACGCCGCGCAGAACAGCGTCAGGCGGGCAAAGAAATAGAAGAAAGCCATCAGTCCCAACACGGAGCCGAAAGCGGCTCCGGAAGGTGATGAGGCCAGTTTTGGCAGTGTCAGGGTCATAATAAATTTAATCACCTCAAAGCCAATCGCCGCCAGCAGCGTACCACGCAGCAGCGCTTTTTTACGCGGCTTGTGGCGCGGCAGGATCCAGAAAATCCAAAGGAATAGCAGGTAGTTAGCAAAAATTGAGATCGACAGGGCAATGGTCGTCATAGCCGGACGCAGCCACTCGATATCCTCCAGCCCCAGTGCCCGCACGATTGTCGCCTGGGCCGCACCGGCAATTGAGGTCAGCGACAGCGTGACAATCAAAGCCAGCACCAGTCCCGTTAGCGAGATAAAGTCGCGAGAATATTTGAACCAGACTTTTTCCTGATCCTCCGGTGCCCGTTCCCAGACGTCACGTGACTGGGCGCGAATCGCTTCACGCAGATTACCCATCCAGCTAATGCCCGAATAGAGCGCCACCAGCAGGCCGGTTATTCCGACCGTTGTACGCTGCTGAATCGCGGTATTCACCGTATTTTTTAGCGTGGCTGCCAGCGCGGGATCGCTGATGCTGCTGACGATCTTATCGATCAGCTCGGTCAGAAGATCCTGATTTGAGGCGAGCAGAAATCCGACGGCGGCAAAAGACACCATCAGAATCGGGATCAGCGAGAGAAATGAGAAATAGGTAATCGCAGCACCAAACTGGCTGCCTAACCGATCGTTAAATCGCTCACCCGCGCGAATAAAATGCGCCACCGCCGGAATGGCGCGGAACCAGCTGACCAGCCGGGAAACCCGGGTGATGGATTTATCGACCGTATGATTTCCGGTTTTGATATTGATTAGCGGTTTTTCCGCACTCTTTGTTGCCTCGGGATCGTGTCGTTGAGTCTCCGCCATGAATCCTTCTCTGTCCTTATGATTATCGATGAAATGAAAATTATAGTCTGCCGATCAGGCAGTATAGCGTTTCAGCGCCTGGCTGAGCCATTCAATGAACACCTGAACCCGGCGAACCGGGTGATGCCGACGCGGCCAGAGTAGCCAGAGCTGCATCGGGCATGCCGGAAAAGGCGACAAGATTTCCACCAGTTTTTTTTCTTTCAGTGCGCTCTGCACGATACCGCGCGGTACCTGGATAATACCCAAACCGGCCAGGCAGGCCGAGCGGTAGGTTTCCGTACTGTTAACGGTGATGACACCGCCGGTTTTAATCAGGGTGGTGGTTTTACCATCAAAATACTCAAATCCAGCAGACTGAACGCCGGGCTGCTGACCGTAATACACCATCGCATGTTGGGATAAATCCTGCAGGGATTTCGGCGTCCCGAAGCGTAACAGGTAATCAGGGCTGGCACAGTTAATCAGCGGAAGGTGGCCTAGCTGCCGCGCGACCAGCCCGGGATCGTCTGAAATGCCTGCGCGAACCACGCAGTCGAATCCCTCACGCGCCACATCAATCTGGCGATCGCTGCAGCTCAGTTCCATTTCAATGCCCGGATAGTGCTGGAGAAACTCCGGGAGTAGCGGAATCAGATAGCCGCTGGCGAGACTTGCCGGCATATCCACTCGCAGCCGCCCACTGAGCGTGGCCGGATCGTGCCGGAACATCGAGTCCATATCTTCCAGGGTGCTCAGTACCTCGCGGCAGCGCTCAAGGTAAATCTGACCATCCTGTGTCAGCTGCACCCGGCGCGTCGTGCGGTGCAGAAGGCGCGAGCCAAGACTGTTTTCCAGCGCCTGAATCTGACGTGACAGACTGCCTTTGGGCAATCCGAGACTGTCTGCAGCACGGGTAAAACTCTGCATTTCTGCTACGCGTACAAACACCTTCATTGTGTGTATTTTATCCATTTTTTCTCTAATTGTTGTTGTTAATGGAACAGTCAGGCGCCAGTAACGCTATTTATAGTTCATCAGAGCGGTAATATCCTGTTTTTTGTCCACAACCCGCCAGCCGGAGCAGCAAACAAGCGAGAAAACGCCAGGTATTGCCCGTAACGGACGCGGTTCAGGCCCAGATTCGGTGTTAAACCTGGCGGAGAAAGGGCTGAATATCCTGTTTTCCTCGCACAACAGGGAAAGGGAGATGAAGGCGTTCGGGGGCAAATTCTGATGCCGGGTGCCCGCACAGTGGCGCTACAGCGGGGGGGTGGGCGGAAAGCAATCGTTTCGATGCCTTCACCAAATACGTGTGGCCAACGCGGCAGGAAGTGTGGTGACGGAAGCGTGCTGGTGATTTTTTCAACAAGGTGGCGATGGAATTAACCTTGCAGGCCGTGATGGCCTGCAAGGTGGTATCGCCAGTGCCGCCGCCGTTGTGGCCTACAGACGGATGGTACCGTCCAGCACGGTGACCGTCTGGCCACCGATCCACACGCCATCACTGGCGTAAGAGACCGTAACTCTTCCCGCTCTCTGAACAGCAGTTCCCTGATGGGCCACATAGTCCAGTTCCACGCCACGAGCCTGAAAATAGCGGGCCAGGCAGGCGTTCGCGCTGCCGGTCACAGGGTCTTCCGTCAGAGAGCCTTGCTCAATCAGCAGACCGCGTACCTCATAGCCATCCGCCACGCCTTTCAGCGGGCCAAAGGGCATCACGCCGTTAACGTTGGATTCTTCAATCAGCCGGGCAAATTCTTCGGCATCCGGTTTGATTTCCAGTACCGCATCGGCCGACGTCATGGGCACCAGCAGCCAGCGAATCCCCATATCAGCCACCATTACCGGCAGCTGTTCTTCCAGCTTATCGCTGTTAAGCGCGCTGGAAATATCGGCATCACTCAACGGCGTCAGTACCGCCTCCGGGGAGGCGAAAGCCAGCGCGCCGTTATCGCCGATGCGGATCTTCACCAGCCCGACTCCGCACTGCTGCACGATCTGCTGCGGCTGGTTCAGCGCGATACCTGACTCCAGCAGAGCGTGCGCCGTACCGAGGGTGGGATGCCCGGCAAACGGCAGCTCCATATCCGGGGTAAAAATACGCACACGATAATCCGCATCCGGTTCCGTTGCCGGTAAAACAAAGGTCGTTTCGGAGAGATGGGTCCAGCGTGCGACAGCCTGCATCTGCTCATCGCTCAGGCCGCCGGCATCCATAATCACCGCCAGCGGATTACCGTTAAACGGCGTGGAAGTAAAAACATCAACCTGCTTAAAAGGGCGTAGCTGCGTCATGGCATACCTGCAACCGTGAGATTCTCATGGGAACTGACCAACCAGGGCGATGATTTATCCCGGGAGTTGTCAGCATCGTGGATTATGGCTATTACTAGATAATATCAGATAAAAAAGTGATCTTATTATGCTCAAAGTACTGGGAAGAGCGTCATCAATCAACGTCAGAAAAGTGCTGTGGCTGTGTGATGAATTGGGTATTCCCTTTGAACGTGAGGAGTGGGGCGAGGGTTTTCAGTCGCCAAAAGACAGCGCGTTTAAGGCACTGAATCCAAACGCGCTGATTCCGGTTATAAAGGACGATGATTTCATTCTGTGGGAATCCAATACCATTATTCGCTATCTGGCGAATGCCTGTGGCGGCGCATGGCTTTATCCGCAAGATCCCCGGCGGCGTGCTCGCGTCGATCAGTGGATCGACAGGCAGGCAACTGAACTCAACACCTCATGGCGCTATGCGTTTATGGCGCTGGTTCGCCACTCTCCCGCGCACCAGGAGCCCACTCTGCTGGCGGCAGCCTGCAGGGGATGGGAATACACCATGGGGATCCTGAACCAGCAGTTGGAGAAAACCGGTGCCTACGTGTCCGGAGACACCTTCTCGCTGGCGGACATTCCGGTGGGGTTATCAGTTAACCGCTGGTACGAAACCCCGCTTGAACATGCGGAGTTTCCTGCCGTGCGCGCCTACTATGAGCGTCTGACCGCACGTAAGGGTTATGCGGTCTGGGGACGAAACGGTACGCCATAGTTATCGCCGCAGGTTGCTGCGTCTTCGCGGCTCTTTCGTTCATCACCGCTGCCGTCAGCGCCGCCTCGCTGGCGCTGTGTTAACTCATGCCTGCGGCAATGCCGCTCATTTCACAAGCCACTGCACCGGTGCGCTTTAGCGCCCAGATGTAACGCTCGTCAAACGGATAGCAGCAGGAGAGGCGCAGGGCGCTGTTACAGCGTTCGCTCAGGGTGTAGAGCGCACCGGGCGTGAGGCAGATTTTCTCCTGTAACAGCCGGTGGAACAGCTCAACACTGTCGATATTGCCCGGTAGTTCAACCCAAAAGACAAACCCTCCGCTGGGGCGAGTGGCGCGTGTCCCCTGGGGGAAATGGTGGGCAATGATACCGCGCGCCTCATCCAGCTGGGCGGCATAGCGGCGGCGCAGCGAGCGCAGATGATGATCGTATCCGCCGGACTCCAGAAAAACGCCCAGCGTTTCCGACAGCAGGCGCGATTCGGCCAGCGAGGAAACGGATTTCAGCCGTGCCAGTTCCTGGCTGAAGCGCCCGGCGGCTATCCAGCCAAGATGAAAGTCGGGAGCGACGGTTTTTGTGAAGCTACTGCAGTACAGCACCCAGCCATTCTCGTCAAAGGCTTTAACCGCAGGCGTCAGCGGCCAGCAGAACTGCAGTTCCGCATAAAGGCCATCTTCCAGTAGCGGCACTTCGTACTGATTAACCAGCCGCGCCAGTCGCTTTTTGCCTGCGAGCGTCATGCTGCTGCCCAGTGGATTCTGCACGTTCGGCATCGCGATAATGGCCTGAAGGCGCTGCTCCTGCAGCATCAGTTCCAGCGCATCCAGCGACAGGCCGTGCTGAGGATCGGTGGGGAGCTCCAGCACCTTCAGGCCAAGGCTGGCGAGCAGCGGGAAGAGATAAAAATAGGTCGGCGTTTCCAGGCCTACGCAGTCGCCGGGCCGGGTCACCGCACGTAGCGCAAGCTGGAGTGCCTCCATACAACCGTGGGTAATCGTCACATCGTCCGTACTGATATGGATGCCTGAATTCATCGAGCGGCGTGCGATTTCCCGACGCAGGCGCAGGCTGCCCGGTGGCAGTGCGTAGCGACCAATCAGCTCGGGTTCGCGGCGCAGCAGTGAGGCCATGATGCGACTAATCCGTGCCGTTGGGAAAAAGTCGCTGTTCTGCGGGCAGGCCAGCGAAATATTGGTGTAGTCGGCATGGTTCTGGGCGGCAAAAACGGCATCGATCAGGTCAAGTTTTTTGCTGCCCGGAGAGCGGATGCTGCTGGTTGGTGAAGACTGGGAAATCAGGGAGGGGAGCGTATCGCGAACGTAGTAACCGGACTGCGGTCGCGCCTCAATCAGACCGCGGTCTTCCAGAATACCGTAGGCACTCAGCACGGTATTAACGCTGACCTGGTGGCTGGCCGCACAGCGCCGGATAGCGGGCAGTCGGCTGCCGGGCATAAATGTACCCTGCTGGATAGCGGCAGCAAGCGTGTCTGCCAGATTGTGGTACAGCGTCGCCTGCGGTTCGGTGATGGACACAAATCGCTCCTCGATTGGTGGGTACAATAATAATTTTTCGCATTTTGTACCCATAACAATACTGTTTTTCTGCATCTGTTACCATTCTGGCAGAGTGAATACACTGGCTGCATTCACCCGGAATGCAGGATCTCTTATATGCTCGATCTCTCTTTTGTCAGCTATGTCACCGTTATGTCGATCACGCCAGGCCCGAATAATTTGATGCTGGCCACCTCTGGGGTAAATTTTGGTATACGGCGAACTCTGCCGATGCTCACCGGCGTGCTGCTGGGCTGCGGGTTACAGACGGTGCTGGCCGGTACGCTGCTGGAACTCCTGCTGACGTGGATGGGTGCGATTCGCCTGCCGCTGACGCTGCTGGGCTGCGGCTATTTGCTGTGGCTGTCGTGGAAGATTTTTCGTTCCGGTGCGCCGGAACTGCGCGAAAAGGCACGTCCGATGACGATGATCGGTGGCGTGCTGTTTCAGGCAGTCAACCCGAAGGCCTGGCTGATGGCGATTAACGTGGCGCTGATGTATACCGTAAACAGCTCGATTCTGGCCGTGATGGTCGGTTTTATGGTACTGAATCTGCCCTGTATCCTGGTCTGGGCGTTGATGGGCGATCGTCTGGGTCAGCATCTGCAGGTACAGTGGAAGCGACAGCTGTTTAACGCGGTGATGGCGCTGTCGCTATTGGCCACAACGCTGTGGATGCTGATGGAAGCGGTTCAGCTGGCCTGAACGGTCAAAATCGGCACATGAAAAAAGGCGGTTACCCGCCTTTTTTCATGTTATCAAACTGCCCGCCGGGTAGCGGCATCCCGGCTTTACTTACCGACTACGGCCGCCGCCTGACCGCTGTGTTCATCGTTGGCCGAGGTCATTGGCGCATAATCCAGCTGCAGGATACGGCTGGTTTCTGCCAGCTCTTTCTCCGTGGCGGCCACGTTACCATTCAGCTTCTGACCATAGAACGGAATAATCGCTTTCAGTTTGCTTTGCCAGTCTGACGATGCCATCTGCTGTTTAAACACTTTGCTCATCAGATCTAACATGATCGGTGCAGCCGTTGAGGCGCCCGGCGAGGCACCCAGCAGCGCGGAGATGGTGCCGTCCTGCGAGGTGACCACTTCGGTACCCAGTTTCAGTACGCCACCTTTTTTGGCGTCTTTCTCGATGATCTGCACTCGCTGACCGGCTTTCACCAGCCGCCAGTCTTCTTTACGTGCCTCAGGGAAATATTCGCACAGTGCCTTATGACGATCGTCATCGCTGAGTAGTACCTGGCCGACCAGATATTTCACCAGGTCGAAGTTATCCAGTCCCACGCGCATCATTGGCATCAGATTCGAGGGGGTGATGGAGCCAAACATATCCCACAGCGAACCCTGTTTGAGGAACCTGGTCGAGAAGGTGGCAAACGGGCCGAACAGCAGTACCGGCTTGCCGTCCAGCGTGCGGGCATCCAGATGTGGAACAGACATTGGCGGGGCGCCGACGGACGCTTTGCCGTAAACTTTCGCCATGTGGCGCTTAACCACGTCCGGGTTTTCGCTGACCAGAAACTCCCCACCTACCGGGAATCCTGCGTAGTTTTTCATCTCAGGAATCGCCGATTCCTGCAGCAGCGTTAATGCTGCACCGCCAGCACCGATAAAGACATATTTGGCGCAAAGGGTGTCCTGCCTGCCGCCGTTATTCAGGTCGGCAACGGTCACGTTCCAGCTGCCATCGCTGTTGCGGTGGACCTTGCGCACTTCATGGCGGTTTTTCAGGCTGAAGTTCGGGTTTTTCTTCAGTGACGAGACCAGCTGACGGGTCACCTCGCCGAAGTTCACATCGGTGCCAATGGGAATGCGGGTCGCGGCAACTTTTTGGTCTTTTTCACGACCCTCCATCACCAGCGGCATCCACTGTTTAATTTGTTCCGCATCTTCTGAATATTCCATCCCGCGGAACAGGCTGCAGTTTTGCAGCGCCGCGTAGCGACGTTTCAGGAAGCTGACGTTATCATCGCCCCAGACGAAGCTGATATGCGGCACGCTGGTAATAAAGCTGCGCGGATTGCGTAACACGCCTCGTTCAACCTGATGCGCCCAGAAGCGGCGGGAAATCTGAAACGCTTCGTTAATTTCTACCGCTTTCTTGATGTCGATAGATCCATCGGCATTTTCCGGAGTGTAGTTCAGTTCCATCAGCGCTGAGTGTCCCGTACCGGCATTATTCCAGCCGTTGGAACTCTCTTCGGCGACCGCATCGAGACGCTCTACCATGCTGATACGCCAGTTTGGCTCCAGCTCTTGCAGGTAGGTACCAAGCGTGGCACTCATCACTCCGCCACCGATCAGTAAAACATCAACGTGCTTTTCGTCTTCTACCGCGGCTTTACTGGTTAAACCCAGTCCCGCCAGAAGTACTGCCATTTTACGCATGAGGATACATCTCCGTATGCTGAATTGATTCAACATGTTAAGCAGGTAAAACAGACCTGTTTCTCTGAATCAGTGAGGTTTTAACGCTAATTCAGGAGTACTAAAAGATTCCACCTGCATACTGCTGCAAGTTTAACCACTTTGGGGAAGTATCAAAAATATACCATTGTTACGGGCTAATTAAAAAAGTGTTTAAAGATTAAAAATGAGAATGATAAGTGAGAGGAAATTAGTAACATTTATGCAGGTGGTTGAACGGCCTGATATACCAGCATGACCAGAATGATAACTGACTGAATAGCATGAATTATTTATCAGAAACACTGTCCGGGAGTTTGTGATGGCCGAACGTCAGACGGTTATAAATATTCATCAGACCGACAGCCATTGTCATATCGGAAAGCAATATTTTCGCTCAATGCTTTGTGCGGGCGACTGCTGCCTGGTGTTGGGGATGAACCATTTGCCGGACGGCGGGTTTGCTGTGAGTGCGGCCGGGTTAAAGGCGCTGTGGTGGAGGCATTCAGTTAATTCTCCCTGCCCCGAAGGGCAGGGAGAGGAATCAGGCTTTTTTCGCTGCGGCAGCCGCTTTCACAATCACTGCGAAAGCATCGGCTTTCAGCGAGGCACCGCCAACCAGCGCACCATCGATATCCGGCTGGGCAAACAGCTCAGCTGCGTTTTTATCGTTGACGGAACCGCCGTACTGAATAATGACCTGTGCAGCTACGGTTGCATCCTGCTTCGCGATATGGTCGCGGATGAACTTGTGTACCGCCTGCGCCTGCGCAGGGGTTGCTGATTTGCCGGTACCAATAGCCCAGACTGGCTCATAGGCAATGACCGCGCCGTTGAAGGCTTCAGCGCCCTGAGTTTTCAGCACTGCGTCGATCTGACGAGCGCAAACTTCTTCGGTTTTGCCCGCTTCGTTTTCCGCATCGGTTTCACCGATGCACAGGACCGGAACCAGGCCTGCGGCTTTTACTACGGCGAATTTTTTAGCAATAAATTCGTCGCTTTCAGCGTGATAAGTACGGCGCTCAGAGTGGCCGATAATGATGTATTTCGCACCGATATCTTTCAGCATGTCGGCAGAGGTTTCGCCAGTAAACGCACCTGACAGGTTCACGTCAACGTTCTGCGCACCCAGTACGATATGGCTACCAGAAATGGCATGTTTTGCCTGATCCAGATAGATTGCCGGTGGGGCAATCGCCACGCCGCAACCGTCAACGCCGCTCAGCTCGTTCCGCAGACCGGCGATCAGCTCATTAACCATGTGCTTGCTACCGTTCAGTTTCCAGTTACCCATAACTAATGGATGTCGCATTGTATCCTCCACGCTTAGAGAGTATGAAAGCTGCCGGCAGGCAGCGTTGTCTGCCGACAGTATAGAGATCAAATATGCGAAAGGCTTTGCTTTTCGTCATCGTTTGCATGAATCGATTCAGGGGGTGGCGAGAGCCAGTTTTAGCGGCTCAATCGCAAAGGTTAATCCCTTCTCGCCGTTATCCGCCACAATGTAGCGCAATGCCCCTTCCGTCTGCTGGTAGTATCGCGAATTTTTACCTTTTGCCAGCAGATCGTTCAGCCGTTTCTGGCTTTGTTCGTCGCTGAGCATGGGCTCAAAGAACCGTATAAACGCCGTCATATAGGCCAGCGCTTTTTCCCGTGCGGCTTTCTGATCGGGTCCGGGGATTGGCAGCCAGGTGATCTGGAGCGTTTTGATTTTCCCGCTGCCATGCTCTAGCGCCGTAGACGCGTAAAGATTTTCGTTGATCTTACTGGCGGCACGGGTCAGATTGCTTTTATCATCGGGTGTGTCAATTGCGCGATATTCACCTAACGGTAATGTTGCGTTGGCAGCATTAAATTTTTCACGAAACTGACCAATGGTCATATCAAAGGTAGGGGCACCCATTTGCAGATAGGGTGCCGCAGGCATATGTTCAGGCCGTTCCTGAGGAACGGGATCGGCTTTTGCTGTAGCGATGGTCAGTGTGGTCAGCAGAATAATCGCTGCCCAAATCGCTTGATTCATTTTCATGGCCCTAACCAGTAGACTCTGTTCAAGATTAAAACGGACAATGACTGGAAAAGTCAAAGGGCACCCTGACGCTGAGAAAAATAATGACTCTACAACAATGGTGTTTCTCGTTTCGTGGCCGCCTGAGGCGGCGGGATTTCTGGATCTGGCAGGTTGTCTGGATGCTGCTGTTGACGCTGTTGTTTAGCCTTGCCGGAAACGGGTTAATGGATATGCAGCTGGCGGCATTCTGCGTGGTAGCCCTGCTGTGGCCGGTCAGCGCGGTGCTGGTGAAGCGTCTGCATGACCGGAATAAAGGCGGCCAGTGGGCGCTGCTGCTGATCCTGGCGTGGATGCTGATGGCCGGTAACTGGTCAATGCTACCGGGCGATGCGCAGTGGCTGATCGGGCGTTTTATCCCCACATTGATTCTGGTCAGTATGATGGTCGAACTTGGCTTCTTCCGCGGTACGGATGGAGATAACCGTTATGGTAAAGCGGCGCAGTACGTGGTGTTTCTGCGCCGGGGTGCGGCCTGATTACCAGTATTGTTCGCTGGTGATATGACCCGGCTTACGCTTGAAGTGCTTGCGCATGTCCCGCGTCTCCTTCAGCAACTGCTGGGTATCTTTCACCATCTCCGGGTTACCGCACAGCATCACGTGGCTCGACCCGGCCTGAATTTCCAGGCCGGTCGCGGCCTCCAGCTGGCCGCTGGCAATCAGCATTGGCACCCTGCCGGTCAGCGATCCCTCGGCTTCTTCGCGGCTGACCACCGTCTGAATCTGCAACTGGCCGTTATAGCGCTGCTGTAGCTGCTGCATCTGCGGAAGATAGCTCAGGTCCTTAGCGTAGCGTGCGGCATGGAGCAGCACGATGTTCTTAAAACGTTCCAGGCCTTTCCCCTCTTCTAAAATGGAAAGATAAGGACCAATGGCAGTACCGGTTGCCAGCATCCACAGCGTATCGCACGGTGGAATTTCATCGACAACAAAAAAGCCCTGCGCGTCCTGGGTGATCATCACTTCATCGCCCGGTTTCAGCGCGTGCAGCAGCGGGCTCAGTTTGCCCTCCGGCACCAGCACCAGATAGAACTCAAGATTTTTATTGCCCGGTGCATTCACAAAGGAATAGGCACGCACCACGCGCTCACCGTTGATTTCCAGCGACAGTTTGGCGTACTGACCCGCGGTAAAGGGGGCGATGGGGGCAGTCACAACAATACTGAACAGGGCGTCCGTCCAGTTCGTCACTTTTTCTACTCGGGCGTTGACCCAGGCGGCCATAACAAACTCCTTAACTCAGTTGCGGCAGGATTGGCGTCTCTGCGGCTATCTTCGTCAGCTGTGAGTGATTTTTCCAGTCTCCGGCAGCGGTAAAGCTCGCATAAACAAAGTATGCGCACGAATTGACCTTAGCGTAAAAATTGTTTTACAGCCGCGCCCGCTTTGAGTGACAGGCGCACGTGTCCTGATTTGAGCGCATCCCTCGCTTTACTCGTCATTCCTGATATTTTCTCCGGTATTAGGCGTATCCAGTCACTTTATCCTCTGGATATAAATTATTTAACCGTTCTTTATACTGGTGTAGCGTAATGAAAAAGATTGAAAATGGACACCTGTTAATCATGTTAATCGCCCTGTTGGCGGTCGGGCAAATGGCGCAGACCATTTACGTTCCTGCGATGCCTTCCATCGCTGCGGCATTTCATGTTGGCGACGGTGCCGTTCAGCGGGTCATGGCCGCGTATCTGATGACCTACGGTGCCTCGCAGCTCTTGTATGGCCCGCTCTCGGACAACATTGGTCGCAGGCCGGTTGTTCTGATGGGACTGGGGATATTTATTCTTGGCTCGTTAACAGCGCTGCTGGCCCAAAGTCTGAACGGGCTGGTGCTGGGAACCGCCATTCAGGGGCTGGGAACGGGGGTGGCGGGCGTCATGGCGCGTACTATGCCGCGCGATCTGTATGAGGGCAGAGCGCTGCGTTATGCGAACAGCCTGTTAAATATGGGGATCCTGATCAGCCCACTTATCGCTCCGCTACTCGGCGCCGGGCTGACCCGGCTGTTTGGCTGGCAGGCATGCTTTGCGTTTTTGCTGCTACTGTGTCTGGTCGTCAGTGGTGCGATCCTGCGGTGGATGCACGAAACGCGCCCGCGTGGTGTGCAGTCGCGCTCGCTGTTGTCACGCTATCGTCCGTTGCTGGGCGACAGCAGCTTTGTACGCTACCTGGTTATTCTGATTGGTGCGCTGGCCGGCATTACGGTATTTGAAGCCAGCTGCGGCGTGCTGATGGGGGGCGTTCTGGGGATGAGCAGCTTCGCTGTCAGCCTGTTGTTTATTCTGCCGCTGCCGGCAGCGTTTTTTGGTGCCTGGTTTGCCGGCAAAAGCGACAAATCTTTCACCACCATGATGTGGTATGCGGTTAACAGCTGCCTGCTGGCAGGCGTGCTGATGTGGCTCCCTGGCTGGCTGGGCGTGATGAATCTGTGGACGCTGATTGTGCCGGCTTCACTGTTTTTCTTTGGTGCAGGCATGCTGTTTCCGCTGGCAACAACCGGAGCGATGGAACCCTGGCCCACTATGGCGGGTGCAGCTGGCGCACTGGTGGGGGGATTACAGAATCTGGGATCGGGCCTGACCGCGTGGCTGTCGGCGATGCTGCCGCAAAATGATCAGTTCAGCCTGGGGATGTTGATGTTTGCCACTTCGCTTTTGATTCTGCTCTGCTGGCTGCCGCTGTCGAAGCGTCCTGAGCCACAGACTGTCTGATGCTGCAATAACGCCGCCGGGGCCAGCGGAAAAAGGCTGGCCCCGTGGGAGGACTAGAGAATAAACGGGTGAAGATTGTCGTCTTTACGGTCAAGGTAGTGAATTGACTGAATACGGCGGATAGTGCGCGATTTACCACGAATCAGCAGCGTTTCACTGGTCGCCATATTACCTTTACGCGTGATGCCCTTTAGCAACTCACCGCTGGTGATGCCGGTGGCGGCGAAGATCACGTTGTCATTGCGTGCCATCTGATCGAGCAGCAGCACTTTCCCGGCATCAATCCCCATTTCGTGACAGCGTGCACGTTCCTGTTCGCCCAGACGACGGTTCTCTGCCGTATCGCCTTTCACCTCATGACGAGCCAGCAAGCGGCCCTGCATATCACCGTCCAGTGCGCGGATCACCGCTGCAGAGATCACTCCTTCCGGTGCGCCACCAATGCCATACATTACATCCACCTCGCTGTCTGGCATGCAGGTGAGGATTGAGGCGGCCACATCACCATCCGGAAAAGTAAACACGCGAACGCCCATGGCCTGCAGGCGGGCAATTACCGCATCGTGGCGAGGTTTAGCCAGCAGCGTGACGGTCAGCTCGCTGAGAGGTTTAGCCAGCGCGGTAGCGATACGCTGAAGATTTTCCTCCAGCGGAAGATTCAGGTCGATAGCGCCTTTCGCTCCGGGGCCGACGACCAGCTTTTCCATATACATATCGGGGGCATGCAGGAAGGTGCCTTTATCGCCAACCGCCAGCACCGCCAGCGCGTTTGCCTGGCCGAGTGCGGTCATACGGGTTCCTTCAATCGGGTCAACGGCAATGTCCACCGCATCGCCATGGCCGCTACCCACTTTTTCGCCGATATACAGCATCGGCGCTTCATCAATTTCTCCTTCGCCAATCACAATCTGACCGTCAATGTCGACCTTGTTGAGCATGATGCGCATGGCGTGAACCGCCGCGCCATCAGCCGCATTCTTGTCGCCGCGCCCCAGCCATTTATAGCCAGCCAGCGCCGCCGCTTCGGTGACGCGTGAAAATTCAATTGCCAGTTCTCGTTTCATGACCTGCCTCAGAAAAGTGATGAGGCGAGAAGTTTATCACAGGCGGGAAGGGGAGTTGGTGCCCGCCGTCGGTGACGGCGGGCGGGTGAAATCTTAGTTTTCCTGATCTTCCCACGCCTGGGCGCGGGCGACGGCTTTCTTCCAGCCTGCGTAAAGAACATTCCGCTGGGTGGTTTCAATGCCCGGGCGGAATTCACGCTCAATAACTGATTTAGCGCGAACTTCCTCCAGATCTTTCCAGAAGCCGACGGCCAGCCCGGCGAGGTAGGCAGCACCCAGCGCGGTGACCTCACGGACTTCCGGACGCTCAACGCGGGCACCCAGAATATCTGACTGGAACTGCATCAGGAAGTTGTTGGCCACGGCGCCGCCGTCTACGCGCAGCGACTGCAGGCGGGTATTGGCGTCATTCTGCATCGCTTCCAGCACGTCGCGCGTCTGATAGGCTACCGACTCCAGCGTTGCGCGAATGATGTGGTTGGCATTTGCGCCACGGGTCAGGCCAAAGATAGCGCCACGAGCATACGGGTCCCAGTAAGGGGCACCCAAACCGGTGAAGGCCGGAACCATATACACACCGTTAGAATCTTTTACTTTGGTTGCGAAATATTCTGAATCCGCAGAGTCACCGATCAGTTTCATCTCGTCACGCAGCCACTGGATGGATGCACCGCCAATAAATACCGCACCCTCCAGCGCATAATTCACTTCGCCGCGTGGACCGCAGGCAATCGTGGTCAACAGGCCGTGAGTGGAGTTAACCGCTTCTTTACCGGTGTTCATCAGCATAAAGCAGCCGGTACCGTAAGTGTTTTTTGCCATACCCGGCTGCACGCACAGCTGGCCATACAAAGCCGCCTGCTGATCTCCGGCGATACCGGCGATAGGAATACGCGTACCGCCTTTACCGCCGATGTTGGTCTGGCCGTACACCTCGGAAGAGGACTTCACTTCAGGCAGCATTTCACGCGGGATATCGAGGATTTCCAGCATGCGCTGATCCCATTCCAGCTTGTGAATGTTAAACATCATGGTGCGCGAAGCGTTAGTGAAGTCGGTGATATGAACCCGTCCCTGGGTCATTTTCCACACCAGCCAGGAATCGGCGGTGCCGAACAGCAGTTCGCCGCGGCGGGCACGTTCACGTGAACCTTCAACATGATCGAGGATCCACTTCACTTTGGTGCCGGAGAAATACGGGTTGATTACCAGACCGGTGGTGTGCTGAATATACTCTTCCAGACCCTCTTTCTTCAGTCTGGCGCAGTAGTCTGCGGTACGGGGATCCTGCCACACAATCGCGTTATAGATTGGCTTGCCGGTTTCTTTGTCCCAGATAATGGTGGTTTCGCGCTGGTTGGTGATGCCAATGGCCGCGACCTCATCAGAGCGGATGTCCGCATGCGCCAGCACTTCAACCAGCGTTGAGCTTTGTGAGGCCCAGATATCCATGGGATCATGCTCAACCCAACCCGTTTTCGGATAGATTTGCTGGAACTCACGCTGCGATACGGCAACGATATTAGAGTCATGATCCAGGATTACCGCACGTGAACTGGTCGTTCCCTGGTCGAGTGCGACGATATATTTTTTCTCTACGGTCATAATTTTTTCCTGATAAGGTCAAGAGTTATACAAGCCGAAACGGCTATAGCAGGATTATGCTTTACGCTGTGCAGCATGCTGCACGACTTCGTCCTGTTTTACCGCTGCCTCGCCAGGCAGATTGCGGCTAATCAGAGAACGGTAACCAAACGCGCCAACGATTGCACCGAGCATCGGTCCGAAGATTGGCACAAGGAAATAAGGGATATCGCGACCACCGGTAAAGGCCATGTTGCCCCAGCCTGCGAGTGATGCGAAGAGCTTAGGACCGAAATCACGCGCCGGGTTCAGAGCAAATCCGGTCAGTGGACCCATCGCGGCACCAATCACGGCAATCAGCAGGCCGATTAACAACGGCGCCAGAGGACCGCGCGGCAGACCGTTGCCATCATCAGTCAGCGCCATAATTAATGCCATCATGACAGCAGTGATCACGGCTTCAACCAGGAATGCCTGTCCAACGCTGATATGTGGATTGGGATAGGTAGAGAACACGCCAGCCACATCGAGGCTTTCTACGCTGCCGCGGACCAGCTGGTGGGTCTGTTCGTAGTCGAGGAACAGGTTGTAATAGAGTCCGTACACCAGTGCTGCTGCGCAAAACGCGCCGGCTACCTGAGCAAGGATGTAGGGAACGACTTTACGCCCGTCAAAATTGGCAAATAGCCAGAGGGCAATACTGACGGCAGGATTCAGATGCGCGCCGGAGATGCCCGCGCTGAGATAAACCGCCATGGCAACGGCGATACCCCACACGATGCTGATTTCCCACTGGCCGAAACCGGCACCAGCAAGCTTGAACGCAGCGACACAGCCTGCACCAAAGAAGAGTATGGTTGCGGTGCCAAGAAACTCGGCGATGCATTGTCCTTTAAGTGTGCTCGTAGCATGACTCATGTTGAAATTCCTGAAGGCGAGTTAAGAGTTTACTATCATCGTTTCCTCATTCCGTGAGCTGCCCAAATCTGATGTAGGGCTGATGTAAACTTATCGTTAACGAGCATAAACGAGAAATAGCGAAATCAAAACTTGTGTGCCATGTCATAAAAATGAGCGAATTCGCGTATTTCTGGCATTCATCAGTTATGATATTGCGCGTTTAAGCGGTAATAAAATGTCCAAATTTCTAACCCGGTCTCAAGCGGATTGCATGAAAATGTGAGATAAACCAGGACCAGGCTGAAATTTGTTAAAGACTGCACCCCATATGGCTTCGTTGCTGGACTTGCAATGCGCGTCTACTTACAATCGAAGGATCGTTGTTATCCGCGGAATGTCGGTTCACTCCTTATCCCTGCGGCTAGCATCATCAGCGCCCTGCGATTAGGAGAGGTTATAGATATGTCATTTGAAGTATTCGAGAAACTGGAAGCAAAAGTACAGCAGGCGATTGACACCATCACGCTGTTGCAGATGGAGATCGAAGAGCTTAAAGAACAGAATGGAAATCTGAGTCAGCAGGTTCAGCATGCTGCAGGCAACAGCGAAGCACTGGCGCGTGAAAACCAGCAGCTAAAGGAAGAGCAGCATGTCTGGCAGGATCGTCTGCGGGCATTGCTGGGTAAAATGGAAGAAGTATAAGGCTTCACTTTGTTATTAAAGTGAGTCTGCAGAGAGCGGGTGCCGGCGGCACCCGTTTTTGTATCCGTTATTCGAGGTCGAGTGGGTCTTCTGACAGAATCATGCCGGTATTATCGGCGTAGAGATGATCGCCAGAGAAGAAGGTTACGCCGCCGAAGTTAACGCGTACATCGCTCTCACCGATCCCTTCACCGGCAGCACCGGCTGGAATAGCCGCAATCGCCTGAATACCAATATCCAGCTCTTCCAGATCGTCGACCTGTCGCACGGAACCGTAGACCACAATACCTTCCCACTCGTTTTGTACTGCCAGCCTTGCCAGTGCAGCATCAACAAGCGCACGGCGCACGGAACCGCCACCGTCAACTAACAGGATCCGACCCCGGCCGTTTTCCTCAAGCAAATCATAGAGCAGACCGTTGTCCTCGAAACATTTTACCGTAATGATTTGCCCGCCAAACGAGGTGCGACCACCAAAGTTCGAGAAGAGCGGTTCTACGACATTCACGTCTTCGTGATAGATGTCGCACAGTTCTGAGGTATCGTATTTCATAGGGATTTCGTCTGTTTGCTACAGGGAGTTTAAGTATATCGCTTAATCATCACTGTTGGCAAAATCATCAATTGTTAAAAGTTGCGATAGGTCAGGCACATCGCGTTCAGCTCAGCAGTAATCCGACGGCGAACAGCACGTTGATCAGCAACGCTGTTTTAACCGTTCTGACCAGCAGCGGGCGCATTGCGATCGCAGTGGATTCCTGCTGCACATAACGTGCCTGCTGCCATAGCAGCGGTGCCGCCAGCAGGAACAGCCCGCCAAACGGGTGCGGATTATACAGCAAGGTAAACAGTGCGAAGCAGCCTATTGCGCCGAGCAGTAGCATAACGTGGTAATGGCGCGCACGGCCCGGCCCGAGTCGAACGGCCAGAGTGTACTTGCCATTTTTGCTGTCGTTTTCGATATCGCGCATGTTGTTGGCGTTAAGCACCGCGGTTGCCATCAGGCCGCAGCCGGTGGCAGGTAGCAGCGGCAGCAGGGTTAACTGGTGAGTTTGCAGATACCAGCTGCCAATAACGCCAAGCCAGCCGAAAAAGATCATCACCGATACGTCGCCCAGGCCGAGATAACCGTAGGGTTTACGCCCTACCGTATAGGCGATGGCGGCAACGATTGCCAGGGCACCAAGCAGTATAAAGCCCAGCATGTCGTTGAGCGTTTTGCAGGATCTGAGCAGCAGCAGAATACCGCTCAGCATTGACAGCACTACGGCCACGGCCATCGCCATGCGCATCTGCTGCTGGGTTATCACACCTCTTTGCATGCCGCGCAGGGGGCCAATACGCGCAGGGGTATCGCTACCTTTCACCGCGTCGCCGTAGTCGTTTGCCAGATTGGAGAGAATTTGCAGCAGTACGGTAGTCAACAACGCCAGCAGCGCCGTGGTCAGATTGAAAGAACCCTGCCACCATGCCAGTGCGCTGCCGGTAATAATTGATGCACAGGACAGCGGTAGCGTGCGGGGACGTAAACTCTCAATCCAGGCCTGCGGGTGGCTGATTGGGGTAGCCAGCTGGCTGTTGTCGGTCATAGGCAGGCCTCTGCTCTGATTGGCGGGTCCGGAAAGCCGGATCAACATCTAAGCAGCAGTGTACGGCGCTTCATGCCGCCGGGAATTAACCCTGGTCAAGTTGGCTGAGAATTTAGTTAAAAAAATGGGGCCATTTTACTGGCCCCGGGAACACGACAGTCTGTCTGTTATTACAGAATGAAGCGGCTGAGATCTTCGTCGGCAACCAGCTCATCCAGATGCTTGCTGACATACTCGGCATCAATGGTGATGGACTGACCGTTCAGGTCGCTGGCGTCATAGGAGATTTCCTCCATTAAACGCTCCAGCACCGTATGCAGGCGGCGTGCACCAATGTTTTCAGCGGTTTCGTTAACCTGCCAGGCGGCGGCGGCAATTTTGCTGATACCGTCTTCGGTAAACTTGATATCCACGCCTTCCGTGCCCATCAGCGCTTTGTACTGCACGGTGATCGACGCGCTTGGCTCGGTCAGAATGCGCTCGAAGTCATGTGTGGTTAACGCCTGCAGCTCAACACGGATCGGCAGACGTCCCTGCAGCTCAGGGATCAGGTCTGACGGGCTGGCAACCTGGAAAGCACCGGAAGCAATAAACAGAATATGGTCGGTTTTCACCATCCCGTGCTTGGTCGAAACGGTACAGCCTTCCACCAGCGGCAGCAGATCGCGCTGTACGCCTTCACGAGAAACATCCGGGCCGGACGATTCGCCGCGCTTACAGACTTTGTCAATCTCATCGATAAAGACGATACCGTGCTGCTCTACGGCTTCAATGGCTTCCTGCTTCAGCTCTTCCGGATTAACCAGCTTGGCAGCTTCTTCTTCCACCAGCAGCTTCATCGCCTCTTTAATCTTCAGCTTGCGCGGTTTCTGCTTCTGGCCACCGATGTTCTGGAACATGGATTGCAGCTGACTGGTCATCTCCTCCATGCCCGGAGGTGCCATAATTTCAACACCGGCAGAGACAGCGGCGAGATCGATTTCGATTTCTTTATCGTCGAGCTGCCCTTCACGCAGTTTCTTGCGGAATGACTGGCGCGCGGCAGACGGTTCTGCCGGTGCTTCCGACTGACCCCAGTTGTTTTTTGCCGGCGGGATCAGCACGTCAAGAATGCGCTCTTCCGCCATTTCTTCAGCACGGTAGCGATTCTTTTCAATTGCCTGGGAGCGAACCATTTTAATCGCTGAGTCGGTCAGATCGCGGATGATCGAATCCACTTCTTTACCGACGTAGCCGACTTCGGTGAACTTGGTGGCTTCGACCTTGATGAATGGCGCGTTTGCCAGTTTTGCCAGGCGGCGGGCAATTTCGGTTTTACCGACGCCGGTTGGGCCAATCATCAGAATATTTTTGGGTGTCACTTCATGACGCAGCTCTTCGTCAAGCTGCATACGACGCCAGCGGTTGCGCAGGGCAATGGCGACGGCACGCTTGGCGCCGTCCTGACCAATGATGAATCTGTTCAGTTCGCTGACGATTTCGCGCGGGGTCATTTCAGACATAAATAGGGATCCTTACGCTTTAGACGCTAATTCTTCGATGGTGAGGTTGTGGTTGGTATAGATACAGATATCACCTGCAATACCCAGCGCTTTTTCCACAATATCGCGCGCGCCAATGTCAGTGTTTTCCAGTAATGCACGGGCGGCTGCCTGTGCGTAAGGTCCACCTGAACCGATGGCAATCAAATCATTTTCTGGCTGGATCACGTCGCCGTTGCCGGTGATGATCAGCGAGGCATTCTCATCGGCTACCGCCAGCAATGCCTCAAGTTTGCGCAGCATACGGTCCGTGCGCCAGTCTCTTGCCAGCTCAACGGCAGCCTTGACCAGGTGGCCCTGGTGCATTTCCAGCTTGCGCTCAAACAGTTCGAAAAGGGTAAAAGCATCTGCTGTACCGCCAGCAAACCCGGCAATCACTTTGTCATTGTAGAGACGACGCACTTTTTTAACGTTGCCTTTCATGACGGTATTACCGAGGGTAGCCTGGCCATCGCCGCCAATCACTACCTGGCCGTTGCGTCGAACACTTACTATTGTTGTCACGGGCAGACCCCTTTTACTGTCGGAAAAAAGCTCCGCGCCCAGGGCGCGGAGGATCATGCAGACAGGTATGGGGCAGGTTTGACGGGTTTCAACCCCCAACGG
>CAJYIY010000030.1 GCA_913775305.1 uncultured Erwinia sp. | reverse complement strand
GCGGGATACCGCCGCCTCACGCCGGATCTGGCAGTCGGTATTGCAGGACGTGCGGCCCACACTGCTGTTTGGCACCGACGCCCGTCCGGGCGCGGTGCGCGAGCGGCATCTGCTGCTGGATCCCGCGCTGGAACAGGGGCTGCTGGCGCTGTGCCGCCAGCGCGGCCTGACGCTGAACAGCGTGATGCAGGGGATCTGGGGCATGCTGCTGGCCGTCGAAAGCGGGCATCAGGACGTGGTGTTTGGCTCCCCGGTATCCGGCCGTTTTGGCCAGATCGAAGGCCAGCAGCAGCACGTTGGCCTGTTCAGCAACACCCTGCCGGTGCGCATGCGCTTTGACGCCCGGCGCCCGCTGCTGGCGCAGCTGGCTGAACATCAGGCGCAGCAGATCCAGCTGATTGAACACGATGACCTCGGTCTGGGCGAGCTGCAACAGCTGGCAGGCTGCGGCACGCTGTTTGATACCCTGCTGGTGGTGGAAAACTACCCCGATAACCGGCAACTGCATCAGCCCCATAGCGGCCTCAGCTGCGAGGCGATCGCCAACCGGGGTTACACTCACTATCCGCTGACGCTGCTGGTGCTGCCTGGGGAACGTTTACAGCTGCTGATGGAGTATCGCGACGCGGTGACGCACCCACAGCGGCTGGCCGATCGCCTGCTGATGCTGATCGAACAGCTGGTTGCCGCACCGGATCGGCCGCTGGCCCGCTGGACGCTGCAAACGCCGGACGAACAGGCACGGCTGGCTGAGGTGAATGATACCGACCACCCACTCGCCGCCGATACGCTCCAGCAGGCGGTTGAACGCCAGGTTGCCCGCACGCCGGATGCGCTGGCGCTTCGCGATGCGGATCATCATCTGACCTACCGACAGATGCATATTCAGGCCCGTCTGCTGGCGGATCGGCTGATTGCCGCAGGCGTCAGGCCGGGTGATGTGGTGGCGGTGGCGCTGCCGCGCTCGGTACGGCTCAGCCTGGCGCTGACCGCGATAGTGCAGGTCGGCGCGGCCTGGCTGCCGCTGGATACCGGCTACCCGGACGACCGTCTTGCCCTGATGGTGGAGGATGCCCGGCCCGCGCTGATCGTCACCGAAAGCGCGCTGCTGTCGCGTTTCGCCCTGCCGGGCACGCTGCTGACCTTCGACCGGCTGGCCGACGAGGCCGAACCGCAGCATCCGCTGCCCGCCGCCTGCCCGGACCGCCCGGCCTACGTGCTGTATACCTCCGGCTCCACCGGGCGCCCTAAAGGCGTGGTGGTCGGGCATCGGGCAATCGTTAATCGCCTGGCGTGGATGCAGGCGGCCTACCCGCTGGCGGCAGACGATGTGGTGATGCAGAAAACCCCGTGCAGCTTCGACGTTTCCGTATGGGAGTTCTTCTGGCCGCTGATGACCGGGGCGCAGCTGCTGATGGCGCCGCCGGATGCGCATCGCGATCCGGACGCCCTGACGCGCTTAATCAATGAGTACCGCGTCACCACGCTGCACTTCGTGCCGTCCATGCTGGCAGCCTGGATCGCCACGCTGGACAGCGGAGCTGACGCGCCGCACTGCCGCACGCTGCGCCGGGTCTTCTCCAGCGGCGAGGCGCTCTCCTGCGATCTGGCTGAGGATTATCAGTCGCGGGTTGCCGCCCCGCTGCACAACCTGTACGGCCCGACCGAAGCCGCCGTTGACGTGACCTGGTATCCGGCTTCCGGCGATGCGCTGGCCGCCTGTCAGGGTGCCGGAGTCCCTGTTGGCTATCCGGTCTGGAACACCCGACTGCGCATTCTGGATACCCTGCTGCGCCCGGTGCCGCTGGGTGTAGCGGGCGATCTCTATCTGACCGGCGTGCAGCTGGCAGACGGCTATCTGCGCCGCCCCGACCTGACCGCCCAGCGCTTTGTCGCCGATCCGTTCGCCGCCGGGGAACGCATGTACCGCACCGGCGATATCGCCCGCTGGCTGGACAACGGCGCGGTGGAATACCTTGGCCGCAGTGACGATCAGCTGAAAATTCGCGGTCAGCGCATTGAGCTGGGTGAAATCGAGCAGGCGCTGCTGGCGTTGCCGGGCGTGGCACAGGCGGTGGTTGCCGCCCGCGAGCTGGGCGATCCGACCGCGGACCGCGTCTCCGGCGGTGCCGATGCGCGGCAGCTGGTTGCCTGGCTGATTGCGGAACCCGGCGTACCGCTGGAAAACGAACGGCTGCATCAGCAGCTGGCGGCAAGGCTGCCCGCGCATATGCTGCCGGTCAGCTACGTGCTGACCGACCGCTTCCCGCTGAGCGCTAACGGCAAGCTGGACCGCAAGGCCCTGCCGCTGCCGCAGGCCCCGCGTTCCGGTGGACGGCTGCCGGAGAGCGACAACGAACGGCTGCTGGCCGCTCTTTTCGCCCGCCTGCTGGGGCGCGAGACAATTCATGCCGATGATGACTTCTTCGCCCTTGGCGGCCATTCGCTGCTGGCCATGCGTCTGGCGGCGGAACTCAAGCGCTGCACCCGCAGCCCGCTGTCGATCGGTCAGATTATGGCCGCCCGCAGCGTGGAGAAGATGGCGCAGCTGCTGGACGACAGCAGCGCGGACAGCGCAGAGAGCCGCGCTAACGGCGAGTGCCTGCCGCTGCGCAGCGGCACCGGGCCGACGCTGTTCTGCATTCATCCGGCCTCCGGCTTTGCCTGGCAGTATGCGGGCATGATGCGCTATCTCAACGGCGATTTCCCGATTGTCGGGCTGCAGTCGCCGCGCCCCGACGGGGTTATCGCCCGCTGTAACAGCATTGATGAGATGTGCGAGCGCCATCTGGCCACGCTGCGCAGCGTACAGCCGCAGGGACCGTACTTTCTGTTGGGCTACTCGCTGGGCGGCACCCTCGCCCACGGCATGGCCGCACGCCTGCAGCAGCAGGGAGAAACGGTGGCGTTCCTTGGCCTGCTGGATACCTATCCGCCGGAGGGCCAGGACTGGACACCGCCGTCAGAAGCGGATGCCCGTGAGGAGATCGCCCGCGAGGAAACCGAGTTTATGGCCGCCAACGCTGACGACAGCGACCCACTGCTACAGGCAGAGAAAGCGGCGATGTTCCGTCACATCGTGGCGAACTATCAGGATGCCGTCCTGCGGCTCTCTGCGGCCACCAGCAAGCGCTTTGATGGCCAGGCCTCGCTGTTTGTCGCCAGCAAAACGCTGCCGGAGGCGATGGACGTGGCGCAGTGCTGGGCACCGTATCTGCAATCGCTGGATATTCACCGTCTGCCCTGCAAGCATATGGATATTCTGTCACCGGCATCGCTGGTTGAACTTGGTCCACTGCTGAACAGGATTATCGTGGAGAAGAGGAGTGAGGAGTGAGGAGTGAGGAGTAACGGCTGAGTGCCCCCCGGAAACGTTGACCGTTTCCGGGGATGTCGGGTTTATTTTTCGCCTGATACAGGCAGTTTACCCCGGCGCCCTGCCGGGGTTTTCTTTCAATTCATGCGCCCGGTTATCGTCCCGCTGCCGGTGCCTGATGATAGCGCCCGCAGGGGACAATCATCGGCGTGTGCGAAACCGGATCGTCGATAATCACGCTCTCCATGCCGAAAACCTGCTGTACCAGCTCACGGCTGATAATGTGGGCGGGTTTACCCTGGGCGATAATCGCCCCCTGCTTCATCACCACCAGATGGTCGGCGTAACGGCAGGCCTGGTTCAGGTCATGCAGCACCGCCACCAGGGTGTGGCCGTGCTGCTGATTCAGCTGGCGGAACAGATCCAGCAGTTCGATCTGGTGGGCAATATCCAGCCAGGTGGTCGGCTCATCCAGCAGCAGCAGCGGCGTCTGCTGGGCCAAAACCATCGCCACCCATACCCGCTGCCGCTGACCGCCGGAGAGCGCATCAACGGGGCGCTGCGCCAGTTCGCTGACGTTGGTCGCCCGCATTGCGGCTTCCACCGCCTGGCGATCCGCCTCGCTCCACTGTTTCAACAGCGTCTGGTGCGGATAGCGCCCGCGTGCCACCAGATCGGCCACGCCGATCCCGTCCGGCACAATCGCGTGCTGCGGCAGCAGGCCCAGCTGCCGGGCCAGCGCTTTGGTGCCCGTCTGGTGAATATCCCGGCCGTCGAGCAGCACCTGACCGCTGCGCGGCTTCAGCAGGCGGCACAGCGCCCGCAGCAGCGTCGATTTGCCACAGGCGTTGGGGCCGATAATCACCGTAAACCTGCGATCGGGTATCTGCACGCTGAGTTCGCGGGCAATCACCTTCTGATCATAGGCCAGCGTTAAGTCGGCCGCCGCAAGGCGGGAGGAGAAAGGCAAATCGGTCATGAACAACGAGACTCCCTGATAAGTAAGCCGATCAGATACAGGCCGCCGATGCTGATGGTCACCGCCCCCACCGGCAGCTGTATCTCGTTGAAGGCGTGCTGAGCAATCACATCGGCCAGCAGCAGCAGCAGCGCTCCGGTGGTCGCGGCGGAAAACAGCGGTATCGCGCTGGCGCCCGTCATGCGGCGGGCAATCTGGGGGGCCGCCAGCGCAATAAACGCAATCGGCCCGGCGGTGGCGGTGGCCACGGCGGACAGGATTATGCCGCCCAGCATCAGCCACAGCCGGCTCGACCCGGCGTTGATGCCCAGCGCGCGGGCGCTGTCGTCCCCCATCTCCATCAGCTGCTGTCGGCGTCCCAGCAGCAGCGTGGCAATCATCGTCAGCGGCACCAGTACCAGCGCGGGCTGTGCTTTGTTCCAGGTGATACCGTTCAGTGAACCGGCTCCCCACAGGGCGGCACTCATCGCGCTTTCCAGCGAGGCACTGAGTATCAGCCAGCTGTTCAGCGCCGACAGTACCGCGCCCACCCCAATCCCGACGATAATCAGCCGGAAACCGATGATCCCCTGCCGCCAGGCCAGCAGATAGACCAGCGCGGCAGCAGCGATCCCCCCAATCAGCGCTCCACCGGCAATCTGGTAGTCGTTACCGTTGAACAGAATGATAGCGATCAGCGCGCCGGTAAAAGCGCCGGTATTGAAGCCCACCACATCCGGGCTGCCGAGGGGATTGCGGATGGCGGACTGGAAGATTGCGCCGCTGACGCCCAGCCCGGCCCCCAGCACCAGCGCCGTCACTACACGCGGCGCACGCCACTGGTTCACCACGGTCTGAAATCCGGCCGGACCTTCACCGAGCAGCGCCTGCCACACCTGACCGGGAGCGATATGCAGCGTGCCGTAGCCGAGCGCAAACAACGCCAGCGCCAGCGCCAGCAACCCCAGCGCCACGTTGATCCCCAGTACGCGGGCGCTGAGTCGCAGATTTATCCAGCCGCGGGGACGGCCAATCAGCAGCGTTCGGGAGTGCATCTCATCCTCCTGAGTTGTTACGCTGGCGAACCAGCCAGATCAGCACCGGCGCGCCAATCAGCGCGGTGACGATGGACACCCGCAGCTCGCCCTGAACCATCAGCCTGCCAGCAATATCCGCCGTCAGCAGCAGGATCGGGGCCATTAAAAAAGAGTAAATCAGGATCCAGCGCTGGTCCGATCCCACCCACCAGCGCGCCACGTGCGGCACCATCAGCCCGACAAAACCGATCGGGCCAACCAGCGCGGTGGCGGAACCGCAGAGCAGCATCACCGCCAGCAGCGCCAGCAGACGAATCGCCACCACCTGAGTACCCAGCGCGGCCGCCAGATCGTCCCCCATGCTGAGGGTGTTGAGCGAACGTGATGCCGCCAGCGCCAGCGCGGCACCGGTAAGAATAGCGGGCGCGACCACCGCCAGAGGGGACAGATTGCGGATATCCAGCGTACCGGCCTGCCAGAAGCGCAGCTGATCAAAGGTTTGCGGATTCAGCAAAGACAGTGAGGAGGTCAGCCCGCCGAGCACCGCACTGAGCGCCACACCCGCCAGCGTCAGGCGGATCGGATTGACCCGGCCACCGCCCAGGGTGCCAATCAGCCAGACGGCAACACTGGCCGCCAGCGCCCCGCCCCACGCAAAGCCCAGCCCGCCCGCCATACTGTTCACCCCGAACAGGGTCATGCCTGTGGCCATCGCAAAGCTGGCACCGGCATTGACGCCGAGGATACCGGGATCGGCAAGCGGGTTGCGGGTCAGCGCCTGAATCACCGCACCTGCCCCGCCGAGCGCCAGGCCCACCAGCAGTCCGGCGAGGGTGCGCGGCAGGCGGGCGTTGCAGATAATCGTGCTGTCCGGCCCCTGCATCTCACCGAGCAGGCTTTGCCAGACCACGGCGGGCGCGATGGGCCGCGCGCCGATCGTCAGGCTGGCAAGGGACACCAGCAGCAGTAGCGCCAGGCAGAGGGTTGCTCCGCCAGGGCGGGAGATATAGCGCGCATTGCGCGGCTGCGGCAGGTTTGCGCGCTGAGATCGGTGGAGCGACATCCCTGACAATCCTCTCTGATACAATTAAATGAATATGATAATAATTATCATTAATGTTATTAGTCAATTATGTTACCATGCTGCCCGCCAGAAACAAATCGGCATTCATCGCGCCTGCACGGACGGAGTCCATCCGCCGATCGGGTAACGGCTCATCCTGAACCTTATGGACACTATGGCTAAGTCATCTATTCTCCTCGATTTCAGTTTGCTCAAAGATAACGCGAACTTTCGCGCCATTTTCTGCGCCCGTATGCTCTCGGTCTTCTCACTGGGTATGCTGGCGGTGGGCGTTCCGGTGCAGATCCAGGCCATGACGGGGTCCACCCTGCTGGTTGGTGTGGCGGTGGCGCTGGACGGCGTGGGCATGTTTATCGGGTTAATGCTCGGTGGCATCCTTGCCGATCGGCTCGATCGCCGTAAGCTGATTCTGTTTGCACGCGGCACCTGCGGACTGGGCTTTGTGGCACTGAGCCTGAATGCCTTCAGCCCGGCCCCCTCGCTGTGGGCCCTCTATCTGCTGGCGGCGTGGGACGGTTTCTTTGGCGCGCTGGGCATGACCGCGCTGCTGGCGGTGATCCCGCTGCTGGTTGGCCGCGAAAATCTCGGCGCGGCGGGGGCGTTAAGCATGATCACCGTGCGGCTGGGAGCCATTCTCTCCCCGGCGATCGGCGGAGTGATTATCGTCACCGGCGGCGTGGGCTGGGCCTTTGCCGTGGCGGCAATCGGCACGCTGGCTACGCTGATCCCGCTGGTACGCCTGCCGCGGATGAAGCCGGAGCCGGCTGAGCCAGAGCATCCTCTGCGCGCGCTGGCCAGCGGGGTGCAGTTTGTCTGTCGGCACAGAGTGGTCGGATCCGTGGTCCTGCTGGGCATGCTAATCGCCGTGGTGGGCGCGGTACGGGTACTGTTCCCGGCGCTGGCGGAAAGCTATCAGGCGAAGCCTTCGGCGCTGGGACTGATGTATTCGGCGGTGCCGCTGGGCGCAATGATTGGCGCACTCACCAGCGGCTGGGTGCCACGCAGCGCCCGCCCCGGCGTGGTGATGCTGGTCAGTGCAACCGGGGCTTTTATCGCGAGTGCTTCGCTGGGGCTGTACGGCCATATGCTGCCTGCCCTGCTGGCGCTGGTGGTTTACGGCTACTGCAACGCCATTGCCTCGCTGCTGCAATATATGCTGATTCAGCATCACACGCCGGACGCGCTGCTGGGACGGGTTAACAGTCTGGGAACGGCGCAGGACGTGTGCGGCGATTCGCTGGGGGCGTTGGGCCTGGGCGTGCTGGGACGGGTGCTGGCCCCGCTGATGAGCGTGCTGGCGTTTGGTGCCGCAGCAGCCGGGGTGGCGCTGGTGCTGGCGGCTTCGGTGAAAACGCTGCGCGGCTGCTCGCTGAGTGCGCCGCAGGAGACCGCGCCAGAGGAGGAGTCGGCGCCGCAGGCGGGATGATTGCGCGATTGAGAACAACCGTCGGGTGCCGGGATGCGCCCGACAGGGCTTATCGCATATCATCACGCCGCGTTGGTGGACCCGGCCTGCATCGCCAGGCCCGCCCGTCCTGAAGCGATACCCGGTCAGGCTTAAAGCGATTTCAGCGCGATCTCAGTCCGGTTGTGGCGCTTTAAAATTCTGCTCAATACTGTTCAGCATGTTTGTCGCGCTGTAATAATCCAGACGAAAGGTATCCCGCCCCGTCGAATAGACCCGCTTCGCGCTGACCGGCTCAAGATGCATCAGGAACGGATTGGCTTCCACTTTCCGCACCGTATCATCATCCGATGAGAACAGCAGTATTGTGTTACCGATCAGCCCGGCGGCCATATTCTCCCCGGCCAGCTGGATGATGTCGTGACGCTGGCCCATACTGGTGCCGCCGTGCACATCCGCTGGCGGCATCGCCAGAGTAAAACCCAGTTCGGTCAGCAGCTTGCCCTGCGCTGACTCCGGCGTCCACAGATTCACCCCTCGCCCGTCCTCATAGTAAACCAGCGCCGAAACCGGCTGCGGCGGCAGAGTGATTTTCTGCTTCACCTCCTGTACCCGCTGCTCGAAACGGGCTATCACGTTCTTTGCGTCGTCTTCATGTCCGGTGATCTCCCCCAGCTGACGCGCCAGCTGCTGCCAGCTCTTGTCGCCGTAATCCATCACCAGCGTCGGCGCGATGGTCGACAGCCGATCGTACAGTTTCATTGCCGAGTCACCGCCGGTCGCGGCAATGACAATCAGATCGGGGGCTTCGGCGGCGATCGCTTCAGCGTTCGGCTCGGTCACGTACAGCGGTTTCAGCTGGCGTTCCTTCGCCACCCGGCTCCATTGGGTAAAGAAGCCCTGCTCATCCGCGACGGTTGAGTTACGTCCGGTTGCGCCGGAACCAATAACCGGGGCATGAATGGCCAACAGCGTGCCGGTGAGGGTCACACTGGTTGACACAATCCGCTGCGGAGCCTGTTGCAGGGTCAGCGGGCCTTTGGGCGTTTGCAAAGTGCGCGGCCAGCTTTGCTGTGCATTCAGAGTGGCATTGTGGCGGTCAGCTGCGTGCGGTTCGTTCAGAGCGATATCGAGATCGGTAACACTGTGCCGGGGAGCTGACTGCGCTTCATCGGAGGACGGGTCGCAGCCGCTGAGCATTGCAGCAGATAACAGTGCCGCAGCAACCCACCTCAGCCGAATAACGGGGGATTTCGATTTCATGGTCAGGCTTCAATTGTAAATGAGTATTATTATCATACACGTACCCTCATTTAAATTAAATACTTTGCCGGCAGACCCGCTACAATCAACACGGGGTATGACGCGTTTATTGAAGGAGTGACGCATGCGCATTGGATTTATCGGGCTGGGTTCGATGGGCCAGCCTATGGCAAAGAATTTGCTTCGGGCAGGTCATCAGTTGAAAGTGTGGAACCGCTCGGCTGGGGCACTGCACGGCATGGCGGCGCTGGGGGCAGAAGCCTGCGATCGGGTTGCCGATGCCTGCCAGGCAGACGTGGTGATCAGCATGCTGGCCGACGATGACACCACCCGCGATGCGGTGGTGCGTCAGGGCGAGCTTCCGCGCGGTGCGATCTGGATCAATATGGCAACCGTCTCCGTCGCCTTCACCCATGAGATGCAGCACTACTGCGAGCAGCAAGGCATCCGCTATCTTGCCGCGCCGGTGATGGGTCGCAATGACGTGGCCGCCGCCGGAAAATTACAGATCCTCACCGCCGGCGATCCGGAACTGATTGCGCAGGTGCAGCCGCTGTTTGATGTCCTCGGTCAAAAAAGCTGGTACTTCGGCAGCGATCCGGCGCAGGCGATGGTCGCCAAGCTGGCGAACAACTTTATGCTGGCCGCCGCGATTGAAGCGATGGCCGAAGCCAGCGCCATGGTTCGCGCCTGGGATATTCCCGCTGCGGATTTCTTTGCGCTGACCGGCAGCACGATTTTTGCCTGCCCGGCCTACACCGGCTACGGCGAACTGATTGCTCAGGAAAAGTATACGCCGCCGGGCTTTAAGCTCCGCCTGGGGCTGAAGGACGTGCGCCTGGTGGCGCAGGCAGCGGAGGAGAAAAACGTGCCGCTGCCGCTGGCGAGCCTGGTGCGGGATAACAGTCTGGACTCGCTGGCACACCACGAAGGCGATCTGGAGTGGGCGGCGCTGGCGAAGGTGGCAGCACGCCGGGCCGGACTGGAATGATGTAACAGGCTGCCAGGCAAACACGCCAGCAGCCTGCGTTGTATTAACAGCGTCGGTGGTGAATCAGACGGTGATCCAGCGCCCTTCCGCAGCGGATACGGCTATCGCTTCCAGCACTCGGGACACCTGCAAGCCTTCTGTGAAGTCCGGCCACATGCGGTCACCGGCGGCAATACCGTTAATCAGGTCGCGCACTTCGACGGTTTTCTGATCGTTAAAGCCGATGCCGTGACCCGCAGAGATACAGAAGGCCGCATAATCGGGGTGAGCAGGCCCGGTCAGGATAGTTTTGAAGCCCTGACGACCCGCCGGTTCGTCATGGATATACAGTTCAAGCTCGGCCATACGCTCCTGGGTATAGCGCAGGGTGCCTTTGGTGCCGGTCACCACATAGGTCAGGCCCATTTTGCTGCCGCAGGCAATGCGCGAGGTTTCAATCACGCCGTGCGCACCGTTGTTAAAGCGCAGCAGTGCGCTGGCCTGATCTTCGTTTTCCACCTCGCGCAGCGTAGTGGGATCTTTCGGGTCCGGACGCTGTTTGATCACCGTCATCATATCGCCGCTGACTTCGCGGATGTTCCCCACCAAAAAGTGCGCCATATTGACGATATGCGCGGCCAGGTCCCCCAGCGCCCCCAGTCCGGCCAGCGCCTTCTGGCAGTGCCAGTCCAGCGGCGTGTTTGGGTTCGCCAGATAATCCTCGTTATGGGTGCCGTAAAAATGCACCACTTCACCGATTTCCCCCCTGGCGATAATCTCTTTTGCCAGCTGGCTGGTCGGGTTTTTCATATAGTTGAAGCCCACCAGCGTTTTCACCCCGGCTTTTTCCGCCGCGCGAACCATCTCTTCCGCATCCGCCACATTCAGCGCCAGCGGTTTTTCGGAATAAACGTGCTTTCCGTGGCGAATCGCTTCCAGCGCCATTTCCTTGTGCAGAAAGTTCGGCGCGCAGATATCGACCACGTCGATATTGTCATCAGCCACCAGCTCCCGCCAGTCTCCGGTCGATCGGTTAAAGCCCAGCGCTGCGGCCTGAGCGCGCGCTACATCCGGGTTAACTTCGGCGACCATCTCGCGCACCAGTTCGCCCTTCAGCTTAAAAACCGTTGAAGCCTGAGCGTATGCGATTGCGTGGCAGCGTCCGATATAGCCGGTACCGATCAGTCCGATTCTGACTCTTTGCATGACAAATCCTTGGGTGTAGGGGGGACAAAATGGAACGAAATGAAAAACAATATGGAATTTATATTTCATATTCTCGTAATACAATATAAAAATGAAATAAACGTGATCGCGCTTCCACAAAGAAATGTCGGCCCCGGTGTCATGCAGATACATCCTGCGAGGCAGCGCGCAAAAGAGAATCTATGCGCATGACCGCATAAAAAACACCTTAACTGCTGGTTTTATCAGCAGTTAAACCACGATCATTAAATCAGCCTTTGACATCCCCCGCCCCACTGGATATCATGCGCCCCGTTCAAACGATTCCTCTGTAGTTCAGTCGGTAGAACGGCGGACTGTTAATCCGTATGTCACTGGTTCGAGTCCAGTCAGAGGAGCCAGATTTAAAGAAGCCCGCTCAGGGAAACCTGAGCGGGCTTTTTGTTTTCACGCTGCGGGTAAATCGCTGTCTGATTCTGGATTCAAAGATGATGTGAAACGTCTTCCCGGTACATTTTCATTTCCTCCTCTGCATCGGGCAAGATTGGTGGTCTGATTTGGGATCATTTCAGTTCGATTATGGCGTGACCACCCTGTGTCTTTGAGCGATATTAAAATCCGCAGTCTCAAGCCTTCTGAAAACCTTTCATAGGCTCCGATTCACCCGGACAGTACCGCTTAGTCAATCCAGGCGGTTCACGTCTCTGGTATCTCAACTATTGTATCAACGGTAAAGAATCCCGCTCCGGCTTAGGGTCTTATCCCGATGTCACCTGGCGAATGCCCGACAACAGCGTGACGGTATCCGTAAACTCCTTGCGCAAAATATCAATCCAGTCCAGCAGCGTATCGCGGAGAAAACTGCCCGCTCACCGGAAAAAATCTTAAATACGTTGCAAAGCCCCGTGAGCAGTACACGGCGGAATTTCGCAACGAAGCCCTGCTGCCTGCAGAGCGGATCGGTGTGGCTGCGCTGCCCGTGAACTTACTCTCGATGAATCACAACTTTATGTCTGGCACAGCAAACTGAAAAACGCACATTCATCTTCCGAACGAGAATAGTCCGAATAATCAACAGGGAAACTTTTTCCATAAAAGCTCAAGATAGCTCGCTAAATGAGTCCTTTCTGGGCAAAAGTGACCCGGGTCGCCTCATTTAAGTCCATGCTTTTTATCACTTCAGATGACGCCCAGGTAATTTCCTGAAATTCCTCATTAAACGTAATATTCCGGTTTGTACTGACACAGTCAAATATAAGATAAATCATGTAAATTTCTTCGGTGGTGCCATCCGGATACGTTTTAGTCCGGATATCATCACGAAAAGCCCATGGATTAACATCTGTGATACGCAGTTCTTCTCCCAATTCCTCCATAATTTCTCGCCTTAGAGCCGTTTCCATCGTCTCGCCTGGTTCCATTCCGCCGCCGGGCAGAGCCCATTGTCCCGGGAAAACCCCACGATCGGAGGCCATTTTACAAAGCAAAAACTCACCGTCATTTTGTATCACGGGGCACACTATTACTCTCTGGCGCATTTCATGTCCTTAACGTCATTGCTTTCTGAATTACCTTATTTGAAAAGGTTTCAATTTCATCTGGATGATTACAAATCATCACCCGCTTACGAAGATGTTCCGGAAGATTATCTGTAAAATTCTGATATTCAGCGTACCATCCTTTGATCCATTTAACCTTCATTTCCTCATTGATAAATTCCTCCGGTCGGACACCATGTGTTTCATCATTATGGATGTGGGTGAGTGAGTGCTCTACAGAATAATCAATGAAAGCAATAATGTCAGGCTCAATGAGCAATTCATTAATGCTTGTCCAAATCTGAATATAAGAATCATACTGCGATTTACTGATATACTCAGCCTTCAGCATAAATTCGATAAATATATAATCCTCAAGATGGGATCGTTCCATTACAAGATTAAACCCCTTATCAAGCCAGGATTTTATAATCAACGCACGCTGTACCATAAAATTGAGCTGGATAAGATAACCATAGTTTCTTGTGTCATCAAAAAGGTAAGGAAGGAGGGGATGGTGGGCACTTTTTTCGTCTATAGCGATAGTATACGGATCATCCTTGAATAAAGACGCAGACAGTCGTCTTAGAAGTGTGCTTTTTCCTACTCCAGTATTGCCTGACAGGCATATATATAAGGGTTTCCTACCCTGATGTTTCTTTTTTTTATCTGCTGACCAGGGATCCATATAAAGATAGTTATACCTCATGCAGTAAACTCCCTTTCATCCAGCCAGAAACGGTTGTTTTCACATTTTCGCATGATTTCATTATTTCCAAAAATAGCATTGATAATTTTATCTGGAAAGTCTGTTAGCATATTACCCAACAAGGTATAGTTTTCACCATCGGGAATAATAATATCAAAATTTGGTTCCATAACAACATTGGCCTTGTCCCTCTCATCGAAGGTGGCCCAGCTAATGGGAATGTTTGGATATTGTTTTTTCAGTACTTCCATTTTATTTATAAAAACACCCGTATTGATTTCCAGTTTATCTCTTTTCTCTTTCCCGACGCCTAAGGGGCAGAACTGATAAAATCGCCAGGCTTGGATCTTACAGGGAAGTGCGTCCACCCAGCTGACAATATCAGCCAGCAGATTAACATTTGACTGAGAGACCACGGTAGTAAGTTTAATATTAATAAGGTTATTATTATTCGGGAGCCATGTTAATATATTTTTGATAACTCTGTGCTGGTTACTCATTTTATCACTGCGAATATCCGAATTGACACGCTTATCAATCCCGTCAATTGGCATTCCCACCCAGTCCAGAACCGGATTTAACCGCTCATGATCCATTATGAAACGATGTCCAACTGTGGAGAGATAAGTCATAAAACCCATCTGTTTTGCGTACTCAATCAGGTTAATGTAGTCCGCTCTGGACGTTGGTTCACCACCAGTAAAACCGATACGACGGAAACCCATTCTATGCATGCGTTCAATGACATTAAGGGCACTGGGTAGAGAAGAATCCTGAATACGAGGGTTGCGGAAACACAGATCGCATCCGAGATCGCAGTGTGAGGTTATTCTATAATCCAAAAGCAGGTTGGTAATATCCATTACGAACCCTCTGGCCGTTGATAAAAAAAACCTAATAACCACTCAATTATAGTGGTTATAAGCCCACCATACTCTCTGATTGAACGATTTTAAAGCACAGGTATACTTTTTGTACGCTTTTGATTCAGCCCCGAGGTCAGTTTAGCTTGCGCAATGACAAAAATTTTGGCGGCCTCCCGCTTACCCCATAAAATATTCATCTATATAACAATCAGTTACCATCTTAACATGATCTTACCCACAAACAGTGGACACGCGACTAAGTGAGTAAACGCTCAACCAGAGGTGACTCATGTCAAAACCCGCATCAACCCGCTAAAAGCCCCGTGAGCAGTACACGCCGGAATTTCGCAACGAAGCCCTGCTGCCCACCGCGCATTTGCAGGTCGATAACGTCACTCATTCCCTGCCGTTCCTTCGGGCGTTTAATTTATAATAACAGTATGGATAATCAGGGGGGGTTGCATGTCAATCAAACGACAGACAGAAGCTGCCTGAGGCCGTTATTTTCTCTGATTTTGCAGAAACGCAGATGGCGAGTTCGATTTGGTTTTTCACCCGAAAATAAGCGTCACCTGCCACAGGGCCAGCGCCTGTTGACTCTGCTCCCCCATATTTAGACATCTTCCGACATACTGATAGTATTACCTGAGGATTCCGGCACCGGAACACGCCGTTTTATCACGCTCAAAGAGCCCGTTGCCAACACTACAAGGTTCAGTCTGATGAATAATAACCACCGCCGGTTGTGCCTGGTCCTGGGCGATCAGCTTTCATTTGATCTCGCTTCGCTGAGGGAACTTGATGCAGCGCGAGATGCCGTTCTTCTGGTCGAAGTGCGGGAGGAAGCTCGCCATGTTCCCCATCATCCGCAAAAAATCGCTCTGATTTTTAGCGCGATGCGCCACTTTGCCCGCGCGCTACAGCAGCAGGGTATTTGTGTGCATTACGTTCGCCTCGACGACCCGCATAACAGCGGATCGGTACCCGGAGAGTTAATGCGCTGGTGGTCGCAGTTACAGCCGGAGGAGCTGCACCTGACAGAATGCGGTGACTGGCGTCTTGAGCAGTCGATCAGAGACTGTGGTCTGCCCGTTCACTGGCATACCGACAGGCGTTTTATCTGTTCGCGGCAGGAGTTCGCCACCTGGGCTGAAGATAAAAAACAGCTACGTATGGAGTTTTTCTATCGGGAGATGCGCCGCAAAAGTGGGCTGTTGATGAACAGCGATGGCACTCCGTCAGGCGGACAGTGGAATTATGATGCCGATAACCGCAAGGCACTTCCTAAAGGTGTGGCTGCGCCCTACCCGGCGCGATTTAGCCCTGATGCGATGACAAAGGAAGTGCTTCAGCTGGTCCGCGAACAGTTTGCCAGCCATTACGGTGCCATCGACACGTTCGATTACCCCGTCACGCACGCCGATGCACAAACTCTGTGGGAGTACTTTCTGGATTATGGTCTGGCCGCATTTGGCGATTATCAGGATGCAATGGCCAGTGATCAACCCTTTCTCTTCCATGCCCGCATAAGTGCGGCCCTGAATATAGGCCTGCTGGATGTGCGTCAGCTGTGCCACGATGTGGAATCCGCCTTTTTATCCGGGCGGATAAAACTTAATGCGGCCGAGGGTTTTATTCGTCAGCTGATCGGATGGCGTGAATACGTTCGCGGTGTCTACTGGCTGAAAATGCCTGACTATGCCGATGGCAACGTTTTTGGCAACACCCGACCACTACCTGAGTTCTACTGGACTGGTAAAACGCAGATGAACTGCATGCAGCAAGCCATTGGGCAGAGCCTGGAATACGCCTATGCCCACCATATTCAACGGCTGATGGTAACGGGCAATTTTGCACTGCTCGCGGGTATCACCCCGTCTGAGATATGCGAATGGTATCTGGCTATTTATATGGATGCATTCGACTGGGTTGAGCTCCCCAACACGCTCGGCATGGTGATGCACGCCGATGAGGGCTACCTGGGCTCTAAACCCTATTGTGCGAGCGGTCAGTATATCAAGCGCATGTCTGACTACTGCCGCAGCTGCGTGTACAAAGTCACTGAAAGCACGGCCGATAACGCCTGTCCTTTTAATGCGCTCTACTGGCATTTCATCATGCGGCATGAAGACCGGCTGCGCAGCAATCAGCGTATGGGGTTGACGTACAAGAACCTCGATCGTCTGGCTGAATCTAAGCGCCAGGCGCTGTGGCAGCGCGGCGAAATGCTGCTGGCAAAACTTGATGCAGGAGAATCACTGTGAAAAAAAACCCGCTGCCGACAAAGATTTGCACCGTATGCGGACGTCCGTTCAGCTGGCGGAAAAAGTGGGAAAAATGCTGGGATGAGGTGCGTAAATGCTCTGAGCGCTGCCGCCGCGGCGGTCGCTAATCTCCACCACGTGCTTTCATTGCCGCAATAAAGACGGCCAGATCACACACACCTTGCCAAAGTGTTTGCCACTGTGCAGACACCAGAAGCGGGTTCTGACGCCTGCAGAGTGCCTCCCAGGTTGACTGTCCACAGTCACTACAGAGCGGGATCGTTGACCGGGGTGGGGTCAGTCCATCCAGCTACTCTGTCGATCTCAGCGACTATCTGCCTCGTTGCATCTTCAATCGTGCCCTCATTACGACACAAAACCCAACCCTGATTCAGTACTTCCCGCTCGAACGCCCGGGTGCAGGCAACATGCTCTTCCAGGTTATAAATCACCGTGCTGCGTAACCCACACGACCGGGCCGCAGCCCTTGCCCATGAAACGGCAGGGGCAGTCACCACCCCAACATGCAGGTCTGGCGTCCGCACATTTCGTTCAGTGTTAAGCTGTAAAATTTCTGCAAAGGGAACCATCCGACGAAACGCGGCATCCGATGGGTACCAGCGATCCATCAGGATAATGCTGTCCGCTGGCTGTTTAGTCAGCACATGTCGGGAAATCCAGGCACGGCTGTCAGCAAAACGCTGACAAACCTCAAGTTCCAAATCCAGCGAGGGATTTCTGGCAAACCTGTTAACAAGGGCCATGGTTTCCCCCCTGAAGGGATCGCTTTTTCTCTCGCACAGTCGAATCACCTTCCTGTTGTCTGCCCTCAGTACTTTCGTGATGGCCTCCAGCAGTGTGGTTTTACCTGCTCCCTTTGGCCCATCGAGAGAAACAAACAGTGGACGACTCATTCTTCAGCTGACGACAGAGAAAGGGTTTTTGTAACGGTTATATCGGGCAACAGCATTCTATTTCCTTACAGTTAATTGATGATGATATCTGCTCAGCGTGTTCAGTATGAAGTAATATCGAACTGCCCATTCGTTTGCGTTGATTGAAAAACGCAGTTTCACAGACACAGGAACAGAGTCTTCATGATTAAGCTAATTGGCACGATGGATTCCCCTTATGTACGGCGCGTGGCGATTTCTCTTGGACTGTACGGCGTTGAATTCGAAAGTCAGCCACTGTCCGTATTCAGCGCTTTTGAGGCATTTTCCAGAATCAATCCAGCGGTCAAAGCCCCGACGCTGGTTCTGGATAACGGCATACGCCTGATGGACTCGTCACTGATCCTGAACTATTTTGAGGCACAGGCGAGCCACCAGCGAAAACTGTTGCCGGTCGCGTCAGACGCGCTGGCGGCCGATCTGCAGACTCTGGGGTTCATCCTCGCGGCCTGTGAAAAAGCGGTGCAGAATGTCTATGAGCATAAGCTGCGCCCGGAGGAAAAACAGCACAGTACCTGGATAGAGCGCATCACGCTCCAGCTGCTGGCCGCCTGTAAGGAATGGAATGCGCTGCTGGCCGCACGAGCGCACAGCGATGTGCCCGATCAGGTCGCCGTCAGCAGTACGGTTGTCTGGACATTTATTCAGGCAAGGATCCCTCAGGTTGTTAACGCGGGGGATTTTGAGACGATTCAGTCAGTCGCCGAATTCTTCGAGGCGCAGGCCGTGTTTAAGCAACACCATTTTAAATAGCATTGGCTTCCGGTATCAGGGGCGGCAACGCCCCTCCTGCAACCCGCGTCCGACGTTCACGCGGGTCAGCATCCCTCAGCTGCCGCGATAGGTAGACCAGCCGCCGGGCGCAATCAGAAACGGCAGATGATAGTGTTCACAGGCCTCGTCCGGGATGACAAAATCAATCTGTGCGCAGGGGAAAAGCGTCTCCTGCCCCCGTGCCGCAAACCAGCCACCGGTTTCCGCCACCAGCCGGTAGCGGCCCGGCGGCAGCGGCGCGGGCGCGAAGTCGCCCAGCCGCCCGTTGGCGTTGGTCAGTCCACTGGCTATCACCTGTTCGCCCTGCTCAAGCCGCAGCGTCACGCCTCCGGCGGGTTTACCGGTGGAGATATCCAGAATATGGGTGCTGAGAGTGGTCATTCGCCGATTGCTCCTTCCAGTCGTAACAGGGTAATTTCGCGCAGCTGGGTCAGCGCCGCCTGCACCTCCTGCGCATCGTCGTTGTTTAAGCGCTGTTCCAGTGCGTCAAGTATCTCCTCGCCGCTGCGGCCTTTCGCGCGGATCAGAAACACCCGCCCAAAGCGCGCTTCATAGCGGGCGTTGCCCGCTTTCAGCGCCTGCACCAGCTGCGGATCCCGATCATCAACCGCGCCCTGCTCCTGCCGCGACAGCGCTGCATGTTCCTGTGAACCCGCGGGCTTTTCACCAATGCGCGGGTGGGCACTGAGCGCCTGCTGTAATTCTGCCTCTCCCCAGCGTTCAGCCGCCAGCTGCGCTTCGCGGAGCAGCGACTCGCGGCTGGCGTAGGGCCGCGCCGCCGTCACGGCTTCCGCCCACGCCGGGATCGCCACGCACGGTGCCAGCAGGGTCATTGCCTGCTGCCGGGTAAGATGATTAAAGTGACTCAACGTTATCATGACGACTCCCTGTTGCTGCCGCGACCGGCGCGGCGTGTTTCTCTTCCGGAACGATCAGATTCAGCACTATCGCCACCAGTCCACCGCTGGTTGCCGCTGAACCAAACAGGTTGCCAACCAGCGGCGGGAAGTGGGCGAGAAATGCCGGAACCGCTTCCACTCCCAGGCCAAAGCCAAACGCCAGCCCGACAATCAGCATAGCGCGACGGTTAAGCGGCGTCTGGGTGATGATGCGGATCCCCGCCGCCACCACGCAGCCAAACATCACCAGCGTCGCGCCGCCCAGCACCGGCGTGGGGATCTGCCGCAGGATCTCACCAAACGGCGGGAACAGCCCGAGCAGGATCAGCATGACACCAATATAGCGGCCAACATAGCGGCTGGCGACGCCGGTCATCTGGATCACACCATTATTTTGCGCAAAGGTGGTATTGGGAAATGCACACAGTACAGCGGCAATAGCACAGCTGATGCCGTCAGCCAGAATGCCACCTTTCAGGCGTGAGCGGAACGCAGCGTCGTCAATCGACTGTTTCGAAATCAGGCAGTTGGCGGTCAGATCGCCCACCGCTTCAAGAATGCACACCAGCGAGACTAAGGCAACGGGCAGAAAGATAGCGCTGTTAAACTGGAAGCCAAACGGAAACAGCGACGGCAGGCGGAACCAGGTATCACCAATGCCGGTAAGGTGGAACTGTCCACTCAGAGCGGCAGCGAGACAGCCGACGGCGATGCCCACCACCACCGATGAGAGGCGCAGCCAGCGGTTTTTCGCGCAGCTCAAAAGCACAATAACGCCCAGCGTAACGGCCCCCAGAGCGATATTGCTCATGCTGCCAAACGCCGCAGACTGCTCCCCGCCGCACCAGTTAATCACGCTGACTTTAATCAGGCTGATGCCGATGAGCGCAATCACGCTGCCGGTAATAATCGGGGTGAAGATTTTTTTCAGCGGCTCAATAAAGCGGCTGACGATCGCCGGCACCAGCGCAGCAACGCAGTTTACGCCAAACAGCATCGCCATAATGTCCTGTGGGCCGCCCCCCTGGCTCTTCACCCAGAGGCCCCCGGCAATCGCCACGCCGAGAAAGGCAAAGCTGGTGCCCTGCATGCAGATCATGCCCGCACCGATGCCCCACACGCGGTTAGACTGTAAAAACGTGCCGATACCGGAGGCCAGCAGCGACATGCTGATCAGATACGGTAGCCACTCGCCCAGCCCCAGCGCGGTTCCGATAATCAGCGGCGGGGTAATAATCCCCACCAGTCCGGCCAGCACGTGCTGCATCGCGCTGAAAAACGCCGGAAGCGGAGGGATTTTTTCTTCCAGCCCGTAAATCAGCGTGTCGTTCTTTTCTTCAGACATCGTTGTTCCATCCCGTTGTAAATAAGCGTTATCTGCACACTGCACAAACCAGACCAGAGTCGCTGCTAACGCAGGGAAAATTTGCTGCACCGTCGATTATTCGCGCAACTTCAATAAGATAAACTCATCATTTATCTTGCTTCGCGCAGCGTCAGAGCAGCGTCGGCTGATGAAACGTTAGATTCCTCCACGCTTGATGAGAAATTATTGATTCACGATAAGGCATCGCTGTCACTCTGGTGCACTAAAAAGAGGCAACCCGACGCCACTCTCCGCCAAAATGCCCGCCGTAAGCGCCTTTGCTGACCTGGTACGCAAATTGCTGAACCCTGTAGAGACGCTTAAACGGGAGAATGAAATGAAAGCATTGGTTATCGGTGCCGGTATTGGCGGCCTGAGCGCAGCGGTGGCGCTGCAGAACGCCGGCATTGCCTGCGAGGTTTTTGAAGCGGTCAGGGAGATCAAGCCGGTGGGCGCGGCGATTTCCATCTGGCCTAACGGCGTTAAGTGCATGCACCACCTCGGCATGGGCGAGATCATTGAAACCTGGGGCGGGCCGCTGCGCTCAATGGCCTATCAGGATCATCTGCGCGGTGAGGTGCTTACCCGGTTCAGCCTGGCACCGCTTATCTCGCGGACCGGCGGCCGCCCCTGCCCGGTTTCCCGTGCTGAACTGCAGCGCGAGATGCTGGATTTCTGGGGGCGCGATCGGGTGCAGTTCGGCAAACGGGTCACCCGTACCGAGGAAAACGGTGACGGTGTGACCGTGTGGTTTACCGACGGCACCTCGGCCCACGGTGATTTTCTGATTGCCGCCGACGGCACCCACTCAGCGCTGCGGCCCTATGTGCTGGGCTACACCCCGGAACGCCGCTATGCGGGCTACGTGAACTGGAATGGCCTGGTGGCGATCGATGAAAGCCTGGCCCCGGCCGAGCAGTGGACCACCTTCGTTGGCGAAGGCAAACGCGTCTCGCTGATGCCGGTTTCCGGCGGGCGCTTCTACTTTTTCTTTGATGTGCCGCTGCCTGCAGGGCTGGCGGAGGACCGCAGCACCCTGCGCGCGGATCTCAGCCGCTATTTCAGCGGCTGGGCCGCCCCGGTGCAGCAGCTGATTGCGGCGCTGGATCCTGAAACCACCAACCGCATTGAGATCCACGACATTGAGCCGTTTGACCGGCTGGTGCGCGGCAAGGTGGCGCTGCTTGGCGATGCCGGGCACAGCACCACGCCGGATATTGGCCAGGGCGGCTGCGCGGCGATGGAGGATGCGGTGGTGCTCGGCGCTGCTTTCCGTGAAAACCGCGATATCGACTCGGCGCTGCGCCAGTACGAAGCACAGCGCTGCGACCGGGTGCGCGACCTGGTGCTCAAAGCCCGCAAGCGCTGCGATGTCACCCACGGTAAGGATATGGCGCTCACCCAGGCTTGGTATCAGGAACTGAAAGCCGAAACCGGCGAGCGCATTATCAACGGTATGTGCGAAACCATTCAGGGCGGGCCGCTAGGCTGACGTCTGACGGCTTTCCGCCACCGGCTGCATCGCCTCCAGCACGGTGGTTAGCTTTTGAATCGCCATCTGTGCCGGGCGGGAAAGCTGGCGCGAAGGTGCGGTGCATAGCGCCAGCGTCAGCGGCCGCAGCAGCGTGCCGCGCAGTGGCACAAACGCCAGCTGGCCGCGCTGCACCTCGTCGTAAACGTCCAGCCGGCTCAGCACCGCCACGCCGCTGCCCTTCAGCACCAGCGATTTGATCAGGCGAATATCATTACAGCGGACGGTGTTCGCCGGAGAAAAATCGTGGTGACGATAGAGCATCGTCACGCGGTCGTGCACCATAAGCGGCGCACCGGGCAGGATATGCCGCTCGCCACTCAGTTCCCCCAGCGAAATGCGCCCGGAGGAGGCCAGCGGATGGTCTGCGCGCATCACCATGCCCATTGCCAGCTCAACAAACGCCAGTACGCTCAGCCCGGCCTGCCCTTCGGGATCGAGGATCAGTCCAAAGTCGAGATCGGCCTGCCGCACCCGCTGGCTGACCGTGTGGCTGTCGGCCACCTGTAACACCAGCTCCAGCCACTGCCAGTCGGCGATAATGTCCGACAGCGCGGCGGCAAAGCTGCCCTCGGCCAGCGCCTGCACCAGCCCGACGTTAACCGTACCGCGCCGCAGCCCCTGTAGTTCATCAAACTTCTGCCGGGTCAGACGAAACTCCTTCTGCCAGCGCAGGATATTGTCATACAGCAGCTCTCCCGCGGTAGTCATCCGCAGCCCTTCCGGCAGGCGTTCAAACAGCGGCGTGCCAAACGCCTCCTCGGCCTGCAGGATCTGACGATTAATTGCCGAAGCGGAAATATGCAGCGTTTCTGCTGCCCGGCGCAGGCTGCCGCAGCGGGCAACCTCGGCAAAGTAGAGCGCAAAACGTGAAAACGGACTCATGCGGCACCTGTACTGATTTTTGCAACACTTGGGTGAGTTAATGCTGATGGATGCGTACACCCTAATATGACAACAATAAACCCACAACAATAAAACACGCACTTTTTGTAAGCAGGAAGGCCGACGATGAAAACGCCCAAACCCACTCCCCCCGCCCATTGCACCTTTGAACCGGATGACTGGCTGAAGCTGGCAAAATGCTGGCACCCGGTGGCTCGCGCCTGCGATATCACCGCCGCACCGGTCAAAGCCACGCTGCTGGATGAACAGCTGGTTATCTATCGCATTAAGGGTCAGGTGGTGGTGGCCCGCGACGTCTGTCCGCATCGCGGCGTACCGCTGACGCTGGGCTTCCACGATGACGAAGGCATTATCTGCCCTTACCACGGCCTGCGCTTCGGCGAGGATGGCCGCTGCAACCGCATTCCCTCCAGCCCGGACCAGCCGGTACCCGCCAAACTGAATTTGATCGGCTATGCGGTGGAGGAGCGCTATGGCCTGATCTGGACCTGCCTCGACTTTGATGCGGAGGATCCCATGCCCCTGCCCACCATGCCGTACTGGGACGAAGCGGGCTTTCAGCAGATCAACTGTCCGGGCTTCGAGGTCAACGGCTTCGCCGGTCGCCAGGTGGAAGGTTTTCTGGATGTCGCCCACTTTGCCTGGGTGCACACCGACACCTTTGCAGATGCCAGCAACCAGCGGGTGCCGGACTATCATCCGCAGGAAACGCCGTTCGGCTTCGTTGCCGACTACTGGAGCTCGGTGAGTAACTATGCCCCCCATTCGGATTTCCGCGCGCCGGAGGGCTTCCAGTGGCTGCGGCATTTTGAAATGCATCTGCCGTTTACCGCCACCCTGACCATTCATTTTCCCGACGACGGGCGGATGGTGATCATGAACGCCGCGTCGCCGGTATCGGCCAGGGTCACCCGCATGTTCGCGCCCATCGCCCGCAATGTCGATCTGCACGTGTCGGTGGAAGACGTACAGGCTTTCAACCTGCGCGTTTTTGAAGAGGATCGGCTGATGGTGGAAACCCAGCGCCCGGAAAGGCTGCCGCTGGATCTGACTATGGAGGCGCATATTCCCGCCGACCGCAGCTCGATTGCCTATCGTCGCGGCCTGAAAAAAATGGGCTTCGGCGAATTTTTCCTGGTCTGAGCGGAGGATGCAATGAGTGAGATGCTGGAAGTGATGGTCGACGGCCTGTGGCGGCAGGGTGACAAAAGCCTGGCGGTCAGCCTTGTCGGCAAAGACGCTGCGCCGCTGCCCGCCTGGCAGCCCGGTGCGCATATCGACCTCCACCTGCCCTGCGGTAAAGTCCGCCAGTACTCGCTGACCGGGGCATGTGACGAGAGCCGGTATCTGATCTGCGTGGCGCGGGAGGCCGCATCACGGGGGGGATCGCGCTATATTCACGACACGCTGCGCCCCGGTCAGACGCTGATGATATCGCCGCCGCGCAACCTGTTTCCGCTGCGGCATGCCGGGCGGGTACTGCTGCTGGCGGCGGGCATCGGCATCACCCCGCTCTATGCGATGGCGCTCCGGCTGAAGGCGTCAGGCACGCCGTTTATCCTGCACTATTTTGTGAAACGGCGCAGCAGCGCCGCTTTTATCACTGAACTGATGGATCACGGCGGTGAGGCACTGTGTACCGTCCACTGTTCCGACGAAGGCGGAAGTCCGCGCCACCGGCTGGCGCAGACCATCACCGCACCGGAGGGCAACGCGCACCTGTACGCCTGTGGCCCGCAGGGATTTATGGACGCGGTGGCGGAGACTGCCCGCTCGGCGGGCTGGGCGGCGGAACAGATCCATACTGAGGCCTTCCAGCCCGTTGCCCTGCAGACCAACGCGGCACGGGACGGCACATTTACCGTCACCCTGGCCTCAAGCGGGAAGAAATGGCCGGTGCCGGGCGATAAAACCATCGCCCAGGTCCTGCTGGAAAACGGCGTTGCGGTGCCGCTCTCCTGCGAGATGGGCCTGTGCGGGGCCTGCCTGACCCCGGTGCTGGAGGGCGTTATCGATCACCGGGATACCGTGCAGACCGGGCAGGAAAAAACCGCCTCAGCGCAGCATATCGCGCTGTGCTGCTCGCGCAGCCATTCAGGGGAGATTGTGATCGATCTCTGAGGGGATCGGGGATACGCGGCCACAGCAGATTTCAGCGGCACCTGAACGGGCAATGCGGCAAGGCGGGAACCGAAAGACCACGCCGGCGGTGCGTGTTCTGAACGCGTCTCGCGGGTGGCAAACGGCCAGTTGGCGAAGCCCGCTCCCCCGACGCCTTCTGGGCCGGGGTGAAACAGGGGCAGTGTAGCTCTCTTTTGTGACAATGCCGGCCCGCTCAGCTCTGCGGCTGGCGGTATCCCCGGTAACTGCAGTGGGTGACCCCAACCGGTTTACTTCGCCGTTCAGTGCCCATCAAGCCGCTTCGCGTTACCTTCACAGCCTCCGTCAGTCTACTGGTGGAGGCGTTAACTGCGTTCGATTTTTTTTGCCGCTTCGTCCAGCGCATCGACTATCGCGTAGAGGGTTTCCTGCGGGATATCCGCTTGAGACAGCCGCGAGTTCAGCGCGGTTTTCATATTCTGAATGGCGCGTTCAACTTCCGGCACACTGCGGTTTTGAACCAGTACCGCCAGCGAGGAGAGGCGCTGCACGACCGTCGCCAGACTGGGCTGCTGCTGCTGCAGCCAGCGGCGACCCTGCGGCTCCAGCCGGTAGGTTTTGCGCGCCGCCTGCGGATCAACGGCTGAGATCATCGCCGTTTCTTCCAGCTGGGTCAGGCCGGGGTAGATCATTCCCGGACTGGGTGCGTACTCCCCTTTAGACAGCTCCTCAATGGCTTTGATCAGCTCGTAACCATGTGCCTCGCCCTGGCTGAGAAAGTGCAGCACCAGCAGGCGGATATCGCTGCCGTCGAGCATTTTTTCGCGGCGTTTTTTACGCTGGCTGAGGCTGGCGACGCGCGGTTCGCTGTCTGAGGAAGTTAAGGGGAATTGCGGTCGTTTCATCGCCTGCCCGTGCGGTAAAATAAGGGGGATGATAGTAGACCGCCACCCGGTGAAAAACAACCCGGCGCAGCGGCCCACCGGGTTACTTGTGATGCCAGTAAGCCACGGCACGCACAACGCGCTCATCACAGCCGCGCTGCGCGACAAAGTAGTCGTTGAGCTGTTTAACCGCCTCACCCTCACCTGTCAGCCAGATAAAGTAATCCTCGCCGGGTAGCTGGATACTGTCCAGTTCGCTTATCAGCGCCCGTAACCGCTCACCGTGCATCTTTCCACTGCCAAGCCAACTGGCGTCCACGCCGTTCAGCCCGTCCAGATAGAGGCTACCGCTGGCTTCATCAGCAAAGGCAAACAGCTTGCGCACCGCGCCCACGGCGCTTTCCTTGCGGCGCTTAAACGCTGGCAGCCCGCTTTCGTCACAGACGTAAAGCTGGAAAGCATAATCTTCCGGTACGACCAGTGAGGCACGCGGGCCGCCAATCGCCAGCGTATCGCCGACCTGTGCCTGCCCGGCCCAGCTGCTGGCAACGCCGCCGTTGTGGATATAAAAGTCCAGCGTCAGCGTGTTTTTGACGCCATCAAACCGGAGCGGCGTATAGTCGCGCGAAACCGGGCGGCGGCCCTCTTTCCACACCACGCCTTCAGAAGTGACCTCCGGCAGATGCAGCTCGCCACTGGCGTCGGGGAAGAAGACTTTGATGTGGTCATCAAAGCCCGGAGAATCGAATCCGGCGAGATCGTCACCAGTAAAATCAATACGCCAGAAATTTTCGGCAACGTGGGTTTTTGCAGCCACCTTAATCTGACGAAAGCGCAGTTCGTTGCGTACGCGCTCAGGTACGCGGTGTTTATTTTCAAACAAGATAAATTCTCCTCAGGCTGCCGGACTGGCCGGTCGCCGGGTAGCGGCAGGCACCGCCCGCCGGAAGTCATAAATGATGTTTAATGAGTTGATACTTCAGGCGCCGGTGCGCCGGTTCTCAGCCCGTTCAGCCCGTTCAGCCCGTTCAGCCCGTTCCAACGTTCTGGAGTAAAAATAGTAATGATTCGCATTAACGCATAAAAATATATCCATGATATATCTTCACTGCAAGTGGCAACCAACCAGCTCGGGCAGAAAAAAGTAACAATTTGTGCGATTGGCTTTATCGGGGCTTCGCCGCCGTTGAGCGGCGCAGGTCACTCATTTATCGACCGGGCGATATTTCCACAGCCAGCGGCCGCTGCTTAAACGGCGCCAGAAACAGGCACCGCGTATGATCCAGTCCAGCGCCATCCCCAGCCAGATCCCTGCCACGCCCATGCCCAGCACAATACCGAGAAGATATCCGGCCACGATGCGCCCGCCCCACATGCTGAGTAGCGATACCCACATGGTGTAGCGGGCATCACGTGCGCCCTTCAGCCCGGCAGGCAGCACCCATGACGCAGCCCAGAACGGCATAAAAGCAGCATTCAACCACACCAGCATTTTCACCACATGGACAACCTGCGGGTCCTGGGTGTAAAACGCGGCCAGCACTCCGGCAAACGGTACGGTCAGCAGCGCCAGCGTACACAGACCGATATTCGACAGCCAGAAGATATAGCGTAGCAGGCGCTCCGGCTGGCCAAGCTGACCTCGCCCGAGGCGGGTACCGACGATAATTGTCGAGGCCGAACCCAGGGCGTTCCCCGGCAGGTTAATCAGCGATACGATGGAGAAGGCGATAAAGTTACCGGCAATGACATCCGTTCCCATACCGGCAACGAAGATTTGTGTCAGCAGCTTGCCGCCGTTGAACAGCACCGATTCGATGCTGGCCGGAACACCAATGCCCAGCACTTCGCGCAGGATATTGATGTTCAGCCGGGTGAAGTAGCTTTTCAGTGAGATTTTCAGGGCCGGAACAAAGCCCGTCGCCAGCACAAAGATGACCGCCGCCGCGCCAATATAGCGGGAGACGGTCAGCCCCAGACCGGCCCCGACAAATCCTAATCCGTGCCAGGAAAAGCAGCCGTAAATCAGCACGCTGCTGATAGCAATATTCAGGATGTTCATCCCGCCGTTGATCAGCATCGGCATTTTGGTATTGCCCGCTCCGCGCAGTGCTCCACAGCCAATCAGCGCAATGGCCGCTGCCGGATAGCTCCACGCGGTGGTTTGCAGGTAGGAGAGCGCCAGCGCTTTGACTTCCGGTTCAGCCTGGCCGGCAATCAGATCAATAATCTGCGGCCCGATAAACTCGATGGCTATCGCCAGCAGGATGGCAAACAGCGTCATAATTATCAGCGACTGGCGGGCCGCCGCCACCGCCCTTTCGCGATTCAGTTTACCCAGGCTGAAGGCCACCACTACCGTGGTACCAAGGTCAATAGCGGCAAAAAAGGAGATCACCACGATATTGAAGCTGTCCGCAAGACCGACACCGGCCATCGCAGCTGACCCCAGCCAGCTCACCAGGAAGGTACTGAGCACCCCCATCAGCAGCACGCAGAGGTTCTCAAAGAAAATCGGAACGGCCAGCGGTGTCACTTCACGCCAGAACAGGACCCGCCAGGCGCGTCTTTTGGGATACCACGCGGTACGTTGAATCGCCTGCTGCAGAGAAACTCTGAGATTTTGCAAGGTCATTCCAGCTTTTCATCAGGGAGAGAAGGGACTCCATGATGATGGTTAAAGCCCGGAGGTTATGCAAAGTCTTTTTGTGTTTCAATGTGCTTTGCGTGCACGATGCAGGCACGCCCCTGCATCGTCAGGGTTTAAATCAGCGTCCGATCAAGCAGCTTTTGCAGGATCGTCAGCGGCGCGTTGTCGGGATTTTTCATCGCCGCCACCGGCAGCAGAAAGGTCTGCTCCAGCATAAACTGACCGCTCATCGCGGCATGGGGCGTTTGATCGGCAAAGCAGATCCAGCTGCTGCCCGGCGGCAGTTCCAGCGACACCTGCGGCCCCTGCTGCTGATAATGCTCATCCCCTTTCATGGCATCGTGCAACTGCAGCATCAGGTGATCGTAGTGGCTGCGGTAGCTTTTGGTGATGCCCAGACGGCTCTGCAGCCAGCTGCTGAGGGGCGAAAAGCTTTTCAGACGCGGTAAAAAACGTCTGGCCAGCACCGGGAAAGGCTCCCCGACCCGCCACTGGCGGCTCTCTCCGTGCGGATTGATATTGGTGAAAATGCGCAGGATCCGCTCGCCGTGATTGGGGCGGGACGGGAAGGCATCGACGTGCAGACGGCTGTCGTCCTTACGCCACGAGGTGGCATCGCGCCAGACGGCGATCGGATGCAGGCGCAGTGAGTTGACCGGCGAGTGCAGCGCGGAGGTGTATTCCGGCAGCAGGCTGCTGACCAGCTGGCAGGCGTGATCGTGATGCCGCTGGAGCAGCGCCTGTACCAGGCTTTTCTTCTCATCCTGCGCAACGCCATTCAGTGTGCCGTTTTGCGCATTAAAGCTGATATTTTTGCGTTTGGGATCGACCAGATCCGGTGTCAGCAGCGCCAGTTCTTCTGCGCTGAGCGTAAACGCCAGCTCAGGCAGGAACAGCACCTTTCCCTGCTCAAGCGCATCAACGGCGTGGGTATCATTGACGGTTTCATTCCAGTGGCGCATCGCCAGCGAGCGGATCACCATATCGTGTGAGAGTGGGCTTTCAGACATGTAATATCCTTATTTCCTTGCAGCGCGAACGAGCTTCCAGTACGCCGCCGTGGTCTTGACAGAGTGTAAAAACGTGAATTATCGCGGATAAATGTTGGCCTTCTGATGGCTGATTATATGGCGCAACGGCAGAATTAATTAAACCAGAGGTCAACAGAGCTACGGTGTTTACTGTTACACTGCATCATCTTCAAAGGAGTTCATCATGAAACCCCGTTCCGTAACGCTGGATGATGTGGCCCGGGCTGCCGGTGTCTCCTATCAGACCGTTTCCCGGGTGCTGAATCACTCCAGCCAGGTAGCCGAATCGACTCGTCGCCGGGTTGAGGACGCCATGCGTGCGCTTAACTATGTGCCGAATCGCGTGGCCCAGCAGCTGGCCGGGAAAAATACCCGCACGCTGGGGCTGGCCACCAGTGACCTGGCCCTGCTGGCCCCGGCGCAGATCGCCTCGGCAATGCAGCAGCGCGCCAGCCAGCTGGGATGGCACCTGGTTATTGCGATGGCAGGGGGGAATGGCGCACAGGCAGCCGTCAGCGAACTGCTGTCGCAGCGGGTGGATGCCATGCTCATCAATCTGCCGCTGGAAACCTCCGCCGCGCAGCAGATAGAAACCCTGGCCGCCTCCCTGCCCTGCCTGTTTCTTGACGTTGCCGTGGAAGCGCCGGTAGCCAGCTGCGGTTTCAGCGCACAAACCGGAGCACGCCAGGGTGCAGAGCATCTGCTGGCGCTGGGCCACCGTCGTATCGCGCTGCTCAACGGTCCGTCGTCGTCAGTGGCTGCCCGCGCCAGGGCTGATGCCTGGCGACAGGTACTGCAGCAGCATCAGCTGGTTGCCCATGTCGAGCTGTCTGGCGACTGGAGCGCCCGCTCAGGCTATCAGGCGGTGATGCAGCTAACCGACACGGATTTACCCTCGGCGCTGCTGGTGGCCAACGATCAGATGGCGCTGGGTGCGATGCAGGCGCTGCATCAGCGTGGCAAAATCGTGCCCACGGAAATTTCCGTGGTGGGCTACGATGATACCGCCGACAGCGCCTGGTATCAGCCGCCGCTCACCAGCGTGCGCCAGGATATGCGCCTGCTGGGAGAGCGCAGCGTGGACTGGCTTATCGGGTGTGTGGAACAGCCGCTGCACCCCGCACCGCTGGCGGTTTTTGAGCCTGAGCTGATTGTTCGTAGCAGCACCGCGCCGGTGTTTAAAGGTCAACCGGGTCGTGCGCAGGTCGCCGCAGAACTGCACCGCCTGGCGCGGGTACTGGCCGGGGATTAGCGGCGGGAGAGTCAGCAAGACAGGCGAAAAAAAGCCACTGTTTATACAGTGGCTTAAGCATTTTTTCTGGCAGCCGCCGCTGCTCAGGCACAGCGTACCGTTGTCCGAACGTTACTTCGGTTCGCCCATCGTTTTCAGCTTCTTCGACAGGTCACGACGTTCTTTAGACAGATCGGCATTCTTGATGATGTAGTCATCAACGCGGTCTTCATAATCACTGCGCATGCTGGCAATGATTTCCTGGATCGCTTCCACGCTCATGCCTGGCTTAATGTACTCGGACAGGTTATCAAGCAGCAGCACGCGTTTCTGGTTATCGCGGATTTTCTTTTCGTTATCGACGATTTCACGCTGAAGTTTGTTTTTGCGACGAAACATACGCACGAACTCCAGCACGTCCTGAAATGATTGCTTTGCATTTTCCATGAAGATACCTTTCTTTTAGGCCTGTTGCACAGGCATCATTGTCGTGGCTATCAGCTTAGCGGTTCACCGCTGCCGATGGCAATGTTAACTCTGCTGAACCGGATATCACTATCTTACCCTGGCGCTGACCATCCCGCAGTAAGTAGTTGCTGAATCGTTTTATTTTCGCAGCGCGAGGCGCAACAGCTCGGACAACCGCTCAAGCTGACGAGCCAGTTCCAGGCTCAGCCAGACATAGCCGTGGATCAGCGTTTCTACCTGTTCATCACCGCCTGACTCCGCGATCAGCTGGCGCAGTTCACGGCTGATGGATGCCAGTTCTGCACTGTTGGCCGCCATCTGTTCGGTGTTACCATCGACGATGGCTTTTGACAGCGTGCGCAGCATATTTTCCGTCATCTGCTGCGTGCGCCGCAGGGTTGGAGCATTTAACAGAATAAGATGGCTTTGTCGGGACGCCCACCAGGCGTTCAGCTGCAATTCCAGGGTACAGACGATATTGCGATTAAGCGTCTGGATAGCTTCAAAAACCGAGCGCGGCGTTCGCGTTTCCTTGCTGGCGGGCTCGATCAGCGACCGCATTTTCACCACTTTGCCCAACAGCCGCTGCAGCGGACGCGCCAGGCGCGGCTGTTCAACCAGGTTGGCAGAGAAACCGGCATGGTAGATTTTTGCCGTTTCCAGCAGGGAGTCCGACAGCTGAATGCGCCAGTGGGTCCAGGCTTTCTGCGGCCAGATGCTGGTGAACAGCAGCGCCAGCACGGACCCGAGAACCACATCACCGCCGCGCCACAGCGCCGAGTGGATATCCCCGGGTTCGCCGCCACAGATCACCGCCAGGGTAATACCGATCAGCAGCGCCATATAGGGGTGTCTTCCCAGGGTGAGGAAGCCGCAGATAAACATCACTATGGCGCACCACACCAGCATGCTCGGCAGGTTAAACAGCTCCAGCTTTAAGGCGATGAGGCCGGATACTGAGCCAAACAGGGTGCCGCCGATGCGCTGTAACGCGCGGGGGAAGACGTTACCCCACGATGAGACAGGGCCCATCACCACAACAAGAGTAATCAGCGGCCAGCTGCCTTCAGGGATATTCAGCTTGCGAACCAGCAGGAAGGTCAGCACAAAGGCCAGAGCAATGCGCACGCCGTGAACGATGCGATAGTGACGATAAACGCTAAAATGCAGGGCCGAAACCGGCGTATCGGGTCGCAAAACAGGCTCCGAATGAGATCAGAAATTTCGGCTCATGATACCTGAAGTGCAGAAGATAGACAGACGAAGCGGGCTGCTTTTTGCGCGTTTTTTACGACATTTCCGCAGGATAATCAGCATAATACCCTGTGATTACCCTACGATAGCAAACCCTTAACGTATTCAGTTTTTTTAGCGCGATTTAGTCACGAACTCACAACCCTGCATTTACATCAGACGCGGGTCAGTGCGCCTGACTTTTTCAACCGCGACGCAGATAAGATAATCCCACGTGCCCGTCTGCGATCCGTTGTTGAGATAGCGGTCGTAGCTGGGCCCGTCGGCGCGCTGATAACCGCTGCCGGGAAGCCATTCATCAGCAAACTCACGCCATGGTTTGGCAAAATCACCATCGCTGACCTGCACTTGCGACACCGCATAGCATCCGGCGGGAATGGTTCGAATCTGCACACCTTTGCTGTCCGGCGGCAGGGTGAATCCGGAAGGCACGCTGATACCGGTATCCACCTGTAGCCGCTCAGCAGGCATCTGCTGCGGATTGCCATGGTAAACCGCCAGCCATTCGCCTTTCAGGCCGTTTCGTTGTACCCACTCACTCAGCCGGGAAAAACCCTGTGGTACGGTCAATTCCCATGGCCCTTCCAGGCGAAAACCGGCCAACTGGCTGGCCGGTAACTGCTGAATTTCCACTCTCATCACATTTCATTCCTTTTCGCATTGTGAAGTTACGATCTGCGGCGTGATACCGTATCCCTGCGCCAGCAAATTCCCGGCTGACGCAGGCGGCCGATAGTGCTCCGCCACGGGCAAACCCGGTGAACAATGCCACAGCACGCGGCGCTGTTAACATCGCCCTGCCCGATTTTAAAGAAACAATTTGTTTCCTTTCCTGCGCAGCACGCTGATAAACGCCGGATACGTTGCGGATAAATCGCGGAAAATTGTCAAAACGACACTGGCTTTTTACTGCCCCGCCGCCATTCTCCGCTTACAGCTTACGCTGAATGTAATCTTCGATGCGGGTGATCAAACCCGCCTCTTCAACCGGCTGTAGCGTAACCAGCGGATAGCGGGTCAGCAGCCGGTCGCCCTCCACCAGCTGGATGGTGCCCACCTGTTCGTGCAGCTTTAGCGGTGCTTCAAGGTTCTGATTTTCCACCACATAGCGCGCTTTGATTTTCTGTACCTCATCGCGCGGCAGGGTAAGATAAATATCTTTATCGCTGCCGAGAGGAACGATGTGCGGCTTGCCGTACCACACTTTTTCATGGCCTATCTCCCTGCCGGCGCGGAACAGCTGCACGGTATCAAAGTTGTTCTGGCCCCAGGTGAGCAGCTTGCGCGCCTGCTCTTCACGCCCTTTGGGACTTTTTCCGCCCATTATCACAGCGATCAGACGACGCTGACCGTCAACGCTGGAGGCAATCAGGTTAAATCCGGCACTTTCGGTATGACCGGTTTTCAGGCCGTCTACATGCAGGGTTTTATCCCACAGCAGACCGTTGCGGTTCTGCTGAGTAATGCCGTTCCAGGTCAGCGATTTTTCACTGTACATCTGATAAAAGTCCGGCTCGCCGTTGATAATAGCCCGGGAGAGGATCGCCAGATCGCGCGCAGTGGTGTATTGCCCCGGCGCATCCAGGCCGTGTACCGTTTCGAAATGGCTGTTGGTCATGCCCAGTTTACTGACGTACTGATTCATCAGATCAACAAAACTGGACTGGCTGCCCGCGACGTAGTCGGCCAGCGCCACGCAGGCATCGTTGCCGGAGTCGATAATCACACCCCGGCTGAGATCGCGAACGGTCACCTTATCGCCGGGCTTAAGGAACATCAGCGAAGATCCTTTGAATACGGGGTTACCCGCGGCCCACGCATCTTTCCCTACGGTGACAACATCATCGCGCGTGATGCGCTTTTTATCGATGGCGCGATCCACGACATAGCCGGTCATCAGCTTTGTCAGGCTGGCCGGGTTGCGGCGCTCATCAGCATGACTCGCGGTCAGGATCTGGCCGGTAGTGGCATCCATCAGCACCCAGGAAGCGGCATCAATAGCCGGAGGGGTAAGCGGGAACGTCAGTGCGTCCTCAGCGGGGATATCTTCAGCACGGGCTACCGCACTCAGTAATAAAACCAGGCATATACTTCCAAGCTGACGCTTCTTCACCGCTAAATCCTCGAATTAACCAACAAAAACAGCGCATGTTGTACGAGATTACGCGTGGCAAGGTGTAAATAAATTGCAAGAAAGTATGAATAATCAGCCCATTAGCGCATCAGCTGGCTTTAGGCGTTAAATACTGCATTTTCACCGCATCGATAAGCGCCTTACAGTCGGTAAAGCGGTCTTCTGCCCGCTCAGCCCCCAGCGTGACCACCAGCAGCAGCTGACTGTCCGGCATGGATACCACGCAGGCCAGATTATAGATTGGCGTCAGCGTACCGGTTTTGCCGCCGATCACCGTCAGATCGGAGAACAGCAGGTCGTTTGTATTCGAGATGGTTTCAATACGCGGCGAATCGCCGAACACCTTCAGCCGGTAGTTCTGCGTTTTCCAGCTGCGCATGATCATCGGATAGCGGGTGGCGCGGGCCACCATTTTCAGGGCGCCAATCACGCTGGCATGATTACTCCCCAGCCCGGAAGGGGTGGTGAACAGCGCCGATCCCATGCCGATGGCGCGTGATTTTACATTCATCTGCCGGACCCAGCGCGC